>CAYFOA010000262.1:0-10536 GCA_964344575.1 uncultured Rickettsiales bacterium | reverse complement strand
CACCACGACCGAGCCGAAAAGGTTGTTCAAGTCGCCGCAGGGGGACTACCTCATGGCCATGGGTGAGGCGAAGGCCGGCTGCTGGTTGATCCGGGTGGACTACGAGTTCGCCGGCCCGGGAGTTGCGCCGGCGGTCGAGGTCGTCGCGGGACTCAGGAAGGCGGGGGCGACGTGGTTCAGGTGGGACTCCGACCCAACGACGAGCGGGCTCGTTAGGCGGCTCGAGGATCCGACCCAAGCGCCTTTCGACGAGCGGGATCTGGACCGCTATCCGGTCTGGCCGATCAGTGATGTTGACGAACCGCCTTCTCAAGACCCCAACGTCACCTACCCGTGCGACTGGCGGTTCGGAGTAGACGTCCCCGGTGAGCAGAGGTTCCCGTGGGCGCAGTCCGTCACCTTCCCGGGCCAGGCTGCCGCGTTCTCTCAATCGGACGATGGCGAGCTGTTCCTGTTCCTCAACACAAACCCCCTGAGCGCCTGGCGCATCAACCGCGATAGGCCGGACTCCGACCCATGGACCTATCTGGGCGCGCTCTGTGTGGAGGGGAGACTCCGCGCCGCTCCCCTGACCCACAGCCACGCTTGGTTTGTCGGGAATGACGGTGCTTTCGCCGTCCCCATCTGCTCGGAGCATCCCCATGTCACCGGCTGTTGCCCGTTCACAGAGCTCTAGAGTCGGCCCCGTGATGGTGGGATTCGCCACCGTGATGCTGTCGCTTGCTGGGGGCTGCAATCCCGACACCGAGCTGGCCGGGCCCGGCGACAGAGAGGAGGCAGTCTCGAACGATGATGATGTCGCCGCCGCGGACGATGACGACACAACCGACGACGACGACAGCGGACCGGGAGACCCAGGGCTTACGGCTCCGTGCGAAGGCTCGCGGGCCGGGGTTCAGGCCCTAGAGGAAGTGGCCTTCCGTATCGACGGCCCCGAGACCAGCGACATGTTCGGATGGTCGGTCGCCGGACTCGACGATGTCGATCCGGACGGCACCCCTTCTCTACTCATTGGCGCGCCGCGCGGCTCCGAGCCCGCAACATACCGCTTCAGCCTTGCTTCCACCGGATCCCCCGACCCGTCCGAGCCAGTCGCGACTATCCAAGCGTCCGAGTTGAACTCCGACAAGGTCGGCCGTGGCGTAGCTCCCGCAGGGGACGTAGATGGAGATGGCACCCCCGACTTCCTCGCGAGCAGACATGGAAACGCCGACAGCTACATAACCTCCGGCGCAGTCGAAGGCCCGCATGAGCTCGGTGCTCCGCCCGGTTGGACGGTCGTCCATCCCACGCCGAGCGACCCTTGGGAGGACTGCCCTCTCAACGGTGACGTGATCTTCAACCACGGACGACGGGCTGCCGAGGCGGACATCAACGGTGACGGCTGGCCGGACTTCGTGACGGCGCTGTGGTGGTACTCCGGGCCCTGCGACGAGCCGGGAACCGTCGGGGTCTTCTACGGCCCCTTCGACCCCGAGGTCAGACACCAGGACGCCGACGCGATCATCGTCGGCGACCAGGAGGGAGACCTGACTGGATGGGTGGTCGAGACGATCCCCGACCTCGACGGCGACGGGTTCGACACACTGGCGGTCGTCAACGGCGACACGATCTGGACCAGTGGCGGCGTCGTGTACCTGTTCGACGGCCCCCTGGCAGGGGACCTGTCGCTGTCCGACGCCGACGCGACGCTCACCGACCTCGCGGGGGCAGGCCAGTTCCTGGCCGGCGGATACGACGTCACCGGGGACGGCGTCCCGGACATGGCGGTCGCGACGCAGCGAACGCGGCGCGAAGACCCGGAAGTCATCGACGTTGGCCACACCATGTACGTAGCTCCGGGACCGTTCTCCGGTCCGTTCGACCTGGTCGCGGACGCTCACGCCCTCAAGCCTGCGGAGGTCTCGCCTCCCAGCGGACCGACAAACGCCCTCGATCTCCAAGTCGCCATGGACGGCGACTTCAACGGCGACGGGATCAACGACCTCCTCGTTGGAAACCGCTTCCATCGCCCCCCGGAGGCCGCCGACCACGAGCGGCCGGGCGCCGCGTATGTCTTCTACGGGCCGATCGTCGGCGACGCGAACCTGGAAGACGCCCAGCTCATTCTCGAGGGGGAGCGCCAGCTCACCGAAGCAGGCCGTGCCGTGGACTACATCGGGGACGTCGACGGGGACGGCACCGACGACATCGTCGTCGGCGCCCCCGAGTTCGAACTCGAAGACGGGACACGCCCCGGCTCGGTCTACATCGTCTTCGGACAGCGCTGTACCGAGGGCTGAAGCGGCACTAAGCGTCCGGGTCGAACTCGTGCCACTTGCGCGAGGCGAGGGCGCGGACCGCGGCTTCTCCGCCCTTCTGCCAGGCCTCCGCCATCGCCTTCTGCCACGCCTTCTTGCGGGCCGCGACCTGCTCCGGGGTCAGGGCCTTGATCTTCTCGGCCGTGGACACCGGCGCCTCGGCGGCGGCCGGCTCGGGGGCGGGGGTCGCCTCTCCTTCGGCCGTCTCCCACGGCTCGGGTTCACGGTCGGGATCGTCGTCGGCCGCCGGCGGGGGCGCGGGCTCGGGGGCAGCCGCGGCCACGGGCTCCGGCGCGGGCGCGGGCGCGGGCGCGGGCTCGGGTTCGGACGCCTTCGCCTCCGCCGGCTCCGGCTCGGGCGCCTTCTCCGGCGCGGGGACGCTCTCGATCGTGTCGCCCGCCCGCGGCGCGGGGCCCGTCTCCCAGGGGTCCGTCTCCGCCGCGTGATCCCCCGTCTCCCACGGCTCCGGCTCGCGATCCGGGTCGTCCTCGTCGCCGAACCCCTCGTCCAGCACCGGCACCGCCTGGAGCTTGTCGTCCGTCCGGGCGTCCGCGTCGTCGACCGAGGCGAAGCCCCAGGGATCGCCGAAGTCGGCGCCGGGATCCGGCACCGCCGGCTCGGACACGGGCTCGTTCTCGATCTCGCCCTCGTTCTCGTTCTCGCCCTCGCCCTCGTTCTCGTTCTCGTTCTCGCCCTCGTTCTCGATCTCGCCCTCGTTCTCGTTCTCGCCCTCGTTCTCGATCTCGTTCTCGAGCGCCGGAGCGGCGGCTGCGTCCGTCTCCACCGGCGGCGGAGGCCCCAGGTCGAACTGCTCGTCGATCGCCGCGGGACCGCCGAGATCGTCCGGCTCGTCTGCCAGCGTCGGCACCTCGCTCGTCCGCTCCTGGATGATCGCCTGCGTGTCCTCCCCCTCCCAGATCGCCTTGTTCCACTCGTCGAGGTTCATCGCCCCGTCCCCCTCGGGCGCGGCCTCCTCTCCCTCCTCCTTCTTCTTCTCGTCCTTCCCCTCCTCGTCCTTGTGGAGGCTGTCGAACAGCACCGCGTGGGGCGTGATGTCCTCCGAGAACGGGTCCAGCACCTCCGCCACCCGCCGCCTCATCACCCGGTCCTCGGCGAGGTCCAGGGCGCGCGGCTCGCACTCCGCTCCGTCCGCGTTCCGGACCACCGTGATCACCGGCCTGATGAACGCCTCCGCCGTCCGCCCCCCCGACGTCACCACGCCGATCTCGTTGCTGCTCAGCCGCACCAGCGACCCGTAGGGGTACCGCCCCACCACGTTCACCAGCGCCTTGACCACCGTCGGATCGAACACCACCCCGCTCGCCGCGATGATCCGCTCCAGCGCCTTCGCCGGCAGCAGCGGCGGCTCGCCGTCCGCCGTGGGCGTCACCAGCGCGTCGTAGTGGTCCGCCACCTGCACGATCCGGGTGAACACCGACAGGCTCTTCTTCCCCAGGTTCGGGAACCCGCCCGGCCGCCGGTAGTGCATGTGGTGCTCCAGCGTCACCAGCAGCCGCCGCATCAGCCCCGGGCCGTACTCGCCCTGCCGGAGCAGCGCCTTGAACCCGGCGATGGGGTGGTACCGCATGCGGCGCTCGGGATCCCACTCCCCGTCCTCGCCGCCGCCCAGCGTCCCCCCTTCGCGTTCGGCCGCCGCGTACCCCAGATCGTGGAACATCGCCGCCGCCCCGAGCTCCGCCAGCTCGACCCGGCCGAGCTGCAGCTCCCGCCCGATCGCGACGGACAGCGAGGCCACGTTGACGCAGTGGTTGTAGTAGGGGTCCTCGATCCCGTGGATCGTGTGGAGCTTGAGGAAGTCCTCCGGGTCCTCCTCCGCGACGTCGACGAGGTCGTGGACGATCTTCCGGATCCGGAGCGGGTTCGCCGTCTCCGCCGCCTCCACCGCGCGGAAGTAGTCCTTCACCGCGAGGACCCCCTTGGCGTAGGACAGCGCCGCCACCTCCTGCTCCGCCGCCGCGTCCCCCGCCGCCATCGCCATCGACTTGTTCTCGCCCGACCCCGCGGACTTGAAGTAGTAGGGCCGGTCGAAGTCGACGTCCGGGATGTCCGCCTGCTCCAGCACCGTCCGGATGTGGTCCAGAGGGTCCTCGTCGTCGCCCGTCGGCGGGCGCGTGTTGAGCATCAGGAGGATCAGCTCCTTCAGGTCGTCCGGTCCCAGCGGCCGGTTGAAGGTGATGCCGCCGATCCCGTGCCGGTCGAGGATGTTCACCAGGTAGTTGACGTTGCTGTACGCCGACGCCTCCATCTTGATCCGGAGGTCGTTGAGGTAGATCTGCCCCTCGACGGTGATGAAGTGCGTCCGGTGGACGGCGTCGCCGAGGAACTCCAGCGTCCTCGCGAGGTGCCCCAGCGGCTCGTCGACCGCCGCGTTGTTCTTGTCGTGGATCGCCAGGGTCCGCATCGACATGAACATGTAGTTGACGAGCCTCTTGCCGGCGTCGCGCAGCCGGCCGAGCTCCGTGTCTTCGGGATCGGCGATCCCATCGACGTCCGCGACGCCCTCGAAGCTGAGGAAGCCTTCCTGTCCCTCGGTCATGCGGACTTCGCCTTCCTGCGCGCCACCACCAGGCGCTTCGTCACCAGCTCACGGAACTCCTCCGTGCCCGCCGTGCGGACCGACCGGAGCTTCTCGATCGCCCCCGGCGTCGCCGCCACCGCCAGCCCCTCGACGGCGAGGTGGTTCCACTCCACCACCTCCGGCGTCCCCATCAGGCCGCCCAGCTTGGCGCGGACCTTCACCTTGAGCCGCTCGCCGAGCACCCGGGTGGCGTACTCCGGGTCGATCTCCGCCACCAGCGTGACGATCCGGTTCCGGGTGATCTCGTCCGTCTGCTTGAAGCCCTGCTCCGCGAACCAGCGGAAGAGCGTCTGCGCCAGCTTCGGATCGCCCTGCCGGTCGACCGCCCGGAGGGCCTCGTCGCGGACGTCGATGTCCACGTCCTCCAGCGCCTGCCGGATGATCCGCGGCGTCCGCTCGGTGACGGCGACCCGGCCGGAGATGCGGACCACCGCCCGGCGAACCACGGGGTCGTTCCAGTTGATGGCGCGCTCCGCGATCTCGATCGCCTCGAGCGTCCGGAGCGTCGCGAGGCAGCGCAGCGCCGCCAGCGCCGCGGGCCGCTCGTCCCCCTTCAGCGCCTCCTCGTACAGGTCCAGGCTCGTCCCCGTGCGGCGGATCAGCGTGCCCGCGAGGATGTTCGCCATGTGCTCGGTCATGCCGTGGCCGAGCAGCCGGAGGATCTCGCCCGGCTCGAGGTTCGGGAGGAGGTTCTGGAGGATGTCCCAGGCGAAGTTCTCGGCCTCCTCGTCGCCCGACGCGGCCGCCACCAGCGAGCCCAGCGCGTCGCCGCTGCTGCACTCCTCGAGCATGATCTGGGCCGTCTCCGTGAGGTACTGCGGGTAGACCCCGCCGGCCGCGATCTTGCGGAGGTAGCGGAGCAGCCGGTCGTACGTCTTGAGGTCGCGCGCCCGCACGAGGTAGCGCCGGATCGGGGTCAGCATCCCGACGAAGTCCTCCGGGCCGAAGAACTCCCGCTCCTGGAGGCAGAGCGTCCAGCAGTAGTCCAGGAGGTGGATGAGGCCGAGCTCCTTCTCCTCGTCGAGCTGCTTCCGGAGCGCCGCGATCTCCTCGAACTCCAGCGGCGTGTACTGGACCTCCACGAGGCCGCCGCGGAGGATGAGGGGGTAGTCGCGGGCGCCCGGGTACAGCCCCGCCGCGAAGCCGCTCCCGATCGTCTGGATGGCCGCCGTGTCGGCCCCCTCGCCCCACGCCTCCTCGATCGCCATCGCCATCGTCTCGCCGCTGGCGCGCTTCTTGTGCTTGGGGTCGCGGCGACGGCGGCGGGGCTGGGCCTCGTCCTCGATCCCCGCCTCCATCTTGTCGATCTCCTCCTTGAGGAGCTGCTCGGCCTTGGTGTCGCGGAACGACCGCATCGTCCGCCCGCCCCCGAGCTTGCCGAAGCCGGCGTTCTGCCCGATGAGCTCCCGGTTGCCCGAGATCCGCTCCATCATCCGCGGGATCGCCTCGCCGGTGTCCGCCTTGGGGCGGCCCTCCTCGTCGAAGCTGCCGGCCGCGTGGAGGTCGTGGGTGAAGCCCTCGACCGCGGTGTAGGTGATGTGCTCGAAGGACTTCTTCCACAGCAGCGTGACGAGGTCCTCCTCCTCGGCGTTGCGGCCCGTGGACGCCCGCTTGCTGAGGATGTCGAGGAGCTGCTCGAGCTCGTCGGAGGTCAGGCCCGGCTTGAAGAGCACCGCCCGGACGCCGTCGCGGAAGAGCCGGAAGGGCATCCCGTTCTCGCGATCGCCGTCGTGGTAGACCTCCTGGTTGTCGTAGACGAAGCGGTCCGCGCCGACGATCAGGCGGAGCGGGCCGTGCTCCGAGAGGTACGCCTCGAAGCCGGACTCCAGCTCGTCGAGGAACATCCGGATCGCCTTGTTGTCCCGCGCGTAGAAGCCGAAGCTCCGCGCCGTCTTGGCGAGGTTGAAGAGGAGCTGGGCGACCTCCTTGTGGACTCCCTGCAGCCGTCTTCGGACGTCCTTGTGAAGGCTGTCTTCGCCTCCGCCGGGCTCAACCATGCCCTCAGGTTACCGCGAACCCGGCGCCTCCACCGAGCCCAGCGTCTCCTGCACCACGTCCACGAAGCGGTCCACCTCGGTGGCCGCCGCGGGGGCGAGGAGGTCGCCGGTGAAGACGAGGCGGGCGCGCCGGCTGAAGAGCGGGCCGGACCAGCTCGCGAAGCAGTCGACGGACCAGAAGGGGGTCACGAGCTGGGTGGTCGGCGCCGCCGCCGCCGCGGGGCGGGACCGGAACGTCCACGACTCGAGGAGGTCGACGCTGCTCCGGAGCGCGTCGCGGGCGTAGTGCCAGAGGCCGTCGGGGTCGTCGCGCGGCGGGGCGGGGCGGGGCAGCGGGGGGACCGGGAGGCGGCCCTCGGGGAGGGCGACGTCGCGCGGGACGACCCCGTCGGCGGTCACCCGCAGGCCGCCGCCCTCGAGCTCCTCGGTCGCGGGGGTGAGGTGATCCGCCCACAGCGCCAGCCAGGCGAGGTCCGCCGAGGGGAGCGGGGCCGGCGCCTCGGGCGTCTCGGCGCGGGCCGCCGAGGCGAGGACGGCGTCGCGGACGCGGGCCGCGGGGGCGCCGCCGAGGGTGCCGACGAGCTGCACCGCGAAGCCGTCTTCCTGCTCCGTGGCGTTCAGCGTCCAGGACCGGACGGGGGGCTCGCCGGGGAGCCGAAGCCAGCGGGCGCCGCGGGGGCCGAGCATGACGGCGTCGCGCCCGATCAGCGGCTCGTCCAGCGCCCCGAACCAGCTCGAGCTGCGCGACGGATCGACGAACAGGGGCCCTGCACCGGGGGCCAGCTCGTCGTCGGGGAGGAACACCAGCGTCTGGTTCAGGAGCGCCAGCGGCTCCCCCGGGGCGACGCGGTGGTGGGAGCGGCTCGCGAGCACGATCTCGGCGCGGATCTCGTGGATCCGGAGGAGGGCGACGAGGAGGGCTGCCCGATCGGCCGCGGTCCCCACCCCGTCGGCCGCCACCGAGGACGCCCGGCGGGGGAGCTGCCAACCGCCGCCGCGGCCGCCGGAGTCGTCGAACGAGACCTCGTCCAGGGCGATGCGGACGGCCTCCCGGATCATCGCGGGGCGGTCGCCGGCGGCGAGGACGCGGGCGGCGAGGGGGATCACCTCGGCCTTGGCCCGGGCGGCGCTGTCGTAGAAGGCGCGGTGGTCGAGGACGAGGGCGTCCCATTCCTCCCCCGAGGTGATCGCCAGGGCGGGGACGCGGCCGCTGATCGTGTCGACGCCGGGGGGGAGCGGGAGGCGGCGGATCTTGTCGAGGGTGAGGAACGTCCGTTCCCGGCCGCGTTCCAAGACCTGGCGGGACAGCTCCATCGACCAGCCGTGGGGGCGGACCGCGGCGGGCTGGGAGGTGGCCGTCTCGACGGAGATCTCGAGGAGGTCCGCCGCCCCGCCGAGGGCCTGAACGGGGACGAAGATCGCGAACCGGTGGTCCAGGCGGGGGAGGCGGGGGCGGTAGACGACGACGTGGGCGTCCAGGGCGGCCGTCCCGTCGGGGAGGAGGTCGCAGCGCCAGGGGTCGCCGAGGTGGCCGAACCCGGTGGGCTGGGGGACCCGCTCCACGGTGCCGCCGGACAGCGCCTCGCACTCCTCCCCCATCGCGACGTCGATCACGGCGACGGGGAGCCGGTCAGGGGCGACGTCGGCGGCGATCTCGAAGTGACGCTCGATCGCCTCCTCCTCGTCGAGGACGACCCGCTGGACGTAGCGGGACAGGCGGACGGGGTCGGTGGCGCCGGGAGGCTCGAAGAAGTAGCGGTAGGTCCCCGTGTCGATCTTCGGACCGCGCGCGCGGCGAGCCGACGCGTCCGGCGGAGCGAGCGGACCGAGGAGCAGCGCCGCCGCCGCGGCGAGCAGGAGGGAGCGACGCACGGGGGCTACTCGGGCTCGACGGAGGAGGCGCTGTCGTCGTCGTCGTCGTCGTCGTCGCCGTCGTCGTCGTCCCCGGCGCTGTCGTCGTCGTCCCCGGCGCGGTCGTCGTCGTCGTCGCCCGCGGAGTCGTCGTCATCGCCGCCGCCGCCGTCGAGCACGGAGAGGTCCTCGAGCTGGATCCCCGAGGCGAACAGCCGCGGCGCGGTGAGCTCCTGGTCGAAGAGCGTCCAGCCCATCGGGAATCCGAAGATCTGCGCCTGGAACGCCGTCGTGAGCGTCAGCGAGGACGGGTCGACGTACATCAGGATCTCGGGGTAGCCGGCGACCAGGGGGATGTCGCAGCCGCCGCCGGAGTAGTCGAGGTCGCCGTCGTCGTACCACCCCAGGGCGAGGTAGATGGCGCCGGTGACGCCGAAGCCCTCGAGCAGCCCGAGGTGGCCGGCGGGGGGCGGGCCGTCGATGGCCCACTCCAGCAGCAGGTCGCCCCGGAGCTCGAAGTTGCCCATCGCCTGCGGGAAGAGGAGGTAGTCGTCGACGGGGGTCCCCTCGCCGAAGATCGAGGTGTGGAAGGCGCCGAGGACCGACCCCTCGGGGATCAGGTGCGTCGTGCTCACGGGGATGACGCCGCCGGTGACGGGGAGCAGGTCGACGGAGATCTCCGGCCCGGTGGCGGAGTTGGTGCCCTCGGGGAAGTGCTCGATGTCGGGCTCGCCCTCGGTGAGGGACTCGTAGTCGACGACGTTCCAGCCGTAGCCGCCGCCCAGCGCGACGAGCTCCTTCGGCGGGTCCTCCGCCGCGCCGCGCGCGAACGCGAAGAGGTCGGTGCTGAAGCCGAGGATGGCGTCGTCGTCGGTGTAGGTGCTGCTCGCGCCGGCGTCCACGTACGCGACGATGTAGTAGAGGGCGACCTCCCAGCCGTCGCCGGCGGCGAAGAAGTCGGCCTCGTCGGGATCGCCCTCGACGTAGACGGTGAAGATGTTGTCGCCGCCGATGAGGCCGTCGGGGCTGACCTCGTTGGACCACCGCTCGATGTCGGGGACGAACCCGTCGGGGTTGAGGCGGACGAGCCCCACGCGAACGGCGCCCGGGGGGAGGACACCGTCGGCGGGCGTGTACTCGAGGACGCCGCCGAGGCCGATGCCGGGCGGGATGGTGAAGTCGTCGTCGTCGCCGCCGGTGTCGTCGTCGTCGGAGACGTCGTCGTCGTCGTCGTCGTCGTCGTCGGTGGTGTCGTCGTCGTCGAGGCTGCCCTCGGGGGGCGGGCAGGCGGCGAACGTCAGCGCGAGGGCGGCGAGGAGCAGGAGGAGCGAGGAGCCCGCGGCGCGGGGGGCGGTGGTCGTCGTCACGAGGGGACCTCCAGGAGCACGTGGTCGCCGTCGACCTTCGTCTCGACGCACCGGACCGACAGGTCGGCCCCGGAGGTGCACGAGCCGTCGCGGATGTCGAAGGTGTAGGCGTGGAACGGGCAGGTGACCTCGAAGCCGTCGAGGTCGCCCTCGCCGAGGGGGCCGCCGGCGTGGGGGCAGGCGTCCGCGGTGGCGAAGAAGTCGCCGTCGCCGGTCTTGTAGAGGGCGTAGCGGGTGCCGAACACGGAGACCTGGTGGACGGCCCCGGGGACGACCTCGTCGGGGCGCACGCCGGCGGCCTGGACCCACATCCGGCCGGCGGTGAGGATCTCGGCGGCGGCGGACCCCGCGGGGGCCCCGGCGGACGGCGGGGGGGGAGGCTTGGCGACCGACCGGAGCGACGGCGGGGCCGACGTCTTCGG
>CAYFOA010000261.1:0-10622 GCA_964344575.1 uncultured Rickettsiales bacterium | reverse complement strand
CACCCGATCCCCTCGTCCCGCGACCACGCCCCCAGCCCGAACGCCACGCACGCCAACATCCACGGCGCCTGCCACGGCGCGAGCGCGTTGAGCCAGAACACCTGCCGCCCGATCGACGCCAGGTAGCCCGACGCGCTGTGGTACCCGCCCTGCTCCGTGATCGCCCCTCCCGACGCCAGCAGCGCGGGGACGTAGAGCGCGACGAACGCCAGCGCGGGCGCCCAGAAGCGGACCGTCGCGACCGCCGCGTGCCGCCCCCAGCCGCGCCCCAAGCCCCCGAACAGGAGCAGCGCGAGGCACGGGGCGAGGAAGCCCCACTCGACGCGGACCGCCGTCACGAGGCAGCCGCTCGCCGCCGCCAGCAGGAGCAGCCGCCCGTCGCCCGTCCGCCACGCCAGCGTCGCCGCGAGGAGGCAGAGCGCCATGCCCGCGTGGGCGATGGAGACGTTGAAGAACGAGGCCCCCCAGAACGCGTGGACGGGGTGGAGCGCGAGGAGGACGGCCGCGACGACGCCGACGTCGGGCCGCCGGGCGAGCACCGCGGCGAACCAGCCGAACGCGATCACCGCGACCCCCCGGGCGACGGCGTTGACCGCGATCAACGGCACCGGACCGGCGTCCCGTCCCACGATCCCGCCGATCGCCCAGTACCCCCACCGCAGCAGCGGGTAGGTGACGTACGCCTCCCACCCGTGGGCGTTGCTGGGGGTCGACTGCCCCAGGTAGACCTCGTAGTAGGAGGCCTCGTGCCCGAGGGCGTCGAACCGGCCGAGGGGGAACCCGAGCAGCGAGATCGCCGTGGCCGCCGCGCCGATCCCGAGGAGCGCCCGGCGGTGGCCGACGGGGAGCTCCCCCCAGGCCGTCCGGAGCGCCCGCGCCGCGACGACGACGCACGCTGCCCACGCCACCACCTCGACGAGCGCCACGTGGCCGTCGTGCGCGTGCAGCCAGCCGAGCAGGCCGTCGGTCATCCGAGGTCCTCGGCGATGGGCAGCGACAGCTGGAAGCAGGCCCCCCCGGCGTGCTCGCGGACGTGCTTCAGCTTCCCCCCCATCCGCTCCACCAGCCGCAGCGACACCGCCAGCCCCAGCCCCGTCCCCTCGCCGACGTCCTTCGTCGTGAAGAACGGCTCGTAGATGTTGGAGTGGGCGCGGGGGTCGATGCCGGGGCCCTCGTCAGCGACCGAGATCGTCACCATCGCGGGGTCGGCGGCGGCGAGGTGCCGCACCGCGATCCGGCCCCGCCCCTCCATCGCCTCGGCGGCGTTGACGAACAGGTTGAGCACGACCTGCTGGAGGCGGTCCGCGGGGACCGACACCCCCGGGAGCACCCCGTCGCCGAGGTCGACGTCGAACGCGATCGCGGCGAATCGCGGCTGGGCGATGACGAGCTGCTGCGCGTTGGTCACGACGTCCCCGATCTGCACCGCCAGCGCGGGCACGTGGATCGGCTCCAGCTCGTTCTCCGTCATCCCCGTCGGCCGCGAGTAGTTGAGGAGGTCGCGGATGATTCCGTGGATGCGGTCGAGCTCGGCGCGGACCCGGGGGAGCAGGTCGTCCGCGAGGCTGGGGTCGTTCTGGAGGAGCTCGCAGAACCCGATCACCGACGCCAGGGGGTTCCCCACCTCGTGCGCCACCCCCGCCGCGAGCCGGCCTACGGTCGCCATCTTCTCCGCGAAGATCAGGTCCTCCCGCGCCTCGGTCAGCTCCTCGTTGATCGCCCGCAGCTCCGCCAGCTGGCCCTCGTTCGTCGTCTTGTACCGCTGCAGCGCCTCGGCCATCTGGTTGAAGGCCCCCGCCAGCGCCCCGAGCTCGTCGTGGGCGGACGGGCTGAGGCGGACGTCGAAGCGGCCCGCCGCGACCTGAGCCGTCCCCTCGGCGAGCGTCTCCAGGGGACCGAGGATGCGGCGCCGGAAGAGGACGAAGCCGAAGACCCCGACGACCGTCGCGCCGAGCACCGCGGAGACGGCGAGCACGGGCAGGGTCTGCCGGTCCCAGGGTCCGACCAGCGGCGATCCGGCGGGGACCGCGACGCGCACCGCGCCGGCCACCGAGCCGCCCCCGTCGAGCACCGGCGACGAGGCCGTGAGCCACCCCGGGGCGAAGATCGAGCGGTCGGGATCCCAGCGCCCGCGCTCCGTCCGGTGCCCCGTGATCGCCCCCCGCAGGTCCGTCCCCGCGACCAGCCACGACGCCGGCACGAGGTCGTCCCCCGCCTCGGCGACGAGCGCGGCGGGGAGGTCGCCGACGACCGCCACGGGCTGCAGCGTCGTGGTCGTCAGCACCGCGAAGAAGGGCTCGCCGTCGGGGATCTCGGCGTCGTCGAGGATCCGCTGCCAGACCCCCGGCGCGTCGGGGTTGGGCGGCCCCGCCCGGCGCGCCGTCTGCGTCGCCGCGAGGGCGAGGACGCGCGACAGGTCCGCGGCCACGTCCCCCCGCAGCTCCGCCTCCCGGCCCTGCACGACCTTGCCGACGAGCACGGCGTTGAGCGCGATGGTGACGACCGTGAGCAGCGCCAGGTTCAGCACCACCTCGGCCCACAGCGACGTGCGTCGAGCCATCCCCTTCGAAGTGTAGACGGAGTAGGCTCGGCGCATGCGGATCGGACCGACCCTGCTGACCGTCGCGCTGGCGAGCCTCTGGGCGCTGCCGGCCCAGGCCAACCTGAGCGCCGTCCTGCAGCACGACGGAGAGGCCTGGACCGTGCGCTCCCTCCGGGCCACGGAGCGCCCCCTGTCGGACCTGCTGGAGGCGCGGCCCGACCCCCGGACGCGGATCGCGGAGTGGCCCGGGGAGGACGGGCGCTGGACCGGCCGGCCGATCGACGTCGCCGCGGGCGCGCTGTCGGTCGTCCTCCCCGACGACGCCGTGGGGACCACCGTCTCGATCCGGGTCGGCGACGCGGTCGTGCCCGTGGTCGTCTCCGCGGACGCGGCGCGCGGCCCCGAGCCGGTCGAGCCCGAGCTGATCCAGTTCCAGTTCAGCGGCCCCACCGAGGAGCGGCAGGACATCGTCTTCCTCGCCGAGGGGTACGTCGAGACCGAGCGTGACGCCTTCGAGGCCGACGTGCTCGAGATCCTCGCCTGGTGGCAGACCATCGAGCCCTACGACCGCTACCTCCCGCTGCTGAACGTGTGGGGCGTCTACCTGCCGTCGCCGGAGTCCGGCGCCGACCACCTGGAGACCACGCCGCAGACCTTCGTCAACACGATCATGCACTGCCAGATCGGGGCCTTCGGCATCGACCGGCTGGCCGACTGCAGCCCCGCGCAGGTCGCCGCGATGGCGACGTGGGCCCCCGACGACGAGGTGATCATCGTCCTCATCAACGACCCCGCCTACGCCGGCAGCGGCGGCGCGGAGTACGCGGTGGCGACGAACGGCGACGAGATGGTCCGCGTCGTCACCCACGAGATGGGCCACACCGACGGCCGGCTCGCCGACGAGTACGACTACGGCTACCCCAGCGGGGGGACCCAGACGGAGCTCCCGAACTGCCACTGGTCCCCCGACGGGGTCCCCTGGCAGGGCTGGATCGACATCGCGTCACCGGGGGTGGGGGCGTACGAGGTCTGCAGCTTCAGCGACTACTACCGGCCGACCGACGCCGCCTGCACGATGAACGTGCTCCAGGACGACTTCTGCGTCGTCTGCCGCGAGCAGCTCACGCGCCGCATCTACCGGCACGTGGAGACGCTGCTGGTGGGGACGTCCGACGGGCCCGCCGAGGCGCTCGGGATCGGCGACTCGCTGCAGCTGAGCGTCGAGGTCCTGCACCTCGGGAACGGCGGCACGCAGGTCACCTGGGAGCGCGAGGACGGCACGGTCCTGGGGACGGGGCTGGAGCTCGACGTCCCCGCCGAGGCCCTCCTCGACGGGGTCAACGTCGTGACCGCCTACGTCGAGGACGAGGTGGGGCTCGGCTGGATCGTCGGCAGCGAGCCCGGCGCGATGGACGACGACGTGTCGTGGGAGGTCGAGGTCCTGCCCGGGGTCGGGGGCGACGACGACGACGGCGGCGATGACGACGACGACGACGGAGGGGGCGAGGGCTGCTCCTGCGGCGGCGGCGGGGACGACGACGACGACGACGACGGCGGCTTCGGCCGCGTCGGCTGGCTGCTCCCGCTCCCCCTGCTGCTCGTCCGCCGGCGGCGCTACTCGTACAGGGAGTCGATCAGCGGCTGGTAGGCCTTGATGACGTTGCGCCGCTTGAGCTTCATGGTCGGCGTCAGCATCTGGTTGTCGGTCGTGAACTCCTCGGTGATGAGGGCGAACTTCTTCACCCGCTCGAAGCCCTTGAACACGTCCTGGTGGTACCGCTCGAGCTGCTGCTCGTAGAGCTCCCGGACCTTGTCGTGCTTGAGGAGCTCCTCGAGGTCCTCGGACAGCCCCTGCTCCTTGGCCCACCCGGTCAGGGCGGCGACGTCGGGGACGATGACGGCGACGTTGAACAGCTTGTTCGCGCCGAAGACCATGCACTGGTTGATGAAGCCGGACAGCTTGAGCTGCTCCTCCAGCGGGGCGGGGACGACGTACTTGCCGTTCTCGAGCTTGTACTGCTCCTTGATGCGGCCGGTGATGTAGACGTACCCCTCGGCGTCCATGCGACCGAGGTCGCCGGTCCGGAAGGCGCCGTCCTCGCGCATGACCTTGGCGGTCTCGTCGTCGAGCCCGTGGTAGCCCTGCATGATGTTCGGGCCCTTGATCAGGATCTCGCCCTCGTCGCCCATCTGGCCGCCGACGGCGTCCGTGTCGATGATGATCTCGACGCCGGGGATGGCCTTGCCGACGCTGCCGATCTTCTGGTGGTCGGGGTAGTTGGCGGTCGCGATCGGCGACGTCTCCGACAGGCCGTAGCCCTCGTAGACCTTGATGCCGACGGTGTCGATGAACTCGGCGACCTCCTTGCTGATCGCGGCGCCTCCGCTGAAGGCGTACTTCAGCCGCCCGCCGAGCGCGGCGCGGACCTTGGAGAAGACGAGCTTGTCGAGGATGCCGTGCTTGAAGTTCACCCAGCCGCTCGACTTCCCCTCGGCGGCGAGGCGCTTGCGGAGCTTGCCGTTCTCCAGCGCGGCGTAGAACAGCTTGCGGCGCAGCGCGGGGCCGGCGGCGACCTTCTTGGTGAGGCCGTCGTAGATGCGGTTGAAGATGCGGGGGACGCTGAAGAGGAGCGTCGGCTGGACGTCGGGGAAGTAGCCGATCAGCTTCGTGACGTCGTCGCAGATGGCCATCGACGCGCCGAACGACGTGCCGCAGTGCAGCTCCACGGTCTGGCCGAAGCTGTGCGCCCAGGGGAGGAACGAGAGGCTGCGGTCGGCCTCCTCCATGGGGAAGATCTGCTGGACGGCGTTGACGTTGCTGCAGATGTTGCCGTGCGACAGCTTGACCCCCTTGGGCTTGCCCGTGGTGCCGCTGGTGTAGATGAAGCCGCAGAGGTCGCCGGGGTCCGGGTCGGCGGCACCGGTGGGGTTCTCCTTCCCCTTGGCGAGGAGCCCCTGGTAGCTGGTGGGGTCCTGCGCGGAGCCCTCGAAGTCGACGACGGTGTCGCAGAACTCGCTGACGGTGGCGGCGATGTCGGAGTTGGCGACGAGGACGGCCTTCGCGCCGGAGTCGCCGAGGATGTACTTCCAGTCCTCGGGGTTCATCTTCTGGTACATCGGGACGTAGCAGGCGCCGAGGCTGTAGGTGGCGTGGGCGCCCACGGCCCACTCGACGCGGTTGTCGCTGATGACGGCGACCCGGTCGCCTGCCCCGATGCCGAGGCCGGCGAGGCCGCCCCGGAACTGGTCGACGAGCTCACCGAACTCGGCGTAGGTGATGAACTTCCAGCTCCCGTCGGCCTGGATGGTGCCGAGGTAGGGGTTGCCGGCGTACTTGGCGACGGACTTGGTGAGCAGGTCGGGGAGGTTCTTGAACTGGTCGGTCATCGGGGTCGCTCCTCAGGGGGCGGCGACGATAACGCGATCACAGGAAGAACGCCCTGGCGTACTCCTTCCACGCGGCGGTCTCGGCGGGGTCGAAGGCGTCCCGGATCTCGACCCCGAAGCCGGCGTCGCGGCTCCACACGACCATGCCGAGGACGGTGACGGGGGGGCAGGGGTCGCCGTCGCCGGGGAGCATGCGGAGGTTGACGATGCGCCCTTCGGCGGGCGGCGCCTCGCAGCTGACGCGGACGCCGCCGAGGCTGACCTCCTCGAGGAAGCCGAGGGCGTCGTCGGTGTCGCCGGACCAGAACTTCAGGGGGACGGGCAGGGGCGGGGTCTCGCGGGCGGGGCGGATGCGGTGCTCGGGGACGTCGAGCTCGACCTCGACCGAGAACTCGTGCTCGACCGCGTGCTCGTGCTCGTTCTCCGAGGATGCGTCCATCTCGACCGAGATCTCGAACTCCGCGCTGGCCTCGTCCAGCTCGACGCTGATGACCTCGATCTCCCCGCTGTCAGGGTGGCGCGGGCGCTTGACGAACTCCGCCGCCATGCCGAAGCCGAGGTCGGGCTGGTCCTGGAGGGGGACGTTCCGCATGACCATCGCCTCGGCGACGACGGTCCGCCCGTCCTCGGGGTGGCGGAAGCGGAGCTGCAGGATCGTCCCCAGCGGGTGGCGGACGGGGCAGGTCAGCCAGCAGTTGCCGGGCGACATCTCGAGCATCTGCCCGGTGTCGACCGAGTCGCCGACCTGGATGCGGACGGGGCCTTCGCACTTCCAGCGCTCGTGACGGCGCCTCTCGTCCACGGGCATCACCCGACCTCGCCGCGCAGCCGGCGTCCCAGCTCGGCCAGCTCGGGATCGTCCTGGGTGTCGAGGTGGCCGGCCGCCACCAACGCCTCCGGGGCCCGCCTGTAGTGGCGCAGGAGCAGCTCCCCGCACACCTGCCGGCAGCGGCGGCGGGGGTCGTGCAGCACGCCGTCGAGGAGGCGCTCGGAGGGGCGTTCGAACCCGTCGAGGAGCGACGCCAGGGAGGCTGCGCGGCCGACCAGCGCGTCCAGCGCGCGGGGGGTCCTCAGCGGCGCGTTCGCCCACAGCACGAGGTCGCCGCCCCGGACGGCCGGCCCCGGCGGGCCCGGGTCCTCCGCCAGCAGGGCGGACCGCGCCTCCCGCGTCAGGACCGCGGCGAGGTCCACGGGGCGGCCCTCGAGGTGGAACCGGCGGTCGAACCCCGGGTGGCCGGTGCGGAAGTCCCGCTGCCCGCCGAGGGCGCGGGGGAGCTCGCCGTCCGTCACCACCAGGTCCGTGGGGACCGAGACCGCGAGCTGGACGCAGACGGCCGTCCGCCGGAACGCCGCCCCGCCCGGCTCGGCCATCATCCGGAGGGCCACCTCGCGGCCCGCCATCGTGCCGGAGAAGGAGGCGAGGCAGTCGCGCGTGCGGTCGTGCGGGTCCCGGCGGAGCCCGTGCTCCGTAGCGTAGGCGCCCCACCGATCGTCGGCGGACCCGCGCCTCGCGACGGCGACCGCCACGGCGACGGCGACGACGCCGAGGGCGAGGACGGCGCCCCCCAGGACCCACGGCCAGGGCCCGAGGGAGGCGTAGAACTCCCCGCTGAGCAGCTCCTCGGCCACAACTCCTCCAGCCCGCGATGATAGCGGCGACCGGCGGCTCTACCCAGCCTCGGCGGCAGCGCCCAGCTCGAGGCGGGCGGTGGCGGCGCGGCGCAGCGCTTCGAGCTCGTCGGCCGTCTCGTAGTCGTCCCGGGCGGCGACCTCGCGGGCGGCGCGGCGGGCGATCTCCGTCAGCTCCACGAAGCGCGGGGTCGTGAACAGCCGGAACGCGGGCGCGCCGGACTGGCGGGCGCCGACGAGGTCGCCGGGGCCGCGGAGGCGGAGGTCCTCGGCCGCGATCGCGAAGCCGTCCTCCGTCCCCTCCAGGATGTGCAGCCGGGCGAACTCCTCGGGCCGCTCGGCGAGGAGCACACACCGGCCCCCGCGCTCGGATCGTCCGACGCGGCCGCGGAGCTGGTGCAGCTGCGCCAGGCCGAAGCGCTCGGCGTCGAGCAGCACCATCACCGTCGCCTCGGGGACGTCCACGCCCACCTCGACCACCGTCGTCGAGACCAGCACCTCGACATCGCCCTCCCGGAACCGGCGGATGACGTCGTCCTTCGCCGCGCCGTCCATCCGGCCGTGGAGGACGCCGATCCGGACCCCCGCCAGCGCGCCGGACGCCAGCTCCTCCGCGAGGTCGACGGCCGCGTGCCCCATCCCCTTCCCTTCGACCCGCGGGCAGATCACGTACGCCCGCTCCCCCGCCTCGGCCGCCGCCTTCACGAGCCCCCATGCGTCGCCGTGGCGCTCCATCGGCCACAGGTCCGTCCGGAGCTCCCCGCGCGGGGGGCGCTCGTCGATCGTCGAGATGTCGAGGTCGCCGAACATCGTCAGCGCGAGGCTCCGCGGGATCGGCGTCGCCGTCATCGCGAGGAGGTGCGGCTCGCCCCCCTTGGCGACCAGCCGGGCGCGCTGGAAGACGCCGAAGCGGTGCTGCTCGTCGACGACGGCGAGGCCGAGGCGGCCGAACTCGACCCCGTCCTGGAAGATCGCGTGGGTCCCGACGACGATCGACGCGACCCCGTCCGCCGTCATCGCCCGGTGGTGCCGCCGCGCCGCCGCCCGCTGCCCGCCCGTCAGCAGCGCGACCTTCCGCCCCATCCGCTCGTACATCGCGCACGCCCGCTCGTGCCACTGCCACGCCAGCACCTCCGTGGGCGCCAGGACCGCTACCTGGTCCCCACGATCGACGACGGACGAAGCCGCGAGCAGCGCGACGACCGTCTTGCCCGCGCCGACGTCCCCCTGGACCAGCCGCTGCATCGGCCGCTCGTCCTGGAGGTCGGCGCCGATCTCGGCGAGCACGCGCCGCTGCGCCCCGGTCAGCTCGAACGACAACCGCGCGATCAGCCGGTCCTGGAGCGACTTGCTCCCCCGGTTGAGGAACTCCCACAGCGCCGCGCTGCAGCCTCGCGACTCGACCTCGCGGCGGCGGCGGGCGAGCGCCGTCTGGAGGACGAAGAGGTCCTCGAACAGGAGCGCCTCGTGAGCGGGGTGGCGCCCCTCGCGCAGGGCGGGGACGTCGTCGGCCCCCTCGGGGAAGTGGACCGCCCGGAGCGCCTCGGCCCGGGCCGGCAGCCCCAGCTCGGCGCGCAGCCCCGGCGGCACGACCTCGTCGACGTCCTGCGCGAAGTCCTCGAAGGCGCGGTGGATCAGCCCCCGCAGCGCCCGCTGCCCCAGCCCCTCGGGGAGCGTGTACATCGGCACGACGACGCCGCGGTGGACGCCCTCGGTGCCGGCGCCGGCCTTCTCGAACTCGGGGTGGGTCATCCGGAGCGGCGGGCTCCGCTTGTCCACGCCCCCCATGAGGCAGACGCGGTCGCCCTTGCTGAACGCCTGGCGGACCCACGGCGCGCTCCCGAACCAGGTCGCGAGCATCGTCCCCGAGTCGTCCCGGACGGCGACCTCCGTGAAGCGGGTGCGGCGGCCCCGTCCGCTCCTGACGCCGGTCACCTCGCCGAACACGACGGCCTCGTCGCCCGGCTTCACCTCCCCGATGGGGGTCGCCTGGGTCCGGTCCTGGTAGCGGCGGGGGAGGTGGTGGAGGAGGTCGGCGACGGTGTGGATCCCGGCGGCGGCGAGCTGGTCGGCCTTGACGGGGCCGACGCCCTTGAGCCGCTTGGCGGGGACGGCGGCGGCGCTGACGGTGTCCCGCTGCGGCGCGTCGGTGCGGCGCTTCGGCGCGTCGACGGCCTCGGCGTCGGGATCGTCGCCCCGGCGGACGCGGGCGTGGACGGCGTCGCGGGTCCGCCGCAGCCGGGCCACGCGCTCGTCGGGCTCGAGCCGGTCGAGGTCGGCGAACGAGCGACGCAGCCGCCGCAGGAAGTTGCGCGACTTCGGCGACAGGGCGTCGGTGTCGATCGGCTCCAGCCAGGCCGCGATCGCCCGATCCAGCCGTCGGGCGTGGCGCTCGGGGGGGAGGTCGGCCTGCTCCTCGAGGAGGCGCGCGATCCGGTTCAGCGCGGGGATGAGCCCGCTGTCGGACACGGCGCTACTTGTACTCGACGTCGGTGATGACGACGGTGCGGTTCCCCTTGGGGACCCGGATGACGACCTCGTCGTCGGTCTCCTTGCCGATCAGGGCGCGGCCGATGGGGGACTCGATGGAGATCTTGCCGACCGCGACGTCCGCCTCGAAGCCGCCGACGATCTGGTAGGTCAGCTCCTCGTCGGTGTCGACGTCCTCCAGCGAGACGGTCGCCCCGAACCGGACGACGTCCCCGTCCATCGTCGACGGGTCGATCACCTCGGCCATCGACAGCTTCGCCTCGAGGTCCCGGATCTGGGCCTCGATCATCCCCTGCTTGTCCTTGGCGTAGTCGTACTCCGCGTTCTCGGACAGGTCCCCGTGCGCGCGGGCGACCTCGATGGCCTTGACGATGGCGGGCCGCTCGACCTCGATGAGGCGACGGACCTCCTTCTTGAGGGCCTCGTGACCGGTGGGGGTGATGGGGTAGCGACGCACGGCTCGATCCTCCGAAGGCGGAGGAGTGTAGGGATTCCCGAACGATCGTCAATCGATCTCGATCTCGTTCTCGTTCTCGTTCTCGTTCTCGTTCTCGTTCTCGTTCTCGTTCTCGTT
>CAYFOA010000260.1:0-10632 GCA_964344575.1 uncultured Rickettsiales bacterium | reverse complement strand
GAACCGGAGCGCGGGACGCGCGGGAGGTCGCGTGACGCCGAAGGCGGCGCGTCCGAAGGATGGGCGCCAGGACGGGGCCCACAACGAGAACGAGGACGAGGACGAGCAGCGGGGAGCGGTCCTCGGTTCTGCTGACGCTCCGCGGGCCTCCGACCGACAGGCCCTGCTCGATTCGGCCCCCGGCCGGGGGCGCGTCGTCCGTCCAGGACGCCGCGCAAGACGCGGAGGCGCGAAGGGTCGCGAAGGGTGAGGATCGCGTCCGTCCGGGACGCGCCGTCGGCTGGAGCATCTTGGTGTTGCAGCGGCGTTCGTGGACAGGTCCACACAGAGACGCGGAGGCGCGGAGAGCTGGTCGTGGGACGGAACAGGATCGGCTCTCCGCGTCTTGGGCGTCTCTGTGTTTCCATTCACGGGTCCCCCCCCGAGCAAGCCCGCCGCCCCCGCACGATCCCGCCGCGGGCTACCTTCGCGAACCTTCGCCCGCGGGACGCGGGCCCTTCGTGTCTTCAGCGAGTCCAGGACGACGAGCCCCAAAGGAATCGCGAGCAGCTCGCCGCGGATCTCGCGGGGATCGACTTCCGGGAGCCGATCGGCTCACCCGGGTCCGTTCGCGCACCGTCGCCTCCGCCCTTCAGCGCTCCGCGTCGAAGGACCACGTCTGCGAGATGCAGTCGTAGCAGAAGCCCGAGATCAGGGGCACGAAGGCTACGCTGAGGGAGCCGTCGAGCTCGTCGTCGGTGACGAACGTCCCCGACAGCGTCCACTGCTCCTCGCACAGGCCGGGGATGTTGAGGGTGGCGGTGAAGTCGTCGGGGGTGGAGAAGGTGCCCGAGAAAGTCCCCGAGGGGGTGGCGGCGGCCGTGGCGAAGACCGTGGGGTAGCTGTCCGTGATCGCGAGCGTGGACGTCGAGACCTGGAAGCTGCCGCTCGCGCACGAGTAGGTGACCGGGGTGTCCAGCGTCCAGTTGCCGCTGTAGCTCGGGGCCGCGTCGTCGTCGTCGCCGAAGCAGTCGACCTCGCCGTCCGGGTCGAAGTCGGGGCTGCCGTTGCAGTCGTTGTCGAAGCCGTCGCAGATCTCGGGGTTGCCGGGGAAGTTGCCCGCGTCGTTGTCGTCGCAGTCCTCGCACGACAGGACGCCGTCGACGTCCCCGTCCACCTCGCCGAGGAGGTCGAAGTTGGCGAACCCGTCGCAGTCGTTGTCGCCGCCGTCGCAGATCTCGGTGCCGCCGGGCTCGTTGGCCGCGTCGCTGTCGTCGCAGTCCTCGCAGGACAGGGAGGCGTCGCCGTCGGCGTCCACCTCGCCGGCGGGGTCCGCGTCGGGCGAGCCGTAGCAGTCGTTGTCGGCGCCGTCGCACACCTCCGTCGCGCCGGGGGTGTTGTCCGCGTCGAGGTCGTCGCAGTCGAGGCAGGAGATCGCGCCGTCGCCGTCGGCGTCCACCTCGCCGATCGTGTCGAAGTCGGACAGGCCGTTGCAGTCGTTGTCGGCGCCGTCGCACACCTCGGGGCCGCCGGGCGTGTTGGCGGGGTCGGCGTCGTCGCAGTCCTCGCACGACAGGCTCAGGTCGCTGTCGGCGTCGACCTCGCCGTCGGGATCGGCGTTCGCGACGCCGTCGCAGTCGTTGTCGCCGCCGTCGCACAGCTCGGGGGCGCCGAGGTAGACGTCCGGCTCGTCGTCGTCGCAGTCGCCCTCGCAGATCGTCTGGTCGTCGCCGTCGAAGTCGACCCACCCCTCCTCCGCGAGGCCGTCGCAGTCGTTGTCGAGGCCGTCGCACAGCTCGGGGTTGTCGGGGAAGTTGGCGGGGTCGTCGTCGTCGCAGTCGTCGCACGCCGAGCTGCCGTCGCCGTCCGCGTCCACCGAGTCCGGGGTGTCCTCGTCGCAGTCGTCGTCGACGTCGTTGCAGAGCTCCTCGGGCTCGTCGGGGGAGACCGACGCGTCGAGGTCGTCGCAGTCCGTGCAGGCGTCGACGCCGTCCCCGTCGAGGTCCTCGCGGTCGGGGGTGTCCTCGTCGCAGTCGTCGTCGACGTCGTTGCAGGTGACCTCCGCGAACGCAGGCGAGCGGAGCGGGTCGAGGTCGTCGCAGTCGGTGCAGTCGTCGGCGCCGTCGCTGTCGAGGTCGACGGCGTCGGGGGTGGCCTCGTCGCAGTCCTCGTCGACCCCGTTGCAGGTGACCTCGGCGGCGGCGGGGTTCACCTCGGGGTCGGTGTCGTCGCAGTCGGTCAGCGCGTAGGTCTCCGCGCAATCCGGGTTGTTGCCGTCGAACCAGCCGTCGCCGTCCACGTCGTAGAGGTCGTCGACCGTGACCTCGGACCCCTGGAGCACGCCGTCGCAGCGGGAGACGCTGCCGATGGAGACGTCGACGGGGCAGGCGGTCAGCAGGAGCAGCGCGGCGGCGGCGGCGGCGGCGGCGGCGGCGAGCAGACAGGGGCGCATGACGTGAGGATAGACGGCCGCGCCACCGGAGGCTCCCAGTCGCTCGTCAGGGCGCCCCCGCGGCGCTCCGGAACGCCTCCGAGGTGAACGCCTCGGCGAGCCCGTCGAGCGCCGACTGGAACATGCGCGCGTACCCCTCGGAGAACTCCTTGGGGACCCCCATCATCGCGGTGACGCCGCCGGCGCCGTGAAGCTCCCCGGTCCACGTCGGCTCGGACGCGCCCGCCGGGTAGTACCGCAGCGCCGCGTCGATCCGCATCTCGTAGCGGGTGTGGCCGTCGCACCAGAGGTGGGTCAGCTCGACGTGCATGCGGGCGCCCTCGCCGGCCTCGCCGGGCTTCCCCTTGACCCCGGCCGCCCGGAGCGCGTCCGCCACGAGGGCGGAGACGACGTGCTCGACGGAGCTCCGCTTCAGGTAGAGGCCCCAGGGGATCCCCACGGTCGATCGGTAGTTGCCGACGAGGGTCGGGTCGTCGCCCCCCTTGTCCGCGGGGCGGGCGTCCTCGAAGGTGACCGTCACGGAGCCGACGAGCTCCTCGGCGGGCGCGGGCCGCTCGAAGCCCAGCTCGATCTTCATGCCTCCGAGGGCGAGGGCCACGCCGGGCACGAGGAGCAGGGCGAACGCGGTGAGGGCGAGGAGTCGGAGCGGGGACATCAGCCGTTCCCGGAGATCGTGGTGGTTCCGCCGACGTCGGCCTGGTCGGCGATGGCCTCCGCCTGCGCCGTGGGGAGGTTCGGGTTCTGCTCGATCTCGAGGTTCCCGCCGATCACGGTCAGCTCGGGCGCCGACAGGGAGGTGAGGTCGTCGTTCAGCGCGACGTGGAAGTCCGCCGTGGTCTCCGTCAGCTCCGGGAGGTCGATCGCCGGCAGCGACGTGCTGTGGATGAAGAGCGTGCCGGCCGTCTCGAGGTCGGACAGGTCCAGCGTCGTCAGGATCGCGAACGACGAGACCAGCAGCTCGCCCTCGACCTGCGCCAGGTTCGGCGCCGTGATCGACGACATCGGGCTGCTCACGAGGTGGAGCTCGCCGGCCGTCATGAGGCTGTCCAGCGCCAGCGTGGTCGCGTCCGTGTCGTCCACCGTGAGCCGGCCGCCGACCGCCTGGAGCTCGTTGAGGTCGACGACGTCCGCCCCCTCCAGGTCCGACAGCGTGAGGTCGCCCCCGACGGTCTGGAGATCGGGCAACGTCACCGCCTCCAGGGTGTGGTCGTCCTCGATCACGAGATCCCCGCCGACCGTCTCCAGCCGGCCCGCCTGCAGCACCGTGAGCTGGGCGAGGTCCGACAGCCCGATCCCGCCCGTGACCGTCACCAGCGCGCGGAGGTCGATGCCCGTGAGCTGCGTGTGGCCGGAGAGGCTCACGTCGCCGCCGACCGAGGTCAGCGCCGCGAGGTCCAGCGTCGCCAGCCCCGTCGGCCCCGGGATCGCGAACCCCTCGCCGACCGTCGCCAGCGCCGCGAGGTCCACGCTCAGGAGCGACGACTGGTTCAGCGCGAAGCTCCCCCCCACCTCCTCCAGGCTCGGGGCGTGAACCGTCGCGAGGAGGCCGTTGTTCTCGAACAGCACCTGCCCGCCGACCGTCCGCAGCAGCGGCAGGTCGACCGCCTCGAGCGACGTGTTGAGGGTCACGAGGAGCGCGCCGCCGATCGCCTCGAGCTGGGCGAGGCCGACGGACCCGACGCCCGAGCCCTGGACGCGGAGGTCGCCCCCGACCGCGCGGAGGCAGCTCAGCGCGTCGGTCCCGTCGAGGGACGGGCCGGCGACGGTGACCGTCCCCGTGACCGCGTCGTACTCGTCGCAGAAGGCGATCATCCCCGCCTCGTCGTCGAAGCCGATGTCGCCGTCCAGCGTGCCCGCCGCCGCGTCGTCGTCGTCCCCCGAGTCGCCCGGGAGGCGCGTGACCGCGTACCAGCTGAACGAAGACGCGGTGAACGAGGCGACCTCGCCGTCGAACGTCGCGTCGGCCACCGCGGCCCACCCGTCGTCCATGTCGTCCCCCAGCCGGAACACGCTCGGCTCCGCGTCGAACTCCTCGACGTAGACCATGCCGACGCCGATCGGGACCTCGAACTCCGTCCCATGGGGCGTGAACGCGTAGACCTCGGACATCAGCGTGCGGCCGTCCGGGAGCTCGACCGGCGGGCCCGGCTCGACCGCGACGTTGAGGTCGCCGATGTCCATCCCGTCGGGGAGCGCGCCGGGGGGGATGGTCAGGGTGACGCCGTCGAACTCCAGCACGAGGTCGGCCCCCGGGCAGCCGCTCAGGGCGGCGGCGAGGGTCAGGGCGAAGGCGGACGCGGCGGCCCCGTAGCGCACCGGCGAAGCCTAACCGATTCGTCGATTACGTCTGTTGCAGGCTCGTGGCGAGCTCCTCGACGGCCTGCCCGAGCTCGCTCCGGCGGCCCACTCCGAGCTGCGCCGCGAGCCCGCGCGCCTCCTCCAGCGCCGCCCCTGCCGCGGCGACGTCGCCCGCGTCGCGCTCCACCCGGCCGCGCCGGCAGAGCAGCTTGCCGAGCTCCGTCTTGTTGCCGAGCTCGCGGAGGAGCACCTCCGACGAGGCCAGCCACGCCCGCGCGTCGTCCAGCTGCCCCTGGCGGGCGGCGACCTCCCCGCGGCTGCCGACGAACGCCGCCTCGCCGAGCCGGAACTGGAGCTCGCGGCAGATCTCCAGGGACGCGTCGAGGCACGCCGCCGCGCCGCCGAGGTTCCCGAGCTGGAGGCAGAGGTCGCCGAGGTTGCCGAGGGCCACCGCCTCGCTCCGCCGGTTGCCGACCTCGCGGTGGATGGCGAGCGACTCCTGCATCAGGCGGACGGCGTCGCGGTACCGGCCGAGGCCGCGGTGGAGGACGCCGAGGTTGCCGACGATCTGCCCCTCCACGCGGCGGTTGCCGACCTCGCGGTGGATCGCGAGCGCGTCCTCGTACAGCCGGAGCGCCTCGTTCGACCGCCCCAGCTCGACGCACAGCAGGGCCAGCTCGCCGAGGTGGATCCCCTCGCTGCGGCGGTTGCCGACGTCGCGGTGGATCGAGAGCGCCTGGCCGTACAGGCGGCGGGCCTCGTCGGGGCGGCCGAGGTTCTTGTGGACGACGGCGAGGTTGCCGAGGACGCGCCCGAGCGCCTGCCGGTTGCCGGTGGCGCGGGCGAGCTCCTGGGCCTGCTCGAAGAGCGCGCGCGAGTCCTCCATGCGGCCCTGGACGCGGCGGGCGATGGCGAGGCCCATGAGGATGTCCGCCTCCAGCGCGGGGCCCGCCTCGCCGGTGGCGTCGCGGGCGTCCCGGACGAGGTCCAGCGCTTCGACGAAGTCCTCCGCGGCGCGGGACGTGTCGCCGGCGGAGCGGGCCAGCCAGGCGCGCTGGCGGAGGAGCCGGGCGCGCTCGACGGGCTCGACCCCGGGGAGCGCGAGCACGTCGTCGAGCAGCTGCCGGCCGCGTCCGAACGGGCCCCGGAGGCGGAGCTCCTCGGCGAGCGCGCAGGCGGCGCCGACCGCGGTGGGGGCGTAGCCGCGGGCGGTGGCGCGGACGGCGGCGGCCTCGAGGTTGGCGACGTCGGCGGCGAGCTGACGGCGGAGGGCGACGCCGCCGTGGGTGTCCAGCGCGGCGAGGTGGTCGGGGTCGCCGAAGCTCGCGAACCACGCCCCGTGGCGCCGCTCGATCGCGCGACGCGGGCCCGGTCCCGTCGCCTCCTCCCCCCCCGGGCCGACGAGCAGGCCGGTGGTGTCGAGCTGTTCGTCGGCGAAGGCGCGGACGGACTTCAGCAGCGCGAACCGGGGCTCGGCGTCGTCGGGGGCGGGGATGCGGCGGACGAGGCTGTGGTCGACGAGCGTGCCGACCTGGTCGATCACCCCGGCCGCGTCGGGCCAGCCGGTGATGTCGACGATGGCCTCGGCGGCGTCCAGCCCGAAGCTCCCCGCGAACGCCGCCAGCTGCGCCAGCGTGGCCCGCTCGGCGTCGTCGAGGAGGTCCCACGACGCCTCGATCGCGCCCCGCAGGGTGGTCTGCTGGCCGTGGGTGTCGCGGGCGCCGCGGAGGACCTCGAACCGTCGCGCGAGGCGCTTCCGGAGCTTCCCCGGGGTGAGCAGCTTCAGGCGCGCCGCGGCCAGCTCGATGGCGAGGGGGAGGCAGTCCAGCTCGCGCACGATCGCGGCGACGTGGGCGTCCGTCCGGGGGGTGCGGCGGAGCTCGTGGCCGCCGTCCGCGGCGCGGGTCAGGAGCAGGGCGGTGGCGTCGGTCTCGGGGAGGCCGTCGACGGCGACGATGCGCTCGCCGTCGGCCTTGAGGACGATGCGGGAGGTGGCGAGGACGCGGAGGTCGGGGGCGCGGGCGATCCAGGGGGCGACGAGGGCCTCCAGCCCGTCGGCGAGCTGCTCGACGCCGTCGAGGATCAGCAGGGACCGGCGCCGGGCGGCGAGGGCGTGGCCGAGCTGGGTGGGGGAGTCGTCGCCGACCAGGGGGATCTGCATGGCCCGCGCGACCTCGCGGCAGGCCTCGTCGGCGGTGGTGGCCTCGCCCAGGTCGGCCACCCACGCGCCCCCGGGCCACGCGTCGAGGCGGGTCTCGAGGTAGCGCCACGCGAGCCGCGTCTTGCCCGCGCCGCCGGGGCCGACGAGGGTGACGAGGCGGGCGCCGTCGGCGAACTGGCGCTCGATGGCGGCGAGCTCGTCGATGCGGCCGACGAAGCTGCTCCGGGGGAACGTCAGCGCGGGGCGGGCGGTCTCGACCGCGGGGGTGGGGAGCGGCGTGCCGGCGGCGACGTCCACGGGGAGGATGAGGGTCCCCGCGGGGCCGGACTCGGTGGTCGACTCGTCGAGGGGGCCGTCGCGGCGGCGGGTGCCGGCGTCGAGGATGGCGAGGACGGCCTCGCACGACGCGGGGCGGTCGCGGCGGGCGGTCCGGGTGCAGGAGCGGACGAGGGCCGGGAGCCAGGCGGGCAGCTCGCGGTCCCCGAGGACGGCGAGGTCGTCGTCGCCGATGCGCCAGTCCCGTCCCCCGGGGGACGCCAGCGGCCGCGCCAGCAGCTCCCAGAGGAGGACGCCGAGGGCGTAGATGTCGGCCCGGGCGTCGAGGCCGCGCATGCTCCGGCGCTGCTCGGGGGCCATGTAGGCGGGGGTGCCGAGGACGAAGCCGTGCTCGGTCAGCGGGGTGGCGCCGACGAGCGAGGCGATGCCGAAGTCGAGGACCTTCACGAGGTCCCCCTCGGCGACCATGACGTTGGCGGGCTTGAGATCGCGGTGGAGGCAGCCCTGGCGGTGGGCGTGGGCGACGCCCTGGACGACCTGGCGGAAGAGGGCGACGGCCTCGGGCCAGGGGAGGGGGGCGTTCAGCGCGCCGAGGACCTCGTGCAGCGTGCGCCCCTCGACGAGCTCGGTGACCAGCGCGACGCGGCCGTCGTCGTCCACGAAGTCGAGGAGGCGGACGCAGTTGGGGTGCTGCAGGCGAGCGAGCGCCTCGGCCTCGACGCGGAACCGCAGCCGCAGCTCCTCGTCGACCTCGAGGTGGGGGTGGAGCCGCTTGATGGCGGCCCGCAGCCCGATCCCGGAGTGGTGCCGGGCGCGCCACACCGTCGCCATGGCGCCGGTGCCGATGACGTCCTCGAGCACGTACTGGCCGACCTGTTCGGACACGGCCCGCGAGTCTACTGGAGCTTGTCCTATCTTGAATTGAGATATACCATCTGAAACGAGATGAAGAAGCGACTGCGAGCGCGGCGTGTCGAGCGGGGGTGGAGCCAGGCCGAGCTGGCGGGTCGGATCGGCGTCGCCCAGAGCCTGGTGTCGACGTGGGAGAGCGGGGCCAAGCGGCCGGGACTCGACCAGCTGCGGCGCCTCGCGGCGGCGCTGGACGTGCCCATCCTGTTCCTGTTGGAGGGGCACGCGGAGCTGGATCGTCAGGACACCGCGGCGGAGCTCCGATGGTGGGGGCTGGACGTCCACCGGGGCGACGTTCCGCTGTGGGCGGTGCGCCGCCTGGAGGAGACCCTCGCCGAGGCGCTGCGGGAGGCGGATCCGCGCCTCGTGGATCGCCTGCCGGCGCTCTTCACGCTGCACCCGCGGCTGGAGGCGGGGCTCCTCGCCGCCCACGCTTCTCGACTCGACGTTGGCCGTCGGCTGGGGTGGCTCCGCGACGTGACGCGGGCCCTGGTGGAGCTGGGGGTGGGGCGGCCCTCGGTGGCGCTCGCTCAGCTCGATGTGGCCGCCTTCCGGCCCCCGCGCGACGCCGCCTGGGACTCGCTCGGCTACCCGGCCCCCGATCGCAGCGTGCTCCCGGCGGCGTGGCAACGCTGGCGCGTGGACTACGACCGCTCCCTGGCGGATCTCGCGTCGGTGGTCCGGGGCGTGTTGAGCCGATGAAGGCGGAGCTCGAGGCGCTGCTGGACGAGATCGACGCCTGGGCGAGGGATCGCGGAGTCACGCTCGAGTGCCACGTCCTCGGCGGCGCGGTCCTGCGCCTGTTCCACGACGTCGCCGAGCGTACGAAGGACCTCGACTTCGTCGAAGAGCCTCTGCGCGACCACGCTGCCGGCCTGATGCGGGCGTTCGGCGAGGAGAGCGGTCGCCGGCCGTTCCTGGACCTCGTCAGCGGCGGCCTCCCCGTGCTCCCCCAGGGGTGGCGCGCCCGCGCCGTGGACGAGCGCCGCGCCCGCTGGTCGAGCCTGCGCCTGTTTCGCCTCGCCCCCGCGGACCACGTCGCGTCCAAGCTGCGCTCCTTCCGCCCTCACGACCGGCGCGACATCCGCGCCATCTGCCGCCTCCATCCGGGCCTTCGGGCGGAGCTCGCGGCGTTCACGGCGGAGGACTTCTGGACGGCGCCGGACCACTGGGAGCTGCGGATCGAGCCCCACCGCGACCGCGTGCTCGCGTGGCTGGACGGCGACATCGACGAACTCTGACGAGCCGGCCTTGAGGTAGCCTCGACAGCGCATGAGCAGGCTTCCCCTCGTCGCCGCCGTGGTGCTCCTCGTCCCCGGGGCGGCGCTCGGGCAGGCGTTCGAGGTGGACGAGCTGGACGCGGGGTTCTCCTGGATCGCGACGAACCCGGGGGACGTCGACAGCGACAACGGCCCCGGGGGGTGGGACGCCCACTTCTACTTCGCGCCCCCGTTCTCCGTCAGCGACCCCGTCGTGCGCGGGCGGTGGACGCCGGTCATCCCGAAGACGGGGCTGTACTCCGTCGAGACCCACATCCCCGAGTCGCCCCACAGCGCGAGCAGCGTCGCGCCGTTCGACGTCGCCTTCCACGGGGGCCACGTCATCAGCCTCGTGGACTTCACCCCCGCCGACCACGGCTGGACGTCGGTCGCCGGGGGGCAGCCGGTCAAGTTCCTCGCCGGGCAGCGGGGGTACGTGACGCTGTCGAACCTCACCCCCGAGGACGCGTCCGCCACCGTCACCTGGGACGCGCTCCGGTTCACGTACGCCGGTCCCGCGGGGACGGGGCTGAACGGGGCCGAGTGCACGCTGTCGAACGACTGCTCGGGGACGATGATCTGCTTCGAGGGGGCGTGCGTGCCGGAGTGCACGGTCTCGGGGTGCGACGCGGGGCAGACGTGCGAGGTGGCGACGGGGGTGTGCGTCGATGACGAGGACCTCGGCGACGACGACGACTCGTTCGACCCGGACCCGGAGGACGACACCGACGGCGACGGCATCCCGGACGTCGAGGAGGGGGACGGCGACACCGACGACGACGGCATCCCCGACTACGCCGACGCGGACAGCGACGGCGACGGGATCCCCGACGCGATCGAGGCGGGCGACGACCCCAGCGACCCCGTGGACACCGACGGCGACGGCATCCCCGACTACCTCGACACGGACAGCGACGGGGACGGGATCCCCGACGAGATCGAGGCGGGCCCGAACCCGTGGGCGCCGGTGGACACGGACGGCGACGGGATCCCGGACTACCAGGACGACGACAGCGACGACGACGGGCTCGCGGACGCGGACGAGGCGGGCAGCGACCCGACCTCCCAGGCGGACACGGACGGGGACGGCGCCGCCGACTACGTGGACCCGGACAGCGACGGCGACGGCATCCCCGACGGCGAGGACGGCGACCCGCTGGTGTTCGGCGACGGCGGCGCGGGCGGGGTGGGGGCGGACGCGTGCGGGTGCGGCGTCCCCGTCGACCAGGCGTCGACGATGGCGCTGCTGCTGGGGCTGCCGCTGCTGGGGCGGCGGCGGAGGCGGCGGTGCGGCGGGC
>CAYFOA010000259.1:0-10682 GCA_964344575.1 uncultured Rickettsiales bacterium | reverse complement strand
CCCCTCCCCCTGCAGCCGACCCGCCCCGAGCCCGCCATCGACCCCGAGATCCGGCCCCCCGGCGGCCTCGCCATCCCCCTGGAGCCGGTCGACTTCACGACCTTCGCCGACCACAAGTCCTACCGCGCCACCCACGCCGTCGTGCTCCAGCGCATCGCCCACCTCGCCCGCGTCGTCGTCTTCGACGTCTGGTTCCGGGGCGGCGACGCCGAAGCCCTGGACGACGTCCGCGGCGCCCTCGAGCACCAGCGCACCCGGCAGGGGCTCGCCACCATCGTCCCCGCCCGGAGCAGCGCCGGCGCGTGGGACCTCCCCGACCCCGGGATCGCCGCCGCCGCCACCGCCGTCGGATCCGCCGACCTCCTCCGCGAGCAGCCCGGCGCCCTCGTCCGGCAGGCCGAGCTCGGCCGCCGCGACCCCGCCGGCGGCGCTCCCGCGTGGTCCCTCGCCGCCCTCGCCGTCGCCGCCCTCGACGGCGCCGCCCCCGCCTGGAACGGCCCCGACGTCGTCCGCCTCGGCGCCCGCACCGTCGAGGCCCCCGGCGGCCGCCGCCTCCTCGCCTTCCCCGAGTCCCCGGCGTTCCGCCACTACACCTACGCCGACGTCTACGGCGGCATGATCGAGCCCGCCGACTTCCTCGACGCCGTCGTCGTCATCGGGGGACGCCTCGGCGCGCAGGACCGCCACCGGACCCCCCGCGGCGACTGGTACGGCGTCGAGCTCCTCGCCCTGACCGTCGACAACCTCCTCGCCGGCCGCCGCCTCCGCCCCGCCTCGGCCTCCGCCCGCGCCGCCGTCGTCGTCGTCCTCGCCGTCGTCGCCGTCGCCACCCTCCCCCGGCGCCGTCCCCGCCTCTGCGCCGCCGTCGTCGTCGCTGCCGTCGCCGTCGCCTGGCTCGTCGCCCGCGAGCTCACCGCCCTCGGCCTCGCCTGGCCCTGGACCGACGCCCTCGTCCTCCTCGCCGTCCTCGCGTTCGCGCTCCCTCGACGCCGCTGACCCCCGCCGCCCGTCGCCGCGCGCGTCGCGGTGGGGTCGGGCCGGCGCTAGGGTGCCCGGCCCGTGGCGACCCCCTACCAGCCCGCGCCGTCGTTCCCGTCCCTCGGGCGCGACTTCTACGATCCCGTCGTCGCCGCGACCTTCCCGCGGCACACCCTCCGCCACCGGAACGATCGCGCCGCCGCCACCGTCGGCCTCGACGGCTGGGACGCCCCCACCTGGGAGCGCCACTTCGCGAGGCTCGAACCCCTCCCCCGGAACCTCACCGAGCCCCTCGCCCTCCGCTACCACGGCCACCAGTTCATGCAGTACAACGCCGCCCTCGGCGACGGCCGCGGCTTCCTCCTCGCCCAGCTGCTCGACGATCGGGGCCGCGTCCTCGACCTCGGCACCAAGGGGAGCGGCACCACCCCCTACTCCCGCGGCGGCGACGGCCGCCTCACCCTCAAGGGGGCCGTCCGCGAGCTCCTCGCCACCGAGATGCTCGAGGCGCTCGGCGTCTACACGTCGAAGACGTTCAGCCTCTACGAGACCGGCGAGCAGCTCATCCGCTACGACGAGCCGTCCCCCACCCGCTCCGGCATCCTCGTCCGCCTCTCCCACTCCCACATCCGCTTCGGCTCGTTCCAGCGCCACGCCTTCTCCCGGTCCCCCGAGCGGCTGACCGCGCTGCTCGACTACACCCTCGACAACTACCTCCCCGAGCTCGCCGAGCAGCCGCACGACGACACCGTGGCCGCCTTCCTGACCGAGGTCGTCGCCCGCTCCGCCCGCCTCGTCGCCACCTGGATGGCCGCCGGCTTCGTCCACGGGGTGCTCAACACCGACAACATGAACGTCACCGGCGAGTCCTTCGACTACGGCCCCTGGCGCTTCCTCCCGTCGTACGACCCGCTCTTCACCGCCGCCTACTTCGACCACGGCGGCCTGTACGCGTTCGGGCGCCAGCCCGCGGCCGTCCACTGGAACCTCGTCCGGCTCGGCGAGGCGCTCCTCCCCATCGGCGACGAGGCCACCATCACCGCGGCGCTCCACACGTACGAGCCGCGCCTCGCGGAGGCCACCCGGACCGCCGTCGTGGAGCGGTTCGGGGTCGTCCCCGGCGGCCCCGACGCCGACGCCGCGCTGGCCGACGCGTTCCTCGCCTTCCACGCCGCCACCGACGTCCCCTGGGAGCGCCCCTTCTTCGACTGGTACGGCGGCGACGTCAGCGCCCCCCGCGCCCTCGGCGGCGCGGCCGCGCGCTTCTACGACGACCCCGCCTTCGACGACCTCCGCCGCCTCCTCGGCGACCGCGAGCCGGCCGACCCGTCCCGCCTCGACCACCCCTACTTCGGCGACGACGCCCCCTGCACCATGCTCATCGACGAGATGGAGGCGACGTGGGCCCCGATCGCGGACGAGGCGGACGACTGGTCGGTCCTCGACGCGAAGCTCGCGGAGGTCCGCCGCATGGGCGACGCCCTCGGCCTGGTCCCCGGCCCGAGGTAGGCCGCCCTCAGGCCGCCCTCAGGCGGGGACGTCCTTCGCCCTGCGCTTCCGGATCCGCAGCTCCGGCCACCGCTGGACGGCGCCCCGGTAGGCCACCACCGACGCCACCACGATCCCCGCCATCGTCGCCCACCGCGCCGCCGGCATGTCGCTCCACCCGAACCGGTAGAAGCTGTCCGCGACGAAGCAGATCAGGAGGCACTGCGGCAGCAGCGCGGGGAACGCGAGCGCGAACTTCCGCAGCGGCATGGTGCTGATCCCGCCGACGATGTTGAGCACGAAGCTCGGGGCGTACATCAGCCGGAGCACGAACAGGATCGCCAGCCCCCGCTCCTCGATCAGCTCGTGGACCTGGGGGAAGCGCTCCAGCACGAGCCACTCGGCGGTGTCCCGGAAGACGTAGCGGGCGACGAGGAACTGGACGGTGCAGCCGAGCGCCGCGCCGGCCACCGCGAGGGCGCCGCCGAACGCCCAGCCGAACATGATCCCGCCCGCGACCGTGGGCAGGAACGCCTGGCTCAGCAGCACCTGCATCGGGATCCAGACGCCGAGGTAGCAGACGACCGCCAGCGGTCCCAGGTCGTCGACCCGGGACTGGAGCTGCTCGCGGTCCTGCATCAGCTCCAGGAGCCCCGACTCCCGCAGCAGCGCGACCCCGCCCGCGAACACCAGCGCCACCGCCGCGAGCTTCAGCAGCTGGGCCCGACGCGAGCCCCGCGCCACCGCCGTCGACGCCTCCGTCATCGCTCCTCCGCCGCGGCGAAGTGCGCCAGCAGCCGCGGGTTGAGCCGGTCCGCGCACTGCGCCAGCACGCCGTGCCCCGAGTCCGGCAGCTCGAACAGCTCGGCGCCGGGGATCCCCCGCGCGAGGCGGTCGCTGTGGCGCGGCGGGATGAGGACGTCCTTGCCCGGGCGGACCACCAGCGTGGGGACGTCCGCGAGCTCGGGCAGCCGCCGCCGCGTGTCGTGCGCGATGACCGCCCCGAGCTGCTTCCGGAGCATCCCCGACGTCCCCGTCCCCGAGAACACCGACCCCAGCCTCCCCGACAGCTCGTCCCGCCGCGACGCCGCGTAGTCCGGCGGGTACAGCAGCTCGACGAGGCAGCGCTCCAGCCGGGCCTGGTTGCCGGCGAGGTTCGCCGCGAACCGGTTCGCCCACCAGTACAGCCCGCGCGAGGTCGGCAGCGTCGCCGTCAGCCCGCCGCCCGCGTGGGTCGCGATCAGCGTCAGGGAGCGGACCCGCGTCCGCGCGCCGAGCGCCACCATCTGGGCCGTCATCCCCCCCATCGAGATCCCGACGACGTGGAAGTCCTCCCACCCCAGGTCGTCCGCCACGGCGAGCTGGTCCTCCGCCATGGAGCCCGTGCTCAGGGAGCCGTTCACCGGGCCGCTGTCCCCCATCCCGCGGTTGTCGGACCACGCCACCGCGTGCCCCGCGTCGCTCAGCGCCTCGACCTGCAGCGCCCACGCCCCCCGGAGCGCCCCCAACCCCATCACGAGCAGCACCGGCGAGCCGTCCGCCGGCCCCGCCGTCTCGTAGCCGACCCAGCTCTCGCCGGCGTCCCGCTCGACCTTCCTCACGCCCACGCGCGCACCTCCTCGGGATCGGGCAGCCCGAAGAGCCGCCGCGCGTTGCCGTGGAGGACCGCCGCGAGGGCGTCGTCGTCGAGCCGCCGCGCGCCGATCCGGTGCAGCTCCCGGTCCCACGCGTACGGCAGGTTGGGGAAGTCGGTCCCGTACAGCAGCCGGTCGGGGCGGGCGTCGAGGAGGCGCCACGCCTGGGGGATGTCGAAGTAGTCGGCGAGCATCATCGTCGTGTCGAGCCAGAGGTTCTCGTGCCGCTCCAGCAGACCCTCGTAGGCCCCGAACTCGTCCGCCCCGAGGTGCGGGACGCACAGCTTCAGGGTGGGGAAGTCCCGGAGCACCCGGGCGGTCCGCTCGGCCCCGCAGACGGCGTAGGGGTCGACGTTGTAGGCGGGCGACTTCGGCTCGCGGCCGGCGTGCATCACCAGGGGGACGTCGTGGGCGACGCAGGCCTCGTAGACGTCCGTCATCGACGCGTCGTCGGGGGCGAAGCACTGGACGTGGCAGTGGAGCTTGACCCCGCGGAGGCCCCGCGCGAACGCCTCGTCGAGGACGGCGCGCGCGTCCGGCTCGCCGGGGAGGACCGTCGCGAGCCCCGTCACCGCGGGCCGATCGCGCACGACGTCGGCCATCCACCGGTTCATCGACCGCGCCAGCCCCGGCTTGTGCGCGTAGTGCAGCGCGACGAGGTGCTCGACGCCGCGGGCGAGCTGGAAGTCGATCACCTGCTCGGCCTGGAGCCGGTACCGGATGGGCCAGCCGTGCTCCTCGAACCAGCGCCACAGCGCCTCGAACACGGGCGGCGCGAAGAGGTGGACGTGGGCGTCGATCAGGGGACGGAGGGCCCGCGGGACGTGCGCCCCCTCCTCGTCGTGGAGCGCGGGCAGGGGCCCGGCGCCGAGGATGCCGCCGTCCGGCATCGAGCCGATCGTGGCGCAGCAGGGGGTGAGGGGGGCGACCTGCACGACGCCGGAAGATACCGCCTAGGATTCCGCCATGCGTGCCCTGGTGTTGACGGACGACGGACCGCGAGCGATCGACGACCACCCCGAACCGGACCGCCCCGGCGAGGCCGTCGTGGCGCTGCGCTGCGCCGGCGTCTGCGCGACGGACCTGGAGCTGGTGAAGGGCTACATGGGGTTCGAAGGGGTCCTCGGGCACGAGTGGGTGGGGACGGTCGTCGAGCACCCGCGGGAGGCGTACGTCGGCATGCGCGTCGTGGGCGACATCAACTGCCCCTGCGGCGACTGCGCGACGTGCCGGGCGGGGCGACCGACCCACTGCGAGCGGCGCACGGTGTTCGGGATCCAGGACCGGGACGGGGCGTTCTCGGAGCGGTTCGCGCTGCCCGCGGGGAACCTCCACGTGGTCCCGCCGGACGTGCCCGACGAGGCGGCCGTCTTCGTCGAGCCGCTCGCCGCGGCGCTGGAGATCCTGCAGCAGGTCCACGTCCGCCCCACCGACCGCGTCGTCGTCCTCGGCGTCGGCCGCCTGGGGCAGCTCGTCGCGCGGGTGCTGGCGCTGACGGGGGCGGCCGTGACGGCGGTGAGCCGCAACCCAGACCGGCTGGCGCTGCTCCCCGACGGGATCCAGGGGGTGACGCTCGGCGAGGTGGCGACGGGCGCGGGCGCCGACCTCGTCGTCGACTGCACCGGCTCGGCGGACGGCCTCGAGCAGGCGACCTACCTCGTCCGGCCCCGGGGGACGATCGTCATGAAGACCACCGTCCACGACGCCGGCGCCCTGACCCCGATCCCCTGGGTGATCGACGAGGTCACCCTGGTCGGCTCCCGCTGCGGCCCCTTCGCCCCGGCGCTCCGGCTGCTGGCCTCGGGCGCCGTCGACCCGACCCCCCTGATCACCCACCGGTACTCGCTGGACGACGGCGTCGAAGCGCTGGACGTCGCCGCCTCGCGGGACTCCGTCAAGGTCCTCCTGACCCCGTGACCCGCCCCCTCCCCCTCGCCCTGCTGCTCCTGCTCACCGCCTGCCCCGGCGGCCCCGGCGGCGATCCCCCGGAGCCGCTCGACCTCGCGCCGCTGCAGGGCCACCCGGGCACGACCGACACCCTCCTCCAGGTCGGCGACTACCAGCAGCCCTGCAACGCCGAGGCGGGCGGCATCGCGCCGTGCCTCACGATCCGGTTCGAGGGCGACGACGAATGGACCGAGTTCGACGGCTTCATCGGCGGCTACGACGCGGAGTGGGGCGAGCGCGTCCTCCTCGACGTGACCGACGACGGCGCCGGCGGGTGGACCCTGATCTCCGTCCTCGAACGGGCCGACTGGGCGGGGCAGCCGTTCGCCATGCGGATGGCCCAGGAGTACCTCCAGGGCGGCCTCCGGTTCGTCGGCGGCCGCGAGTTCGAGTGCACGACGTGGGACCTCTGCGAGCCCCTCGAGGAGGCGCTCGCGACGGGCACCCGGTTCGAGGTGTGGATGCTCCACCCCGAGGTCGAAGGAGAGCCGCTGCAGCTGACCGCCGTCGCGCAGTAGGGGCGGTCCTCGGGCGCTACTCGGCCTCGATCGTGATGTCCCCGCTGCCGGTGGACAGCGTCATCGTCGCCGTCGCCCCCGCCCCCAGCTCGCCCGTCGCGCTGCCGCCGACGTTGGTCCCCGAGAACGGGACGTCGGTGATGACGACCTCGCCGTCCGCCGTGCTCGCCGTCAGGAGCGCGTCCGCGTCGGGGGGGAGGCCGATCCGGATCGGGCCGCTCTCCGCGGCGACGGTGATGGTCGCGCCGTCGTCCACGGTCATGCCCAGCGAGACCTCCGACGTGCCGACGCCGACCTCCATCGAGCCGCTCAGCTCGGCGCCGCTGACGAACCCCGTCGTCGTCGCCACCGACCCGCCGCCGGTCAGCTTCTCCAGCGTCACGTCGCCGGCCCCGCTGTCGATCGCCCACGCCGCGCCGGACGGGACGGTGACGTCCAGGTCGACCCAGACGTTGGACGCGGCGGGGGTGACGGTGATGTTGATCCGACTCCCTTCGCCGGAGAACTCGACGTCCGCGTCGGACTCGGACGCGGCCTCGCCGTCGGCCGAGAAGACCGTCCACGAGACGACCGCCGCGTCGGCGCCGTCGACGCCCTGGACGACCACCGACCCGCCGGGGTTGCGGACGTTGAGGAGGACGTCCTCGTCGGCGGGGATCGACGTCTGCCCGACCTGGCCGGGGCAGCCGGACAGCGCGAGGACGGCGACGAGGGCAGCGAGGACGCGGGTCATGGCAGGGCAACTCCGAGGTCGCGCAGCTGGGCCTCCGCCTGGGGGGCCCACCCGCGGTTGGCGGCGGGGCTGGCGGGGCTCGGGTGGAGGATCTGGCCGATGGCGACGTCGAGCCCCTTCAGCGTCTGGGAGGCCCGCTTCCGGGCGAACGCTCCGACGCCGATCACGTGCTTCGGGGCGAGGTGCTCGACCATCCCCCGCAGCGCCCGGTCGCACGCTGCGAAGAGGGGCGCCCGCTCGGCCGCCGGGAGCTTCTCGGGGATGAAGTTCCGCCCCGACTCCTCCATGAACGACAGGGGGCAGTAGTTCAGCACCGCGAACCGGGCGAAGAACGCGTCGGGGGTCCCGAACCGCTCGGCCGCCCACCCCCACAGCCGCCGCCCCGACACCTCCGAGCGGGGACACTCGGCCCCCCGGATCGGCCGCTTGGGGTGCTCGAGCGGGAGCGCCCCGAGGGCGACGTCGAGCCCCATCCAGTCGGTCACCGCCGCGATCTCCCCGAACGGCACCCCCGTCTGGGCCATCCCCCAGGGCCCCGGGTTCATGCCCAGGAAGACCGCCTCCTTCGGCCCCTCGGCGTACCGCTCCAGGTACTGCACGTGCGGGGCGCGGGCGTAGGTCAGGGGGTTGTAGACGTGGGTCACGGGGGCGGCGAACGTCAGCCCCCCGACGGCGTCCGACAGCTCCTCGGTGATCGCGACCAGCGACATCGGCGCGCAGCCTACTCCAGCGCCCCCACCTCGGGGTGACCGTGGCGGCGGCTGATGGCGGCCTCGAGGCGGCCGTCGGGGGCGCGGCGGACGAACGAGCAGCGGCCCTGGGACCGGGCGGGGCCGACCTCGACGCGGTGGCCGCGGCCGCGCAGTCCGTCGATCACGGCGTCGCCCAGGTCCGCCTCCGCGAGCACCCCGCCGGGGCGCGCCTCGCGGGGCCAGAACGAGTTGGGGACGTGCTGGGACTGGAGCGTGGGCGCGTTGCAGGCGTCGTGCAGGGACATCCCCCCGTCCACGACGTCCACGAACGCCGCCAGCGTCCACTGGTCCTGGCAGTCCCCGCCCGGCGTGCCGAACCCGAGGATCGACCCGTCCGGAAGCTCCGCCACCGACGGCGTCAGCGTCGTCCGCGGCCGCTTCCCGGGGGCCGGCGCGTTGGGGTGGCCGGCGGCGAGGTGGAACATCTGCGCGCGCGTCGACAGGCAGAAGCCGAGGGACGGGATCACGGGGCTGCTCTGGGCCCAGCCCCCGGACGGTGTCGCGGCGAAGACGTTGCCCCAGCGGTCGGCGACGTCGAGGTGGGTGGTGTCCCCCCGCGGCGGGCCCCAGCCGGCGTGCGGCCCGGCCAAGGCGCCCGCGTCCGAGTCTTCGTCGCTGTCGGACGCCGCGGCCACATACGGCAGCGGCGCGAACGCCCCGTCGCCCGGCCGGATCGCGAGCGACGCGCGCGCCCCGTCGATCGTCGCCACCCGCTCCGCCGCATACCCGTCCGAGAGGAGGCGCAGGAGGGGGACGTCGGCGAAGTCCGGGTCCCCGTAGAACCCCTCCCGATCGGCGAACGCGAGCTTGCTGCACTCCAGCCGGACGTGCCACGAGTCCGCGTCCCGGCGGCCGACGCGGGCGCTGTCGAACCGCTCCAGCAACGCCAGCTGCTGCAGGAACACCGGCCCCTGCGACCACGGCCCGCACTTGTGGACGCGGACGCCGCGGTAGGTCCGCGCGACGGGCTCCTCCCACCGGGGGCGCCAGGCCGCCAGGTCGTCCACCGTCAGGAGCCCGCCCCGGCCCGACGTCCACGCCACCAGCTCGCGCCCGACCTCACCGCCGTAGACCAGCGCCGCCGCCCGCGCGGGCGTGCCCGCGTCCGCGAGGCGCCGGTAGAAGGCGGCCAGCGCGGGGTTCCGGAGCACGTCACCGACGCCGGGGACGCCGCCGCGGAGGTAGAGCGCCGCGTTGGTCGGATACCGCTCCCGGAGGCGCGGCGCGAACCGCCCCAGCTGCGCGGCGAGCCGGTCGTAGACCGGGAACCCCTCCGCCAGCGCGATCGCGGGCTCCAGAAGCCGCGGCAAGCGCAGCGTCCCGAGCTCGTCCGCGAGCATCAGCCAGGCGCCGATCGCGCCGGGGACGACGGCCGACCGCAGCCCCTCGCCGGGGAGGCGGTCGGCGCCCCCCCGGGTCGCCTCGTCCAGCGTCAGCGCCGCCGCCGCGCACCCCTGCCCGGCGAGCACGCGCACCCGCCCGTCGGCCGTCCGCACCAGCATCGGCGCCTCGCCCCCGGTCCCCACGAGGAAGGGCTCGAGGACGTTGAGGCAGAACCCGACGCAGACCGCCGCGTCGAACGCGTTGCCGCCCTCCCGCAGGACCTCCAGCCCGGCCTCCGTCGCCGCCGCGTGGCCGCTGGCGACCGCCCCGCCGCGCCCCTCGACCGGTCCCTCGACCCCCAGGATCACTGCACGCAGGCCCCGTCGCGCGCCCACAGGGTCACGCCGCGGCCGCCGTCCGGATCGCCGACCTCGACCGCGCGCCGCCACCCCCCGTCCGCGACGAGGCAGCCCGGCAGCCCGTCCCCGTCCGCCACCGCCACCAGGTCCAGCGCCACCTCGTGCTCCCAGCGGCCGTCGGGCCCGCACACGTTCCCCACGGTCGGCCGTCCGCCCCCACGCCAGGACTCGTACCGCATCCACTCGCCGTCCCCGCCGTCCGCGATCAGCGCCCGCTCCGACACCACCCCCAGCCCCGTCGCGGCGCAGGCGTCGATCGCGTCCCACAGCGCCGCCCGCAGCGGCATCCTCCGCGGCGCCTCCGCGTCCCGGCGCGACCATCCGCGCTGCTCGACGGACGACGAACAGCCGAGGCCGCGCGCGTTCGTGGGGGGGAAGTCGTCCCGATCGACCACCAGGATCGGGAGCTCCGCGTTCCAGGGCGCCGCAAGCCCGACATGGAAGTCCACCGACACCGCCGCACCGACGGCCACCGCCGCGATCCCGGCCCGCCGCCGCGCGACCTCCCCGAGCGTGCCCCACCCCAGCGCCGCCGCCACCACCAGCGCCGGCGCGCCCACCGCCGCGAACCGGTCGTCGAGCACCGGCATGACCCCCAGGAGGAACGCGCCGTGCCCCGCTGCGACCGCCGCCACGAGCAGCCCCCCGGGGGCGCCTCGCCGCGCCCACGCGACCCCCAGCGCGAGCACCACCAGCGCGCCCGCCACGCCGAAGATCGAGGTCCCCAGGGCGACCGGGTAGTAGGCGAGGTCGACGAGCTCCAGCCCCGTGACCCGCGCCGCGATGCCCCCCAGCGCCGCCTCGATCGCTCCCGGGGCCGCGGCCGCGCCGCCGCCGCCGCCCTCCCACTCGTCCGGAGACCCCTCCGCGAACGCCCCCCGCCCCCACTT
>CAYFOA010000258.1:0-10693 GCA_964344575.1 uncultured Rickettsiales bacterium | reverse complement strand
TCGTCGTCGGCGGCGGCGTCGTCGTCGTCGTCGGCCGAGTCGTCGTCGTCGGCCGAGTCGTCGTCGTCGTCCGCCGAGTCGTCGTCATCGGCCGCCGAGTCGTCGTCGTCGTCCGCCGAGTCGTCGTCGTCGCCGGCGCCGGCCTCGGCTGCCGGCGTCCCCACCAGGAGCGACGCGACGGCGAGCAGCGCGGCCAGGAGGGTGATCCATCGAACGGTCACAGGCCTACCTCCAACCCCGCGGTGATCGTGCCGAACGGGTGCAGCCGCACCGGGTCCTCGGGACGGACGCGGAACGGGCTCGACTGCAGCGTCGCCGCGAGCGACACCGACAGCCGGTGGTCGAGGGCCACGCCGATCTGTCCCGTCGGGCCCATGCTGAAGACCATCCGCCCGACCTCCTCGGGGGCCGTCTCGGGGCCGCCGCCGGGCACCCGCGCGATGGGGACCGCGGTCGCCCGCGCCTGCCACGCCGCGCGCAGGCGGAGCCGCCGCCAGTCGCCCCCCCAGCCGAGCTCGAACCCGAACCAGAACGTCCCCCGTCCGCGGCGCACGAGACCGGTCGTGCCCTCCCGCGTAGGGGCCACGCCGAGGCCGAAGGTCGCCGCCCCGAGGAAGCCCCGGGCGGGGTTCCGGGCGCGCTTCAGGGCGCCCCACCCCTCCAGCGCCACCGCGCCCCCGCCCCACGTCTCCCCCCAGCTCGACGCGGGCCCGCCGAGCGCGCCGAGCCGGACCGCCTGGAGGATGCGATCCCGCCGGGCCATCACTTTCAGGTCGCCCAGCCCCACCGACTGGCCCGCCGCGAAGCGCGCGTAGCCGTCCAGCACGACGGTGCCGTCGGCGTGCCGCAGCTCGACGTGGTGCTGCCCGGGGGGCACGGTCAGGGTCCCCGGGAACGCCCCCTTGGCGCGGCCGTCGACGAAGAGCGTCGTCCCCGCGCCGGCGGCGCCCGTGCCGTAGTCGAACACCAGCGCGCGGTCCCGCTCGCCCCGCGCGAGGGGGTCGCCCACGAGCACGACGTCGTTCATCCCCACGACCCGCAGCGACGCCTCGGGGACCTGCGCGCCGTTGGTGTGCTGCATGGTTCGGAGGCGTGCGTAGTCGTGAGCCTCGTACGCCGTGATGACGCCGTCGAGGTCGAGGTCCGCCGCGCTCCGCTCCCACGACATCGCCTGGACGAGGTAATGCGTGTAGATACCCCGGCCGAGGTTCGGGTCCTCGAACGCCGCCCGCCCCAACGAGGTGGCGTACAGGTGGGCCTCGCCGCTCCCCAGCGCGCTCAGGTCGGAGCGGCTCGCCGTCGCCAGCAGCTCCTCGACCCGTGGGACCAGCCCGGGGTTGACCGACGACTTGCCCCGCCCGTTGAAGCAGGCGTCGATCACCAGCGCCTTCCGCTGGGGCTTCAGCGTGCTGAAGAAGAGCCGCAGCTCGGACAGGTCCACGGCCGTGCCGGGCAGGTCCGCGGGGGCGGCGTCGCGGGGGAGGAGGAACAGTCGGGAGCCTCCGTCGTCCCCCACCTCGGCGACGGTGCCGTGCCCCGAGAAGTAGACGACGAGGACGTCCTCGGCGCGCAGCGGCTCGGCGGCCCGGCGGAGCTGCTCCAGGATCGCCGCCCGCGTCGTCGCGGACGGGTCGGCGGCGAGGACGACCTGTTCGAAGCCGCCCCCCGTCTCCGCCGCGAGCGTGTCCGCGACCAGGGCGGCGTCGTCGTCGGCGAACTCGAGGTCATCGAACGCGGGGTCGTCGTACGCGGAGACACCGACCACGATCGCCACGCGCTTCGGAGTGAGGGCGCGGGAGAGCTCCTGCGCCGTGCTCCGGGCCGGCTCCAGCCCGCGGCTCCGCAGCCGCTCGGGGGCCGACGCGCAGGACAGCGCCGTGACCGCGAGCACCAGCGCGGCGCAGCAGGCCGGCAGGGTCCCCGCGTGCCGGATCACTCCCGCCACTCCAGCCGGAGCTCCGCGGTCGCGTCGGGGCGGGCGCACCCGGGGTCGTCGGCCGACACGCTGGCCCGGTAGGCGCGCACGCCGGCGCCGTGGTCGGTCCGGAAGGCGAGCACGGTGCCCGCGTCCGCCAGGAGGTGCTCCCCGGGGCCGACGTGCCAGCGCATGCCGGGGCGAGGCGCGACGCGGTCCCACGTCCCGCCGGGCGTCGCCTCGTCGAGGCAGAGGTGCCCCCCGTCGCGGGTGCGGACGCGGAAGAGGACCGCCGCGCCCGCGGGCACGACGTCTCCGTCGGGCCGACGCGGGCCGCCGGCGTCTTCGATCAGGACGTCGAGGTGGAGCGCCGGATCGACGTGGCCGCCGCGCGCCCGGAGGGAACTGTCGTCGCCGGGACGGATGAGGGCCAGGGAGAGCGCCAACCCGCCGAGCGCGATCGCCGCCGCGAGGGCCAGACCGGTCCGGCGCCGCGTGGCCATCCGGGCCGCCGCGCGGGCGCGGAGCTCGGGCCCCGGCCACGGCCCCGGAGGGTCCGTCAGCTCGCCCAGCGCGTCGCGCACCCAGCGCTCGTCGCGCGTCGGCTCAGCCATCGGTCCCGTCCTCCGGCTCGAGGACCTGGCGCAGCTTCCGGCGGCCGTACGAGAGCCGGTCCCGCACCTTCCGCTCGGTCAGCCCAAGCGCCGCCGCGAGCTCGTCGTGGTCGAAGTCGTAGCGATACCGGAGCAGCAGCGCGGCGCGGTGTTCTTCGGGCAACGTCTCCAGCGCCGCGTCGATCCGGGCGGCCCGCTCCGACTGCTCCAGCCGGTCGGCCGGACGCTCCGGTGCGGTCGCCGTCGTCTCCGCCTTGTCCAGCAGCCGCAGCCACCGCGTCCGGCTCCTCCGCGTGTCGGCGGCGCAGTTGCGGGCGATCCGGAACAGCCAGCTCCGGAGACTCTGCCGCGGCTCCCACCGCGGGGCGGCCCGCACGACCCGGAACCACGCCTCCCCGTACGCGTCCTCGGCCTGGGCCCGGTCGGCGGTCAGGCGGAGCACGAACCCGAAGAGGCGCGCGTGGTACCGCCCCACGAGCAGGTCGAACGCAGCCACGTCGCCACCCTGGTACGCCACCATCAACTCCTCGTCGGTCGGTTCGTCCGAGACGGGCCGAGTCATCCCGCGCATTCTCCGGGAGAACGCCGGACCCCGGGTGGTTGCGGACGACTTTGCGTGGAGACTTCAGGCCGAGGAGGAGCCGCGCGGCGCGGCGCGCCCGGTCAGGTGAGCACCAGCCGCTGGCACGCGCGGCCCTTCAGGACCGCCACCAGCCACCCCTCGATCCCCTCGAAGGCGAGGTCGTCGGAGTGGTCCGGGAGGAACCCCGCGGACGCCGACAGGTAGCCCACGCGGCCGCCCTGGCCAGCGTTGGGGACGTACACCACGAGGTCCTCGGGGCGCCCCGCGGGGCGGAGCAGGGGGAGCACCGGGAGCCCGGTCCGGGCGCCGCCCGCGACGGCCCCCAGCCGATCCGCGAACTCGTACGCGGCGTCCCGCCCGTGGCCGAAGCGGCGGGCGAGCCGGAAGAGGTCGTCCTCGTCCGGGTCGAGCTCGTCGAGGTGGTCGCGGAGGGTCGCCAGCATGGCCGCGTAGGCCTCCCGGATGCCGTCCGCCGACAGCACCCGGAGCGGCTCGCTCAGCGGCTCCTCCAGCCCGTCGACGTCGGGCACGAAGAAGTCCCCGCCGTCGTGCAGGCGGAGCAGCAGCTCGACGCCGCGGGGGAGCTCGAAGCCGAGCGCGTCCTCGAGCTCGTCGAGGGTCTCGGGGCTGGCGGGCTTGCCCGGCTCGTGGCGGGCGGGGAGGAGCCGGACGGGGAGGGCCGCGGGATCGTCGCGCCGGAGGCCGCCGGGGATCGCCTCGTGGGGGGCCCCCGCGAGGACGTCCTTCCCGTTGCGCATGTCTTCTTCGACGATCGCCACCTGGGGGCGGGAGGCGCTCAGCTCGGCATGCCACATGCGGATGATGTCGTGGAGGTGCATCGGTGGCCGTCCTTTGAACGCTGAAGTCGCGGGACGATAGCGGATCGAATGTCCGAGGGCACCCCTGCGTCGAACGGGCCCAGCCGCTATCCTTCCGCACCGCTCTCGGAGGCCCCCTTGAACCGACTGCCTGCTCTGCTCTGCGCCCTCGCCCTCCTCGTCCCCGTCGCCGCCGTCGCGGGCAAGAAGCCGATGAAGCGGAAGGCGCTGGACCTGGACCCCCTGGGCGCCGAGATCCAGGCGACGGCGGGCACCTTCGACGCGGACGACGAGCAGTACAAGGCGCTCCGCAAGGCCGACCGCTGCCTCGACCAGGACCGCACCTGGCAGAGGGAGCAGGAGGTGCCGGGTGACGCCCGCATCACCGTCAACCAGCTCTACGAGCTCCTCAACGGCTCGGTCGTGTGCTGGCAGGAGGCGGAGAAGAAGGCCGGCAAGATGGGCGAGGGGTTCGTCCCCGCGACCTCCTGGATCGCGGCTCGCGCGCGGTACATGGAGGCCTACAAGCAGTTCATCTGGGGGATCTCGGCGAAGGCCGACGGGGACCGGAAGAAGACGTGCGATCGGCTGGTCGACGCGGCGGGGATGGTTCCCGCCGCCGTCGCCGCCGCCGAGCCGCTCGCGGACAGCTACCAGACCGCCGGCGCGCAGGCGCTCGGGAACCAGGCGGTGGCGGAGGCGCACATCCTCCGCGAGATGGTCACGGCCGAGGTCGCCAACCAGAAGTGCAACTAGCGCGCGTCGGGCCCGCGCTCGTCGCGGTCGTCGCGGCCGCCGTGCTCGCGGCGTGCCCGAAGAAGCCGCCCGAGCCCGTCGTCGAGCCGACCGAGCCGCAGCCGCCGGCGCCCGTCCTCGTCCGCGACTTCGCCGCGCTGACTCCCGGCTTCTACCCGGAGCTGCAGCAGCCCGAGGTCGAGCCCGAGGACGTCTCCCCCGTCCTCCTCGCCGATCTGTCGCGGGCGCGGGACGTCGACGAGTGGACGACGCAGCGCTCCGTGTGGGGGACGCTGCCGGTGATCGAGTTCGTCGACACGGACCGCCGTACGACCGCCGTGGGGGCCGCCGCGGCGTGGTTCCTGACCACCGCCGCCGACGGCTCCGAGCTCGTGGACGCGGCCCTCGTCCGGGACTTCACGGGGGCCCCCGTGGCCGACGATCCCCAGGCGCTGCTGGCGGTCCTCGGCGAGGCCTGGCCGCCCCCCTGGACGCTGTGCGAGCGGGGCGACGGCGACGGGGTCGTAACCTTCGACGCGGAGCGCCGTACCAAGCTGTTGTTCGTGCCGGTCTCCGCAGGGTGGACCGTCGATCACGTGGAGTACTGGTCCCCCACCGTGGAGCCCGAGGCCTGGTGGATCGCCAAGGGCTACGACGGGTGCGTCGAGCAGGGGACCCTGTTGGAGAACGGCCGGTTCCGGCCCCCGAGGAAGTCGTCATGACCCATCTGCTGTCCCTCCTGTCCGCCGCCGTCTTCGTCCTCGCGGCCCCCGGCGCGGGCTTCGACCACTCCTACGCGACGTGGAACGGCGTCCTCGCCGAGCACGTTCGCAGCGACGGCATGGTCGACTACGAGGGGCTGAGGTCCAACGGCGACCTCGGCAAGTTCCTCGAGGCCGTCGCCGCGGTCCCGCCCGAGGAGGTCGCGGGCTGGTCCCGGGCCCAGAAGGTCGCCTTCTACAGCAACGCCTACAACGCCCTGACCTTCCAGACGATCCTCGATGCGTACCCCGTCAAGTCGATTCGCGACATCAAGCCGGACCCCTGGGAGGACAGCCGCTGGACGGTCGCGGGGCGGACGATGTCGCTCAACGAGATCGAGCACAAGAAGCTGCGCGGCGACCTCGAGGAGTACCGCGTCCACTTCATCCTCGTGTGCGCGGCGGTCTCCTGCCCCGTCCTCCCCAACCGGGCGATCACGCCGGACGGGCTGGAGGCGCAGCTGGAGAAGTACACGCGCGCGTTCTTCAACGACCGCAGCCGGAACCGCGTCGACGTCGCCGGGGGGAAGGTCTACCTCAGCAAGCTGCTCGACTGGTACGGCGGCGACTTCGACGGCAAGCCCGCCGCGTACATGGCGAAGTACGTGGACGGCGAGGCCAAGGCGGCGCTGGAGGGGGGCTCCCTGAGCGTGGTCTTCAACGACTACGACTGGAGCCTGAACTCGCAGTAGACGTATGGTTGGGGCGCATGCCAGTCAGCGTCCCCATCCAGTACGACGACCTCTTCGAGTTCCTCGAGGACTACCGGTCGAGCATCAGCCAGCTCCAGTACACGATCCCGGTCGACGAGCCGCTCAACTCCGGTGACGAGGTCGCGGTCCAGTTCACGGTCCCCGTCCTCGGCGAGGTGGTGACGGCGTACGGCACGGTCGGCGAGGTCGACGACGAGGCGGCCGACGTGAACCTGGACCCCGACGCGGGCGACGGCATCCCCCAGCTCGAGGGCTTCTACCGGTTCGTGGGTTCGCTCGTCGAAGCGATGCTGACGTCGGGCCGGTTCAAGGTGACGGGGCAGTGGGCGGAGGGCGCGCAGCCGATGGTCCCCGCGGGGGCGTCGCAGGCGGCGGTGGCCGCGGCGATGGCGGACGGCAAGAAGTTCGACACGGCGGCGCTCGGCGAGCCCGCGTCTGCCGGCCAGGTCGAGGAGGTCCAGATGACGGAGCTCCTCATGGACCTGTACCAGCGCCGCGCCACGGGTGTGCTGGAGGTCCGCTCCGAGACGGGCCGCCGCCTCGGTTGGATGAAGCAGGGCGGCTTCGTGCAGTGGGAGAACGACCCCGTCATCGAGGAGGAGTGCCTCGGCGTGCTCCTGACGCGGGCGGGCAAGCTCACCGAGGAGCAGCTCAAGGCGAGCCTCGCGCGGATGAACGAGACGGGGCAGCGGCAGGGCGAGTGCCTCATCGAGTCGGGCGCGCTGACGTTCCCGCAGCTCGTCATGTCGCTGATGACGCAGGCGGAGATCGTGACCCGCAACGTCTTCGCGATGAAGGACGGGTCGTGGTCGTGGTACCCGCTGGAGACGCTGCCGGGCGACTTCGTGACCCCGCCGATGAAGACCCCCGGGTTCCTCTTCGGCTACTACAAGCGGCGCGTCACGCAGACGTCGAAGAGCGACATCGAGAAGATGCAGGTCCCGCTGATGGACCAGTACACGATCCTCCGCGAGGGGGTGAACTGGGACGACCTCCGCCTCAAGAAGACGGAGATGGGGCTGATCGACATCCTGTCGAAGAAGTCGTACCGCTACCGCGAGATCTTCAGCGTCTCCAACATGGGCCGCGGGCCGACGATCCAGGTGCTCCTCGCGCTGGTCCAGCTCGGAGTCCTCGGGTTCGTCGAGTCGGAGGACGCGGAGCAGGTGATGGAGCGGCTGCGCGGCCAGCTCGAGACGAAGCTGAACCACCAGATGGAGCAGAACCCGTTCGAGATGCTGGAGGTCCACTGGACGTCGCGGACGGACGCGGTCAAGAAGTCGTACGAGCGGATGAAGGACGAGTACGCCCGGTTCGGCAAGGGGCGCGAGCTGGCGCCCGACGTCGAGGAGCGGCGACTCAAGATCCTCGCGAACATCGAAAAGGCCTTCAAGCGGCTCAACGAGAAGACGATCCGCCAGGAGACGCGGAAGCAGTACTACGAGGTGCAGCAGCACGACTTCAGCGCGGACCTGCTCTTCCGCCAGGGCGAGATGCTGCTGATGCGGAAGAAGTACGCCGACGCGATCGACAACCTCGAGCGGGCGTGCGAGCTGATGCCGACCATCGGCAAGTACCGGCAGATGCTGCAGCAGGCCAAGCGCGAGAGCGGGGGCGGCTTCGGCGGAAGCGGGACCGGCGAGTTTGACCTGTAGGCTGCCGGCGCTGGTCGCGGCGCTGACGTTGCTCGCGGCTCCGGCGCTCGGGCAGGACCGCGGCGATCGCGTCCGCGTGCAGCTGACGGACGGCACCGAGATCTGCGCGGTGGTCCTCGAGGCGGCGACCGAGCGGCTCCTGCTCCGGGCGACGTTCGGGGAGGTCTCGATCCTGCGGACGGACATCGAGGTGTTGGAGCTGGGGACGGAGCTGCGGTTCAAGCCGTACCGGCTGGCGCTGGACCGGCGCTACGAGGCGACGCGCACCGACGCGGCGAGGTTCCGGCGGCGGTTCCTCCCGGTGGTGCAGTTCCGGGACTACACGGAGGGACGGCTCCAGCTGACGGACAGCCGCTACCGGTGGATCGGCCCGCCGAGCCTCGGCTACTCGTCGCGGCTGCTCGGGAAGTACAACCGGAAGTCGTTCCGGATCGTGGTCGCGGGGGTCCCCCACGAGGGGCTGGACGTGGACACGGTGCTGGCGCTGTCGGGGGACGAGGCGCTGGTGGCGAAGGTCGCGGAGGGGCGGCTGCAGGCGCAGCGAACGGTGGGGACGGGGCTGCTGCTGCTCGGCGGGGGCACGCTCGGCATGGTGTTGGGGGCGGTCCTGAACAGCGTCGGCGAGCCGCTCGGACCGATGACGGGGGAGCCGTACGGGGCGCCCGTGATGGGGCTGTCGATCCCGCTGTTCGTGGTCGGGGCGATCTTCGTCCAGAAGGGGGGCAAGGACCTCGAGGATCTGCGGGGGACGAACCTCGCGAAGATCATGACGAGGCGGCAGGCGTGGGCGCTGGTGGAGCGGGAGAACGCGCGGCTGAGGCGGGAGCTGGGGCTGCCCGACGACGACCGCCTCGACGCCCCCTGAGGTTGTGACCCCCGCGTGACGGGGGCGTCCGTACAAGGGCGCCATGCACCGTCTCCGAATCCTGTTCTTCGCGCCCCTCGCCGCGCTCCTGGCCGGCTTCGGGGGCTGCCCCGCCCCCGGTCCCGCCGGCGCGCCCGCCGCCGGGGACGACGCGTCTTTCGACGGGTCGTCCGGCGCCGGCGCCCCCGGCGCGGGCTGCTTCCCCGAGGTCGCGCTGACGTGCGGGGCGGTGGTCGCGGGCGACACGTCCGACTTCAACTCCGGCGCCACCGACGCGGTCGACTTCTACGCGGGCGTCGTGGGCAGCTTCGCGGGGCCGGAGATCGCGTACCGCGTGGACGCGACGGCCTCGGGGACGGTCGAGGTCCGCTTCGTCGACCCGGAGCCGTCGGTCCTCAACCACGACCTCTTCGTGCTCGACGCGGGGCTCGGCTGCGAGGGCGGGGCGGCGTTCGCGCGCGGCTTCAACGGGGTGGAGTTCGAGGTCGAGGCGGGCCGCCGGTACTACGTCGTGGTCGACGGCGACGAGCACAACCGCGGCGCCTTCGAGGCCGAGGTGTCGTGCGAAGATGGGGCGGCGTTGGGGGACGGTGCGGGCGGCGGCGAGGCGGACCCGGGGGTGGGCCGCCCCGACCCGTTCGCGCCCCAGCCGGACACGTCCGAGGGGCTGGTGAACGTGTCGCTCGACCTGCGGGAGCTGCTGGAGGACGGGGAGATCTTCGACGCCTGCGCGCGCTGGGCGGAGCACCCCGAGGACCGGCGGGCGAAGCTGATGTGCGGGAAGTACCGGTTCTTCTACGAGCCGATGGGGACGGACGGGATCCCGGAGCCGCTGCTGGACTGGATGAACCGGAACTTCGGCGCGGACACGTACGGCCTGGTGTCGGACCCCTACAGCGACGTCCCCCGGGCGCTGGGGTTCGGGACGACCGGCACCTTCGGGCTGGCGGACACGCTCGGGATGACGTGCGCGTCGTGCCACTTCGGGCAGATGCCGGACGGCCGGTACGCGGTCGGCTACCCGAACCACCGGTACGACTACGGCGGCCACATGCTGTCGATCATGGTGGGCGTGAAGGCGGGGATCCCGGGGTTCGATCCCGACGACTACCACCCCGACGCGGTGGCGGCGCTGGCGCCGATGATCGAGCGGTTCCAGTCGGACCCGCTGCTTGGGATGAGCCTGATGTGGGACCTGCTGCCGCTGCTGACGGAGGCGGCGAACATCCCGGAGGTGCCGTACCAGGTGCAGGGGCAGTACGCGTCGTGGCGGTCGGGGACGATGGACTTCCTCATCGCGCCGCTGACGGCGGACGACGGGGCGCACACGGTGAGCCGGATCTCGCCGCTGTGGGGCATCGCGGACGTCGACGACTTCGAGGCCTACGGCACGGAGCACGCGCAGCTGGGGTGGACGGGAGGTACGCGGTCGATCCTCGACTTCGCGCGCGGGTTCGTGCACGTGGGCGGCGGCGACCTGAGCGAGTGGCCGGACGAGCAGCTGGAGCCGCTGGGGGAGTTCATCCTGTCGCTGCGGGCGCCGGCGCCGCCGGCGGTGGCGCACGCGTCGCGGGTGGCGGAGGGCCGCGAGGTGTTCGAGGCGGCGGGCTGCGTGGACTGCCACGGCGGCCCCCGCGGCGGCGGCCTGGAGATCCACGCCTGGGACGAGATCGGCACGGACGACGCGCTGGCGGACTGGGGCGCCCCGGACGCCGGCGGCGAGCTCTGCTGCGGGCTGTCGGACTTCGACAACTCGTACGACACGGGCGGCGTCAAAGCACCCCGGCTGGTGGGCACCTGGGCGTTCGAGCGCTTCTTCCACAACGGCTCGCTCGACTCCCTGGAGCAGCTCCTCTGCCTGGAGCCCCGCCCCGCGGCGGACACCCCGCCGTTCGCGGCGAGGGGCCACGAGTTCGGCTGCGACGAGCTTACGGTCGAGGAGCGCCGGCGGCTGATCGACTTCCTGCGGGCGATCTGATCCCGTCGTATTCGCCCAAGTAGAGACGGCGTGATCCCCAAACGTGGTACGAGTCG
>CAYFOA010000257.1:6380-10833 GCA_964344575.1 uncultured Rickettsiales bacterium | reverse complement strand
GACTTACATCAACCCATGCCCTCACCCGGTTGACGGGAAGGTGGAGACATGAGCCCGACCCTGCACCACGCCCGGACGTGGACGTGGTGGTCGATCCGGCAGTGGCCGCTGTTGATCCTCGGCACGCTCCCGATGGGCATGGTCGGCTTCTACTGGCATGAGCTCGGGCTGAACGAGGAGCCGGTGCCGGGCTTCCTGCTCGTCGCGATCTGCGGCATCGCCGCGATGATGCCGGCCGCGTCCGCGCCCATCGCGACCCTCCACGAGCCCAAGGGCGTCAACAGCACTCCGTGCGGTCCCCGAGCCACCCGCGTCATTCCGTTGGGAGAGGCGCGGCGGGTCATCGCCGAGGTCGCGGGGCCCTTCGTCCTGACCGCGGCCGTCGCGGCGGTGTTGTGGACCACAGCGGGGCGCCTCGCCCCTCACGTCGGCCAACCGTGGGCAGACTTGTTGGCCTTCGGCCTGGTTCCCCCGGCGACGCTCGGCATCGCCGTCGCCTTCTGCCTACCCGGGTGGGTCGCCGCCTCGCGGTCCGAGGCCGGCGGAGTCACCGAAGCAGCCTTCCTCGTCGCCCCGTTCGTCGGCTTCGTCGCCGGGCTGATCGCGGCCCTCGGCCTGCTCATGGACGCGCCCCCGGCGCCCCTCTTCAGCGCCTTGGTCGTCTTCGCCTACCTCGCCCAACCGCGCACCGAACAGGCCCGGCAGTGGCTCGCTCGCCGCCTGCGCGCGAAGCCCGGCGCCGGCAGGCCGGTCCCCCGACTCGATCGGGACGTCCGCTGGCAGCTACGGGCGACGTCCGGCTTCTGGCGGGGGCTGCTCCTCCTGCTGGCCGCCCCCGGGGCCGTCCTGCTCCCCGTCGGCCTCGCGATCGACGGGCAGGGGGCGATCTTGCTCGGGTCGCTCCTGCTGATGGCGGGGATCGGCACGGCGTCCTGGGTGCTCATCCTCCATCCCCTCGGCTTGAAGGGGCAGGTCGTGTCCAGCCAGGGCGTGGTGCAGGGGTACAACGGCGAGATGCTGCGGGCGTTCTCGGTGCTCCCCACGAGACCGCGCGAGCTCCGCCGCGCGAGCCTGCGCGCGGCTTTCTGGGGCCCGGTGTGGGCGCTGGTCGTGCTCGCCGCCCCCGCCGTCGGGTTCTCGCTCCTCGTGGGACCGGAGAACGCGGCCCCGGCCGTCGCGTCCTTCGCCATCCTGTGGGCCTTCTCCATCGGCCTCGCGCCCCTCGGCACGGCCTTCGTGTTCGGCCGACAGCGCCACTGGTGGCTGAGCATCGCGCCCCTGGTCCTGGGCGTCGCGGTGCTCTACGCGAGCATCCTGAGCGAGGAGGTCGAGGCGGTCGTGCTCGGCGGCGGGATCGTCACGTGGACGCTCGGCAGCGTGTTCGCGGCGCTTCAGATCGCGCTCTGGACTTCGCTCTGGCTCGACGATCAGTAGGTGATCGTGATCTTCCGGTTCACCGGGACGTCCGTCGCCACCACGCTCGTCCCGTCCGGCCACGTCAGCTCCAGCCGGTCGACCACCTCGACGTCCCCCAGCCCCACGTGGAAGCGGGACGGGGACTGACCGAGGCTGCGGAGGTTCCAGAGCTCGTCCAGCTGCGTCCGGTCCCCCGTCGTCGTCGCCAACCGCGCCCCGAACCCGCCCGTGTTCGCGGGGGGCCCCTCCAGCTCGACCTCGATCCACGCGCCGCCGCCGCAGGGGTTGTTCCAGAACTGGGGCGGGCCCGTGTTCCCCGAGATGACGACGTCCGGGTAGCCGTCGCCGGTGTAGTCCGCCACCGCCAGCCCGAAGTGCGTCCGCGGCGCGTCCCAGCCGACCTCGTCGGTCACCTCCACCCACGTGCCGTCCGCCTGCCCGTGGAACAGCGCGTCCCCCTGGCCCTCCTCCCAGCCGGACTGCGACCCCAGCGGCGGCCCGCCGGCCATCGGGATGTCGCGCCAGCCGTCCCCGTCGAGGTCGATCAGCTCCAGCGACCACCCCGACCAGAACGGGTAGTCGTCCAACGCCGCGGGGCGGAGGCCGTGGCTGTCCCGCACCTCCACGAAGAGGTCGCCGCTCGACATCAGGCACAGCTGGCTGCCCGTGTTCGACATGCAGTAGTCGATGCGGCCGTCGCCGTTGAGGTCCGTCCCCGCGATGCCCATGCCGCTCATGTAGAGGTTGGTCGCCGTCTCGGGGGCGTCGTTGACGAGGATGGGGACGCCGTCGTCGTCGTTGCCGTCGTTCCGGTAGAAGGCGTTCGGCGGCGCGCTGGGGGCGTTGACGCGGTCGTAGGGGACGAACAGGTCCTGGTCCCCGTCGTTGTCGCGATCGGTCCACGTCGCCGAGATCGAGAACCCGCCGACGCCGTACGGGAGCAGCTCGTGGGACATCGTCCACGCGGCCCCGTCGCCCTCGTTGAGGTAGACGCGCTCGGGGGTCCCGGGGCTGTTGGGGGTGAAGCCCTCCTGAATCGCGGGGAGGGCCAGGTCGAGGTCGCCGTCGCCGTCCGCGTCGCCCAGCGCGAAGGTCGACACGATCCACTCGGGGACGTCGTCCAGGGCCTCCAGGTCGGTGAAGCTCCCGCCGCCCTCGTTCCACGCGACGCCGATGAAGCCGGGTCCCACGATCGTCAGGTCGGGGAGCCCGTCCCCGTCGTAGTCCGCGAGCGCCTGGTTCGTCGCGACGAACCCCGTCGGGAGGTCGAAGCCCGCGCTGACCTCCTCGAAGTGGCCCGTGCCGTCGTTCAGGAGGACGTACGGGGCGTCCCGCGTGCGGCTGAAGACGAGGTCGACGTCCCCGTCCCCGTCGATGTCGTCGGCCGCGACGGGCGAGCCCGACGGCGACCCCGGCGGGGCGGGCGCGTACGTCAGCTCGACCCCGCCCAGGCCCCGCGCCTCGCGCTCCTCGGTCATCCGGACGATCCCCTCGACGGGGTCCTCGCACACGATCTCCTCCCCCAGCGTGACGCTGTCGGGCAGGCCGGGCGGCGGCGTCGGCTCGTCGACGGGCTCGTCGGTCGTCGGGCAGCCGGCGAGGAGGACGAACAGGGGGAGGAGCCGACGCATGGCGCCTCGCATCCTACTGCGGCGAGCGGTGATCGCGACCGGGCCCGGGATCGCCCAGGAAGGGGCGGTCGAGGACGACGGCGAGGACCTCCCCGGGGGCCTGCGCCGGCGGCGCCTCGAAGAAGTCCGTGATCAGCTCGCCCTGGTCGATCCGGCCGTTGCTGTTGGCGTCCCACACGACCGACGTCGCCGAATCCGGGGGGAGCGGCACGGCGAGCCGGATCGGCCACTCCCGATCCAGCCCCTCCGACCGCCACGAGAAGCGCGGCTTGACCATCGGACGGGGACGTCCGCCCACCATGTCCTCGGGGTCCCAGGACAGCACCACGAGCCACACCGGGCCGTCTCCCGGGGGCCGCGGCGACACCTCGACCGACAGCTCCGTCGGCCGCTCGGGCACGTCCGCCGTCCCCCCCGGGACGATGCGCCGCCGCCGCTCCTCGGGGCAGCCGCTCAGCAGCAGCGCCGCGCCCGCCACGGCGGCGACGGCGAAGGAAGCGGCGGCGAGGCGGCGGCGCACGCCCGCAGTCTAAGATTCCCGCACGTGCTCCGCGCGCTCGCCCTCGTCGGTGTCCTGCTCCTGGCGACGCCCGTCGAGGCGGGGACCGTGCGCGGTCGCGTCGTCGACCCGTCGCCGGACGTCGCCCGGGACGCGCGCATCGTCACGTCCCTCGACCTGACGGACCCCGGCCAACCGCGCGCCACCGCCCCCGTCGACCCCGTCACCGGCGAGTTCGCGATCCCGTGGGACGGCGACGAGCCCTACTGGGTCGTCGTCTACGAGCGCTTCCAGCCGATCGGCGGCCCTGCCTTCGACCTCTGGCTGGTCGCCGACCTCCTCCCCTTCACCGGCATCCCCGACGAGCCCGTCATCGTCGACGGCGTCCACCCCGCGCCGCTGATGGAGCAGTCGCCCGTCCGGCTGGAGGCGTCGATCCTGACGAAGTGGGGCGTCGTCGTGCTCCTCGTGCTCGGCCTCGGCCTCGGCGTCCGGTTCGTCCTGAAGCCCGGCGATCCCGCCCCCCTGCCCGTCCCCGCGCCGCCCCACGTCGCCCCGCGAGACCGCCGCCGTCCTCGCCGTCCTCGCCGCCGCCCTCGCGCTCCGCCTCAAGGGGATCGCGTCGGAGTCCTTCGACCTGCTGGAGCTCTCCTACACCCCCGGCATCGGCCGCCCCGTCCCCGCCCCCGGCACCCTGCTCGAGCTGCTCGAGGAGATCGGCCGCCTGTACTGCCTCGAGCTGACCCACCCGCCGCTGTACCACGTCATCACCGGGCTGTTCGGGCTCCTCGGGACGGCCGAGTGGCTGATGCGCGTCCCCGCGCTGATCGCGTCGCTCGCCACGATCGCGCTGCTGTGGCGGTTCCTCCGCCGCTGGAGCGTCCCCGCCGGCCTCCTCGCCGCGGCG
>CAYFOA010000257.1:0-6370 GCA_964344575.1 uncultured Rickettsiales bacterium | reverse complement strand
CTTCGGCCTGCGCGTCGCCTGGATCGGGCGACGCGACGCCGTCGGGCTGGGGGCGGCGGCCCTGTTCGCCGCGGCCGCGCCGGCCATCTACTTCGGCCAGGACGCCACCCCCTACGCGCTCACCGGACTCCTCACCCTCGCCTCGGTCATCTTCATGATGCGTGCGCTGGAGGTCGGCACGTCCCGCGGGTGGGGGGCCTACTTCGGCGTCCTCGTCGTCGGCTTCTTCTGCCACTACACGATGGCGCTCGTCGGCATCGGCCAGGTCGCGCTCCTCGCCCTGCTCGCCTGGACCCGCCGCGACGATCCCCGGTGGGGCGCCGCCATCCGCCTCGCCACCGGCCCTGCGCTGGCCTGGTCCGTCCTCCCGCTCGCGTGGACCTACCTCCACTTCTCCACCCACCCCACGGTCGCCGGCTACACGCGGCTGTTCAGCGACCCCTACATCCCCGGCCCCGGGCTGGTCCCCTGGACGTGGGACTTCTGGACCGTCGGGGGCTCGCTCTGGGTCGACCGGACGCCGTGGGCGGCGGCGGCGCTGATCCCGCTCTTCGGCCTCGGCGTCCACCGCGCCCTGAGGCCCGAGGACCGGGCGTTCGGCGTCCTCCTCGTGGCGCTCCTGCTGACGTGGACGTTCAGCGTGCGCTTCTTCTACGTCGGCCAGATGGAAGTGCTCGCGGACAAGGTCCTGTACGCGTTCCGGTGGGTCGGCTGGTTCGTCCCCCTCGTCGTCGGGACGGCCGTCCTCGGCGCGCTCCACGGGGCCGGCCCGAAGGCGCTGCGGGGGGCGCTGCTGGCGATCTGGCTCAGCGGCGTGGGGCTGGCGACGTGGACCCAGATCACGGAGACGTCCCGCCCCGACTACGAAGGCGCCGCCGAGCTCATCCGGTCCGAGCTCCGCAACCGCGACGCCGTCGCCACGCTCCCCGCCTGGTTCCAGCGCGGCAACCTCGCCTGGTACCTCATGTCCACGGGCGCCGAGATGCGGCGCATCCCCGAGGAGGGGGACGGGATGTGGATGCTGGACGGGAAGGCCGTCGCGATCGAGGCGATCCACCCCAGCCTGCCCTTCGAGACGTCCGCCCGGAACACGTTCACGGAGCGGCTCTGGATCGCCGTCGTGGACGAGGAGATGTACGGCCGCGACAAGTTCCGGCCCGCCGTCGCGGAGCAGGCGCTGGCGTGGGCCGACGAGCACCTCGTCCCCGACGGGGAGTGGACGTTCGACCGCATCCGCCTCCTCCGCTACCGGGTCGAGCCGCTGCCGCCGCCCGCGGTCCTGTCGACGGCGATGACGGTCGCGAACCACCGGACCTTCCCGCCGCTGGGCGACGTCCCCGGCTTCGTCCCCCCCGAGCAGCTCGACCTGCCGCCCCGCCTCGGCCGGACCGTGCTCCACAACGCGCCGATGTCCCCCGGCTGCGTCGACTGGCTGTTCACCGGGCTGCACGAGGCGCTGGACCCGGAGTCCAAGCACCACTGGTACCTCAACGCCCGCCTCCACGTGCCCCCGGACGAGCCGCTGCCGCGGGTGATCCCGTCGGACGACGCGCGGCTGTTCATCACCCGGCAGGCCGACGTGATGCGGATCGACGCGGTCGGCGGGGCGTGCGACGGCCCGCCGTTGGAGCTGCGAATCGAAGCTATCCTGCCGGACGACGATGAGGCGATGTCTCCCGATCCCGGTCCTCCTGACGGCCTGCCTGGCGACGTGCCTGGCGGCCTCCCTGACGGCCTGCCCGAGTGAGGATCCGCCGGTCCCCGACCCGCCCCCGCCGGGCTTCACGTACGGCGACGAGATCCTCTGCGACGACCCCGTCGAGGGGTGGGCCCGCTTCTCCGAGGAGGGGCAGGCGCGCGGGCTGACCGTCCCGATGGACGACCCCCTGGAGATCCTCGACGCGGAGGTCGACGGCCGCGGCGGCGCGCTCGCCGTCCTCGACTTCGACGCCGACGGCGACCTCGACCTCGTCACCGGCCAGGTCAGCGGCCGGACCGACGTCTACGCCAACGACGGCGCCGCCAATTTCACCGTCGTCGAGGGCGCCGTCCCCACGGTCCCCGGCGTCCCCCTCGCCGTCGCCGCGGCCGACCTCGACGGCGACGACCTCCCCGAGCTGTTCTACCCCGCCAGCGGCGACGTCTACCTCGCCCGCAACCTCGGCGGCCTCCAGTGGGCCGAGCCCGTCCGCCTCACCCCCACCGGCGCGGCCCCCGGGCAGTCCGGCGCGCTCACCGTCGCCCTCGGCGACGTCGACGGCGACGCGGACCTCGACCTCGTCATGCCGAACATCGGCGGCGAGCCCGACGAGGGGACCATCGGCCTGCCCGACCTCGTCCTCGAGAACCCCGGCGACGGCTCCACCCCGTGGTCCGTCCTCCACGAGCTCGTCAGCGCCGGCACCGGCTCCATCACCCAGGTCGCGACGTTCACCGACCGCGACTTCGACGGCGACCAGGACCTCTTCATCCCCAACGACCGGGGCCCCCCGTCGGCGTTCTGGCGCAACGACGGCGACGGCACGCTCGTCAACGACGCCGCCGACATCTCCGCCGACCTCGACATGGCCGCGATGGGCATCGACAACTGGGACCTCAACAGCGACGGCGTCCTCGACTACTGCATGTCCGATACCGGCCCGCCGCTCTGCCTCGTCAGCGACGGCAGCGGCGGCTACTTCGAGGCGGCGGCGGCGCTCGGGCTGTACCCCGCCGAGCCCGCGGCGGCGTTCCCCGCGACGGTGGGGTGGGCGTTCGACTTCGCCGACTTCAACGGCGACGGCCGCGTCGACGCGGTGCAGGCGAGCGGCCCCGACCCCGGCGCGACGGAGCTGGGCGTCACCGAGCTCCCCGACCTGCTCTGGGCGGGCACCGAGGAGGGGCGGTTCGAGGACGTCAGCGCGATCGCGGGCGTCGACAACCCGGAGTACGACTACGGCCTCGCCGCCGCCGACTTCGACGGGGACGGCTACCCCGACCTCGTCGTGGCGGGCCCCGACCGGCCGCCGTTCCTGTTCGTCAACTCCTGCGGGGCGGGCGCGTGGCTGGAGCTCGACCTCGTCGGCCCGGCCCCCAACCGGGCCGGGTACGGGGCGCGCGCGTTCGTCGAGATCGGCGACGGCCGGACGCTGACGAAGGAGCTGATGAACCTCCGCGGCCAGGGCCAGGGGCCGGCGCGGATCCACTTCGGGCTGGGGGACGTCGACGTGGTCGCGAAGCTCACCGTCGTCTGGCCGGACGGAGGGCTGTCGCAGGCGACGAACGTCCCCACCCGGCGCCGCATCACGATCGACCACGCCGAGGCGACGGGCGGCAGCTACGTCCCCCCCGAGGGCGACGACGACGACACGTTCGGCGACGACGACGACGACGTCCTCATCCCCGGCGAGGGCGAGATCGTGGTCGAGGGGATCGCCTTCGAGCCCGGCTCCCGCCCCGGCGAGTCCCAGGGGCTGGAGGGGCTGACCGTCTTCGCGAGCCACGACCCCGACACCGAGCGGACCACCGACTCCCTCGGCATCTACCGCATCATCGTCCCCGAGGAGGGCGCCGTGGACCTCACGGTCACCGGCCCGGGGCTCGTCCCCTCGGTCTGCCCGATCGACCCCAGCTGGCAGACGTCGGCCCAGGAGGGGCTCTTCCACGCCATCTACGACGCGACCTCCTTCGACGGCTTCGTCCAGACCCTCTTCGGGACGACCCCCGCCGACGGCGCCGCGATGGTGTGGGTCCAGGTCGGCGCGGGTGGGGGGAACGTCCTCGCGGGCGCGGTCGTCGAGCTGTCGTGCGGCTACGAGTCGGCGTGGGCGTTCGGCGAGGGGCAGCCGCAGCCGGGCAACACCGTGCTGGAGGGGGCCAACTTCGTCGGCTTCGCGAACGTCCCCGCGGGCCCCTGCTCGATCGAGATCGAGACCCCCGCGGGCGAGTCCTGCTTCGGCCGGGACGAGCTGGAGATCGTCGGGGACTCCCTGGTGCAGGTCGTCTTCCGCTGCCAGTAGACTTCGCCGGTTGTGCGGAAGCTGCGGCTCACAGCGACGAAGGTCGACCTCGGGCGGGGCGTCGTGGACCGCTACGCGGGCGGCACGGAGCGGCTGACCACCCGCGAGGCGGAACTGCTGACGTACCTCGCCGAGCGGCCCGGGCAGCTGGTCACCCGCGAGGAGCTGCTTCGGGAGGTGTGGGGCTACGGCGACGACGTCGTCTCCCGCACGGCCGACAACACCGTGCGGCGGCTCCGGACGAAGATCGAGGCCGATCCGGCGGCGCCCGACCACGTGGTGACGGTGTTCGGCGAGGGCTACCGGTTCGTCAGCCTGGCCGACCCCACGCTGCCGCCGCAGCCTCCGCCGCAGCGGCTGGAGGCGTCGATCCCGCCGCCGTCGCGGCCCCCCGCCGAGTCCAACGTCTCCGCCCCTCCCGAGGGGTTCGTGGGGCGCCGCGCCGAGGCCGCCGCGATGGAGGCGTGGTGGGCGTCGCCGGGGCGCCTCCTCACGCTCCTCGGCCCCGCCGGCGCGGGGAAGACGTCGCTCTCCCATCGGTTCGCCTGGGACCGGCGCGCGGACCTCCCCGGCGGCTCCTGGCGGTGCGACCTGGCGCGGGCCCGTACGTCCACCGACGTCGCCCTCGTCATCGCCTCCGCCCGCGGCCTCCACCTCGCGTCGGACGACGACCCCGTCGGCGCCCTCGGCGACGCCCTCGCCGCCGCCCCGCCGGCGCTGCTGGTCCTCGACAACTTCGAGGGCGTGGTCGACTCGACGGTCCCCGCCGTGGCGGCGTGGCTGGCCGCCGCGCCCGACCTCCGGATCGTCGTCACGTCGCAGGCCCGCCTCCGCGCGGCCGGGGAGGAGGTCGTCGAGGTCGGCGCCCTGACCGCCGACGACGGCCTCGCCCTGTTCGAGAACCGGGCCCGCCAGGCCAACCCGAAGTTCTTCGTGACGGCGGACACCGAGCCGGCGGTGCGCGCCCTCGTCGAGGCCCTGGACGGCCTCCCCCTCGGCATCGAGCTCGCCGCCGCGCGGATGGACGTGCTCTCCCCCGCGGCGCTGCTGGAGCGGTTGCACCAGCGCTTCGCCGTCCTCAACCGCCCCCGCCGCGACGGCGCCTCCCGCCACGCCACGCTGAGCGCCGCGATCGAGGGGTCGTGGTCGCTGCTGCAGCCCGGCGAGCAGGCGGCGCTGGCGCAGTCGTCGGTGTTCGCGGGGTCCTTCGATCTCGAGGCGATCGAGGCCGTGCTGGACCTCCCCGAGGACCTCTTCCCGCTGGACGTCGTCTCGACGCTGCGGGAGCGGTCGCTGCTCAAGCGGGTCGAGGACGACGACGGGCACACGCGGTTCGCGCACTTCGAGTCGGTGCGCGCGTTCGCCGAGACCCAGCTGGACGACGGCGGCGCCGCGGCGGCCCGCCACGCGAAGTTCTACGTGGAACGGGGGACGGCGCTGGCGTCCCGGATCAAGCACGTCGGCGGCGGCGCGTGGGTGCGGCAGCTGGGGCGGGAGATCGCCAACCTGGGCGCCATCGCCGAGCGGTACGCGGAGTCCGATCCCGCCCTGGCGTGCCAGGCGATCGCGGCACAGCACGCCTACCTCCGCATCCGCGGCCCGGCCGCGCTCCACCGGGAGGTTCTCTCCCGCGGCATCGAGGTGGCGGCGGCGGCGGGCGACGAGGCGCTCCAGCTGGAGCTCCTCGAGGACCTCGCCTGGGCCGAGCTCCGGGCCGGCCGCATGGAGGAGGCGGCGGCCACGCTGGCCCGCGCCAAGGGGCTCCCCGGGGGGAGCCTCCACCCCGGGATCCGGCTCGCGGAGGGGTCGGCGGCGGCGCGGGACGGCCGGTTCGACGAGAGCGAGCGGCACTTCACCGCCGCGTGGCAGCTGACCCAGGGGCGGGGCGACGACCGGACCACGGCGCGCGTGCTCGCGGGGCGCGGCCGGGCGCACCTCCTGAACTTCCGCGTGGACGAGGCGGAAGAGCTGCTGGAGCAGGCGATGGGGCGGTTCCGCGAGCTCGGCGACCGGGGCCGGGAGGCGCGCTGCCTGGACGACCTCGCGCGCGTGCTGTTGAGCCGTCACGATCTGGACACGGCGGCCCAGTACAACCTCTGGGCGGCCGAGATCCACGACGAGCTGGGGGCCGACTGGGAGCTCGCCCTGGACCTCTTCCACGGCGGCATCATCGCGACCCACGACGGCCGCCTCGACGACGCCGCGACGATGCTCCGCCGCGCGGTCGAGATCGGGGAACGGATCGGCCACGAGCCGGTGGTCCGAGGGGCCCGCAGCCGCCTCGAGGATCTCACCCCCGACGCCTGATACATCCCGTTACCATGCCTATCCGGTTGACTCCCAAAACTCCCATGCGTAGCGTCGGTCTGGCG
>CAYFOA010000256.1:0-10991 GCA_964344575.1 uncultured Rickettsiales bacterium | reverse complement strand
GCGCCCCAGGACGAGGGCGGCGAGGACGAGGGCGGCGACGGCGGCGGCGGGCGGGACGCGGGCGACGCGCAGGGCGGGCAGGCGCGCCGCGACCGCGACCGCGCCGACGACCGCGACCAGCCGGGACGCCTGGGCGGGTTCCAGCTGCAGCGCGAGGGCGACGTCCAGGCCCCGGCCGCCGGCGACCCCGACGACCCCGTAGGCGACCAGGCCGAGCACGAGCCGCCGGGCGCGGACGGACGCGAGGGCGGCGGCGCCCCAGAGCGTCGTCCACCCCCAGTCCTCGAGGGGGAACGCGGCGGGATCGAGGTGGTGGGCGAGGCGTGCGTCGAGGACCGTGCGCCAGGCGTCGTCGACGAACCACGTCCCCGCCGCGGGACCTCCCGCGAACATCCACCAAGCGACCACCGGCGACGCCACGGCGACGGCGACGCCGAGGCCGCGGACGGCCTCCCGGGGGGCGGGGGCGGCGACCAGGAGGGCGGCCGTGCAGGCGACCCCGGACGGCGCGTGGAGCGCCACCGCCGCCCCCGCCAGCGCGAACGCGTCACGTCTCCGTCCCTCGATCAGGAGCGCGAACGCGAGCAGCTCCAGGGCCAGGGCGGCGCCCCGCGGGAGGAGCAGCGGGTCGAACGTCGCCACCCCGCCGACGACCGGCCACGCCGGCGCCGCCAGCCCCAGCGCGAGCAGCACCCGGCCGTCGTCCGCCCCCAGCGCCCGCGCCAGCCGGACGATCGCCGCGCCCGTCGCCGCGAGCACGCCCAGGTGGAGCGCCCCCGCCACGGCGGCGTCCGGGAGCACCGCGTGGAGCGGCCGCTGGAGCAGCCAGAACAGGCTCGGGTGGCGCGCCGCCGCCCCCGCCAGGAGGTCCCCCGGGAACCGCTCCGGATGGGCGAACACGACGGTGATGCCGTGGTCGGCGATCCCGTAGACGTAGCCGTTGCTCAGCAGCGACAGCACCACGAACAGGGCCACCGGCCCCTTCATCGATTGCGTCGTGACTCCCGGTACCGCTCGAGCTGCGCGCGCGCGTCGTCGTCGAGGTCCCAGCCGCCGTCCGTGAAGTACTCCAGCGTCGCCAGCTTCGACGCCACCTTGAAGGCGCCGTCCCGCTCGGCGGTGAACGTGACGGGGACGCCGAGGATGCCGTGGGTCAGCTCGACGCCGATGGTGAACCGGTCGCCGGCCCCCTCGATGCGGGCCCAGCGGTGGGAGACATCGCCGCGCAGCCCGAGCCGCGCGATCTCCTCGTCGAGCTCCTTGACCAGCGCCGGGGTCGCCTGCTGGCCGGTCCCGAGGACCGCGTTGAGCGAGCCCATGTGGCCCATCATCAGCCAGCCGTCGCGGGCGGCGACGAGGCCGAGGACGACGACGAGGACGAGGCCGACGTTCCGGACGACCCGCACCGTGTCGGTCCGCCGCGAGGCCACCGATCCGCCGAGGTCCGGCGGCGGGGGGAGGGGGAGGTCCGGGAGGATCGCCTCCAGCGGGTCCTCCGGAGCCGCGTCGGGCTCCGGCGGCGCAGCGGGCGGGGGCCCGGCCGCGACCGCCGACAGGCCGCCGAGCTCGTCCTCGAAGGAGGAGCCGGGCGAGGAGAGGGAGTCGTTCGACACCGATCCCGAGAGCGGGTCGGGGCGGTGCACCGCGTCCGGCTGGATCCCCCCCGGCTGCGACGGCGGGCTCGCCACCCGGTGGCCCCGCGGGTCGCGCGCACCGGACCGGGAGCCGGCTCGCCGTCCTCCCATCGTGGACGTCCGCCGTCCCGTGCTCGGGGGCACCACCCGCGGACCCGGGGGGACGAGGCCGCTCGGCCCCGCTTCCGGCGGGGGCGCGGGGGACGGCGGCGCCGGCGTCCCGTGGTCCTCAGGCAGCTGGTCCGCCTCCGTCGAGTCCGACCCCAGCGGGATCGCCGACTCGCCCGTCTGGAGCGCGTCGAACTCCGAGTCCGAGGGCATCCCTTCGGGGTACAGGGGATGGACCGGGGGAGGCGATCCCGGACCTTCCGCGGGCGCGCCGTTGGCCTCCTCGCCGGACACCAGGGCGGCCATGAGGGGATCGCCCGGCGGCGACGACGCCTCGTCCGCGTACAGGTTCCCCGGGGGACGGCCGCGCAGCTCGCTGCCCGGCATCCCCGGGTGCGATCGCGGCGGCGGCTGGACCTTCGGCGACGACGTCGGCCGCCGCATCCGCGCGGTGGGCTCGCGGTCGTCCACGCTCAGCGGCGTCCCCGTCGGCGTCCGGTCGTGGCCGCGGCGCGTCAGCGAGCCCCGGTCCCGTCCCAGCCCGGGCTTGCGCTTCGCCATCCGGCCGGTGTTCTCGCCCCAGCCGCGGCCCGGAGCGGCCTCGTCGAGCGCACGGCCGGGCATGCTCCACGACGGCGCGTCGGGGAGATCTTCCTCGTCCAGGGGGTCGGGGACGGAGGGGCTCGTCTGGCCCACCTTCGACCCGGGCTTCATCCACGCCTCGGCGCCCTTCCGGCCTCCCCGGGACGACGGCCGGGAGGGCGGACGCGGCGGCTCGGTGGAGGGGGTCCCGCGGGACGGGGTGGGGCGCGAGGGCGTCGGTCGCGACGGGGTCCCCGTCGGCGCGTCCTCCTGCAGGGTCGGCGCGTCCTCGTCGGCGAGGGTGGCTGCTTCGATCGAAGGCTCGGAGGGAGGCCCGGACGCTGCCGGCGTGGCGCCGGGGGGCCCGGAACGGTCGTCGAACGACCAGTCGCAGCGCGCGCAGAACGCGTGCCTCGCGGACTGGCTCAGGCCGCAGTTCGGACAGGCGACAAGGTCCGACAACGACGGACTCCTCCAGTGCGTGAGGATAGCGGCGCTAGCGCCCCGTGAACACCGGGGCCCGTTTCTCCGCGAACGCCGCCAGGGCCTCGTAGCGGTCCTCCGAGTCCAGCGTGGTGTCGTAGCAGGCGCGCTCGTGGGCGAGGGCCTCGTCCATCGGGAGGTCGAAGCCGCCGTCGACGGCCCGCTTGGCGGCGCGGACAGCCGCCGGGCCGCACTTCGCGATCTCGGCGGCGACCGCCAGGGCCCCCTCGACGGCGTCGTCCGCCTCGTGCTCGGCGATGCCCAGGGCGACGGCCTCGTCGGCGCCGATCCGGCGGCCCGTGAGGATCAGCGACTTCGCCCGCCCGGGCCCGATCAGCCGGCTCAGCCGCTGCGTCCCCCCGGCGCCGGGGATGATGCCGAGGCGGGTCTCGGTGAGGCCGAGCTTCGCGTTCGGGCCGACCACGCGGAGGTCGCAGCCCAGCGCCGCCTCCAACCCGCCGCCGAACGCGAACCCGTCGATGGCGGCGACGAAGGGGACCGGCGCGCGCGCGATCTCGGTCATCGTGCTGCTGATCAGGTCGACGAACGCAGGCACCTCCTCGGGCGGCATCGTCTTCCGCTCCTTGAGGTCCGCGCCCGCCGAGAAGGCGCGCCCCCCGGCCCCCGTGAGCACGACCGCGCGGGGGAGGTCCTCGGGCTCGGCCTCGCGCAGGCGCGCCAGGTCGGCGTTGAGCGCGAGGAGGAGGTCGGTGTTGAACGCGTTGAGCGCGTCGGGGCGGTTCAGGGTCCAGATCTCGACGTGGTCGCGCCGCTCCACCAGGAGCACTTCGGGGCTGCTCTCGCTGTCGCTCATGTCCGTCCTCAGCCTTGGTACAGGCCCCGCGCCGCGCGGAGGTAGCGGCCGGGGAGCTTCTTGCGGAGGCGCTGCTCGACGAACAGCGCCACGTCCACGAGGGCGTCGAGGTCGATGCCCGTCTCGATGCCCATCCCGTGCAGCATCTGCACGAGATCCTCGGTGGCGACGTTGCCCGACGCGCCGGGGGCGTAGGGGCAGCCGCCGAGCCCGCCGATGGCGCCGTCGAACACCCGCACACCCGCGTCCAGCCCGGCGACGACGTTCGCCAGCGCCGTCCCCCGGGTGTCGTGGAAGTGCAGCGCGAGCCGGTCGACGCCGAGGTCGGTCGCCAGGTCCCGGGTCCGTTCGTTGACGCTGCGGGGCGTGCCGTAGCCGACGGTGTCCCCCAGCGAGATCTGGTGACACCCCATGTCGAGCAGCGCAGCGGCCACCCGGCGGACGTTCTCCAGCGGCACGTCGCCCTCGTAGGGGCAGCCGAACACCATCGACACGTACCCCCGGATCCAGACGTCCTCCCCGGCCAGCGCGTCGGTGATCTGGCGGATGTTCTCCAGGCTCTCGTCGATCGACCGGTTCAGGTTCCGCTGGTTGTGCGCCTCGGACGCGGAGATGAAGACGGCGACGTCGGTCAGCCCCACCTCCCGCGCCCGCTCCAGCCCGCGCATGTTGGGGACCAGCGCCCCGTAGCGGACGCCCTCGCGCCGCTCGATCCGCTCGAACACCTGCTCCGCGTCGCCCAGCTGCGGGATCCAGCGGGGGTGCACGAACGAACTCGCTTCGACGTACGTCAGCCCCGTGGCGGCGAGGCGCTGGATCAGGTCGACCTTCGTCGCGGTGGGGACCGGGGTGGGCTCGTTCTGGAGGCCGTCGCGGGGGCCGACCTCGTAGACGGCCGCGCTGTCGGGGAGCGCGAGCATCAGGCGCCGACCATAGCCTCGGTGATGGTCGCGAGCAGCCCGGTGTGCACGTCCCCGGCGCCGAACGTCGCGTCCCGGAGGATCGCCGCGTGGAGGGGGCCGTTGTGGACGAGGCCGTCGAGCACGAGGGCGTCCATCGCGTCCCGGGCGCGGACCAGCGCCGCCCCCCGATCGGGGCCGTGCACCACGATCTTGGCGAGCATCGGGTCGTAGAACGGCGTGATCTCGGCGCCGTCCTCCAGCGCGTGGTCGACCCGGATCCCCTCCCCCGCGGGCGGACGCCAGGCGGCCACGGTCCCCGGCTGAGGGAGGTGCCGGACGGGGTCCTCGGCGTACAGCCGCAGCTCGACCGCGTGCCCGCGCGCGACCACGTCCGCCTGCACGAGGTCCAGCTCCTCGCCCGCGGCGATGCGGAGCTGCTGCTCGACGAGGTCGACCCCGGTGATCATCTCCGTCACCGGGTGCTCCACCTGGATGCGCGTGTTCATCTCCAGGAAGAAGCACTCGTCGCCGTCGACGAGGAACTCCACCGTCCCCGCCGAGCGGTAGCCGACGACCTCCGCCAGCGTCGTCGCGGCCTCGTGCAGCCGCCCCCGGAGCGCCCCCGACAACCCCGGCGCGGGCGCCTCCTCGACCACCTTCTGGTGGCGCCGCTGCAGCGAGCAGTCCCGCTCCAGCAGGTGGAGGTGCTTGCCGCGCCCGTCGCTGAGGACCTGGACCTCCACGTGACGGGGCTTCAGGACGGCCCGTTCGAGGTACGTCGTCCCGTCGCCGAACGCCGACGCGCCTCGCCGCGCCGCCTTTTTGACGGCCTTCAGCAGCGGCTTGCCGGGCTCGTCCACGCGCGTCATCCCGATGCCCCCGCCGCCGGCGCTGAGCTTGACGAGGAGCGGGAACCCGACCGCGTCGCCCGCCGCCGCGAGCCCCTCGGGGTCGTCCACCGAGACCTCGTCGGACGCGGGCAGGACGGGCACGCCGGCGCCGCGGGCGAGGGCGCGCGCGCGGAGCTTGTCCCCCATCAGGTCGATGACCTCGGGCGGGGGGCCGATCCAGGCGAGGCCGGCGTCGATCACGGCCTGCGCGAAGGCTGCGTTCTCCGACAGCAGCCCGTACCCCGGGTGGACGGCCTGCGCGCCGGACGCGAGCGCCGCCTCGACGATGACGTCCGCCCGCAGGTAGCTGGCGCTGACGGGCGCCTCCCCGATGCGGACCGCGTGGTCCATCTCGCGCACGAAGAGGGCGCCCGCGTCGGCGTCCGAGTGGACCGCCACGGTCTCCACGCCGAGCCGCGCGCACGTCCGGGCGACGCGTCGGGCGATCTCGCCGCGGTTGGCGATCAGGATTCGGTCGAAGGGAGCCACGGCGGGGCGGGGGAGGATAGCGCGCATGACCCCGGTGTTGTAGAAACCCCCGGTGGGGACGCACTCACCGGAAGACTCGGTCTTCAGGTTCCTCGTGGAACACTCGCCGGACGGCCAGTTCGTGGTCGTCGACGGCACCTTCGCGTACCTCAACGACGCCGCGAAGCGGATGTTCAGCTTCGAGGGGGGCGACCCCACCGAGCTCCGCGTCGTCGACATCCTGCACCCCAGCGAGCACGAGCGGGCGCTCCGGAACATGGCGCTGCGGGCCAGCGGTGTGCTCCGGGGAGCGGCGCAGTACCTCATCCGCCGGAAGGACGGCTCGACGTTCCCGGTCGAGGTCCACGCCGCCGCGCTGAAGTGGGACGGGAAGGCGGGCCTCCACGGGATCATCCGCGACATCACCGCGCGCCGGAAGATGGAGGCGACGCTGGAGCGGATGGAGCGGAGCTCGGTCGTCTCCCGTCTCGCCTCGGGCCTCGCCCACGACTTCAACAACCTCCTCGCCGTCATCCAGACGAGCTCCGACGTCGCGCGCAAGTTCGCCGACCCCGACAGCGACCTCGCCGCCGCCGTCGAGCGGATCGAGGCGGCGGTCCAGCGCGGCTCCGACAAGGTCCGCCAGATCCAGCAGATGGCGGGCCACCGGGCGCCCACCCAGGAGTTCCGGCCGCTTCACGTCAACCCGCTGGTGGAGGACGTCCTCGACCTGACGCGGGCCCGGTGGCGGGACGAGGCGGAGTCCAAGGGCGTCTCCTACGACGTCGAGTGGACCCCCGGGGTGCCCCCCGCCGTGGTCGGCTCCCCCGCCGACCTCCGCGCCGCGCTCGTCGCCCTCGTCTTCAACGCCGTGGAGGCCATGCCCGACGGCGGCACGCTCGCCATCCGGACCGGCGAGACGAAGGACGGCGAGGTCCTCGTCACCGTCCGCGACAGCGGCGAGGGCATCCCCGACGAGCACCTGGGGCAGCTCACCGACGCCCTCTTCACGACCCGCCGGGACCGACAGATGGGGCTCGGCCTGCACCTCGTCCAGTCCGTCCTCCAGCAGCACGGGGGCCGGCTCGAGGTGGACAGCACCAAGGGCGGCGGGTCGACGTTTGCGGTCATCGTGCCGCCCGCCGAGGAGCCGCCGGTGGAAGCGCCCCGCGCGCCCCGGCCGGACCTCCTGTCGCGGTCGTCGTCGTCGGCCCCGGCGCCGAAGCGGGAGCCGACCCGCCACGGCCGGTCGATCCTCCTGATCGACGACCAGTCCGACCTCCTCCACATGATGCAGACGATTCTGGAGGCCCGCGGCTACGACGTGGACACCGCCGCGGACGGACGTTCGGGCGTGGCGGCGGCGCTGGGGCAGAAGTACTCGGCCATCCTCACCGACCTCGGCATGCCCGACATCTCGGGGTGGGAGGTCGCCGACCGGATCCGCGAGAAGCACACCGACGTCCCCATCATCCTGATGACGGGGTGGGGCAGCGACGTCTCCCTGGAGAAGCTCCGCGCCCACCGGATGCAGGCGAAGCTGGACAAGCCCTTCCGGAGCGAGCAGCTGACGTCGCTGCTGTCCGAGGTCCTCGCGAACCGCAAGCGCGCCAAGTAGGACGGCGGCACCGGGGGACCGGCACCGCCGTCGGCGAAGGACGCCGCCCCGGACCCGCTGCAGGCGGGGGGACCGTCCGGAGGCGGCACGGACCAAGGCTCGACCCGCGCATTGGAGGGACACGGGGAACAGTCCGCGCTCTCCTTCGCCTGTCCGGGGAACCCTCGGTCCGGGGGACCTATTCCGCAAGGGCAGCGGCCGTCAGCCCTGCTTGAGCGTCCTCGCGACCCGCAGCCCGAGCGAGCTGGTGCAGATCTTGGGGAAGAACCCGCCCCGCTCGGCGAGGCTCCGGGCGCTCCCCGTGGCCCAGTTGTTCCCCCGCTGGGGACGGAGCCCCTGGTCCCGCTTGTACCAGCCCGCGCACCAGTTGCTGACCCCGCCGCACATGTCCACGACGCCGTAGGGGGAGAGGTCCGTCTCGTAGACGCCGGGGGGCTCCATCTGGGAGTAGGACCTCCGCGATCCGCGCCAGTTGGCGAACGTCGCGTCGTAGGCGTCGCCCCAGGGGAAGCGTCGCCCGTCGACGCCGCGCGCCGCCTTCTCCCACTCGTTCTCGGTGGGCAGCCGGAGCTCATGCCCCGACCGCTGAGACGCCCACGCGCACCACGCCGTCGCGTCGTCCCAGGACATGGCCACGGCGGGGAGGTCCCACACGATCTCCCGCTCGGGGTAGACCTCCTGCAGCCCGCCCTCGATGAGGATGTCGTAGGTCGGAACCCAGCGGTCGTCCTCGAGGTGGCACAGGGCGCCGTCGATGGCCGTCCGCGGGATGCGCGCCTCCGCCTGCGCGGGGTCCTTCGTGTGGAGCTCGTTGATGAACTCGAGGTACTGCCGCATCGTCACCGGCAGCTTCCCGATGGCGTAGTCGGGGAGGATGACCTCGCGCATCTCCTCGGTGTCGCCGAACTCGGTCGTACCCCCCCGCCCGAGGAACCGCCCGCCGGGGATGTAGACGAACCCCGCGCCGATCTCCTCGGCCGTGTAGAAGCGGACGTACCCCTCGTGGTGCTCGCTCCGGCCGATGAAGAGCGGGTAGCGGACGTCGGGGTAGCCCTCGTACTTGAGGATGAGCATGTGGCTGCCCATCTGGACGGGGACGCTCCGCAGCGGCGTGCGGCCGAGCGGCCGGCCGCGGCCGAGGACGAGGATGCGGTCGCGCTCCTCGTAGGGGTGGAGCCACACCTCCGCCTGGGCGGGGGACGTCAGGAGGGTGAGGCGGCCGTGGCCGCGGAGGCGCTCGCGGAAGCTGCCGTCGTCGTACAGCTCGACCATCGACCGGGACTGCCGCGCCGCCATCGCGTCGCCCACCCGCTCGTCGTCGAGGAAGCGGGACCACCACAGGTGCGCCAGCCCGAGGCGGGCCTCCCGGTGCTCGGGGATCCGGTCCATCGCCGCCGAGAACGCCTTCGACGCCTCGGCGAACGCGTCGACGACCTCCTCCTGGAGCGACGTGGCCCGATCCTCGAGCTCCCACATCGGTCGCTTGTGCTCGACCGGGGAGTACGGCTGGATCTCGCCCCGCAGCTCCCGCGCCTCGCGCCGCGCGTAGGCCAGCTCCTGCCGCAGCGCCTCGTACTTCGCCGTCAGCGACTGCCCCTCCAGCACCTTCTCCTCGGCCTCGCGGACGAGCCGCTCCCGCTCGCGGTGGCCCTCGAGGAACTGCTCGACCTGGCGGGCCAGCGTCCGCGCGCTGGGGGTCCGGTCGCCGGGGTCCCGGGCCAGCGCGGCGAGGCAGACCTCGTCCAGCTCCGTGGGGATGCCCCGGTCGGGCGCGCGGATCGACGGCGGGAGCGGGTCCTCGCTGCAGCACCGGACCATGACCTCCTCGGGGTCGGGGTCCTCGAAGGGGCGGTGCAGCGTGAGGATCTCGTAGAGGATTGCGCCCAGGGCGTAGACGTCGGCCAGCGTCGAGACGGTGCCGTCCTGCGTCATGATCTGCTCGGGGGCCATGTAGCCCGGCGTCCCCGTCAGGCTGAGGACGTGGTCGCCGATGCTGGGCGGCTCGCTCGTCTTCCGGGCGATGCCCCAGTCGAGGAGCTGCACCTCGCCGAAGTCGCCCATCATGATGTTCCCGGGCTTGAGGTCGCGGTGGACGACGCCCGCGGCGTGGGCGAACTCGACGGCCAGCCCGATCTGGATGAACACCGACAGCAGGCGGACCCGCCCGTACTCCGTCGTCAGGTCCGCGTCCCCCGTCCGGAGCCCCTTCACGATCGCCGCCAGAGTCCGCCCCCGGAGCTTCCGCATGGTGAAGAACGGCTGCCCCTCGGCGGTGATGCCGAGCTCGTGGACGGGGACGATGTTCGGGTGCTCCAGGCTCCCCGCGAGGCGCGCCTCCCGCAGCAGGGACGTCTTCGCTCCCGGTCGCTTCGCCTCCTCCGGGAGGAGCGTCTTGAAGGCGACGACGCGGCTCAGGTCGTTGTCGGTGGCGAGCCGGACGACGCCCATCGCGCCCCGCCCCAGCTCGTCCCCCATCTCGTATCGGGCCCCCGTCTGGGTGAGCAGGTCGACGGCCGCGTCGGTCATCTCGATGCTGTCGTGGATCGTCGCCGTCTTCCACGAGACCGCGGCGTCGTCCGCCTCCTTGAGGTGCTCGTTCCGGCGACGCGTCTGGAGCGTCGGCGGCGACTCCGGCGGCGCGGGGGGCTCCTGGTCCTCGGGGGCGCTCACTCTTCGATCCGGTGGACGACCTTGGCGTCCTTGCCCGGCTCCACCTCGACGGTCCGCGTCAGCTCCTCGTCGCCGCGTGTGGGGAAGACCAGCCGGACCGTGTGCGTGCCGGCGGGCATGGCGAGCTCCACGATCGGCGTCCGGCCGCGGTCCTTGCCGTCGATGTAGACCTGGGACCAGGGGTACGTGTTGACCGTCATCGTGCCCTTGACCTTGGGCGCGGGGCGGGGGGCCGGGGTCTCCTCGGGAGCTGTCGTGACGGCCGTCTTCGGGGGGGCCGCCCGGCCCTTGCTCCGGGGCGCCGCGGCGGGGGTCGGGGCGGGGGTCGGGGCGGGGGTCGCTTCGGGAGATGTGGCCGCTGCCCCGGCCTCGCTGGGGGCCTTGTCGGGGACGGCCTCGGGGGCCGCTTCGGGGGCGTCGCCGTCCGGCGCGTCGTCCTCGATGGTGAGCTCCGGCGGGGGGGCCGGGTCGGGGGCCGCGGCCTCCGACGGCGCGCTCGCGGCGGGGGCCGCCGACGTCCCGCGGGCGACGATCTCCGTCTCCCCGGGGACGTACCGCGGATCGACGACCTCCTGGGGTCGCAGCTGCACCACGAGGATGACGACCACCGCGAGGATGAGGAGCAGGAACGCGACGGCGACGCCGATCTTCTCGGCCTTCCCCACCCTCAGCGACTCCGGGGAAGGGGGCGCCTTGCGGACGACGCGGCCGCGGTAGTCGCGCACCGGCTGGACGTGGGGCCGGCTCGCGGCGGGGGGGATCGTCGCCTCCGGGTGGGGGCGGACCGGGCCTCCGGGCGGGGGACCGCCCCGCCACACGCCG
>CAYFOA010000255.1:0-11036 GCA_964344575.1 uncultured Rickettsiales bacterium | reverse complement strand
ACATCAACCCATGCCCTCACCCGGTTGACGGGAAGGTGGAGACATGAGCCGGGCGCAGGGCGCGCTGCTCCTCCCCGGCGAGCGCTCGGGGCTGCGGGGCTCGTTCGTCCTCGGGCGGGCGGCGGCGGCGGCGGTGGCGGGGTTCCTGTGGCTCCCCGTCCAGGCGACGGTGGTCCCCGCGCTCGGGCTGACCGCGCTCCCCTTCGACCCCCTGCTCCCCCTGGTGGCGGCGTTCGCGCTGGGCGGCCGCGGGCTGGAGGCGTGGGCGCTGGCGCTGGGGCTGGGCGTGCTGGCGGACTCCTACACGGGCGTCGCCTCGGGGCGGCTGGTGCTCCAGTACGCGATCGTCGTCTGCCTCGCGGCGCCGCTGCACGGGCGGGTCGTCCTCCGCGACCGCCTCGTCCCCGCGTTCGGGGTGACGGTGCTCGCGCTCCTGTCGGGGCTGGCGGTGCTCTTCCTGCTCGGGGCGATGGGGGCGACGCAGCCGTCGGACGCGACCCGGCTCCCCCTGGAGTGCCTCGGCACCGGCGCCGCGGCGGTCGTCCTGTGGCCCGTCTACCGGCGCATCGCGGGGTGGCAGGGCGAGCGGGCGTCCCTCGGCAGCCCCTACGGGCGCGGGTAGGGCGGCAGCGCGATGCCGTGGCCCCCGATCCAGGAGCAGATCAGCCTCCGGATGGAGCAGCGTCCCCGGGATCTGCGGGCGCGGCTGGGGGCGTTCGCGGGGATCATGCTGGTGATCTTCGCGATCCTCGTGGGCCGGCTCTGGACGCTGCAGATCGTGCGCGGCGAGGAGTACGCCGAGCTGGCGCTGAACAACCACCTCAAGGAGCGCGAGATCCCGGCGCCGCGGGGGTCGATCTACGACGCTCACGGCGACCGGATCGCGGAGGTGCGGGCGTCCTTCGACCTCGTCGTCAGCCCGCGTGACGTCGACGACGTCCCCGAGGCGCCCGCCCAGGTCGCGTTCGGAGCGCTCGGGGGCGGTCTCTCCGCCGAGGCCGCGGCTGCGTCCGCGTCCGCCGATCTCGAGTCCCGCACGGACATCGTCACGCTGTCCGCCCGCCTCGCCCCGCTGCTGGACGGGACCCCCGCCGAGGAGCTGGTCCAGCGGTTCGTCGACGCCCCCTCCCGGTGGCGCCCGGTGGTGCTCCGGACGGACCTGTCGCAGGCCGAGCTGGAGCGCGTCCTCGCCCACCGCCCCGAGCTGCCCGGCGTCCGCGTGGTCAGCCGCCACCGCCGCAGCTACCCCGACGGCGAGCTGTTCGCGCACCTGATCGGCTACATGCGCGAGGTCCGGGCGGACGAGCTGGAGCGCCTGCGGGAGAAGTACAAGGACACGGCGTACGGCGAGGACTGGTACGAGTCGGGCGACAGCATGGGGAAGTACGGCCTGGAGGCGGCGTACGAGGACCGGCTGCGGGGGGTGGACGGGACGTACTGGGTGCAGGTGGACGTCCACGGCCGGGAGCTCGGCCGGTCGACGGGGCCGGAGATGCCGGGGGACGAGTACTTCGAGTCGATCGCGCACTTCCTCGACCAGGCGGTGGTCCCCGAGGTGCCGGGGCACGACCTCCACCTCACGGTGCGGCGGGACCTGCAGCAGCTGGCGTTCGAGGCCCTCGGGGAGGAGTCGGGGGCGGTGGTGATGATGGAGGTCGACACGGGGCGGGTGCTGGCGCTGGCGGACGCGCCGACGTTCGACCCGGAGATCTTCAGCGGCCGGATCTCGCCGGAGCAGTGGGCGGAGCTGAGCAACGACCCCGCCCACCCGATGGTCGACAAGGCGCTGCAGGGCATCTACCCGCCGGGGTCGACGTGGAAGATGCTGGTGGCGGCGGCGGCGCTGGGGACGGGGACGTGGACGAAGGACACCGCGGTCTCGTGCGGCGGCTACCACAAGGTGGGGCGGCGCCGGTTCCACTGCTGGAACCGGCGGGGGCACGGCAAGGTCGACCTCGAGGCGGCGCTCAAGGGTAGCTGCGACGTCTACTTCTACCGGGCGGGGCTGGCGACGGGCATCGACGAGGTGGCCCGGTACGCGCGGATGTTCGGGATGGGGGAGCCGACGGGCGTCGGGATCAACAGCGAGTCCGGCGCGCTGGTGCCGACGCGGGAGTGGAAGAAGCGGCGGTACGCGTCGCAGCCGCGGATGCAGACGTTCACGGCGGGGGACACGGCGTCGGCGGTGATCGGCCAGGGGTTCACGCTGGCGACGCCGATGCAGCTGGCCCGGATGACGGCGGTGATCGCGAACGGCGGGACCGTCCACCGGCCGCTGCTGGTGGACCGGATCGTGGGTCCCGACGGGCAGGTCGTCGAGCGCGGGGAGCCGGAGGTGCTGGGGCACGTCGACCTCGCGCCGGAGCACTTCGACGCGATCCGGGAGGGGATGCGGGCGGTGGTCGAGCAGGTGGGGGGGACGGCGCGGCGGCAGCGGCTGAAGTTCCTCCCCTACGCGGGCAAGACGGGGACGGCGCAGGTCGTCCGGCTCGGCGCCAGCACGGCGAAGGAGCACCGGGACCACGCGTGGTTCGTGGCGTTCGCGCCGTACGACAATCCCGAGGTCGCGATCTCGGTCCTGGTGGAGAACGGGGAGCACGGATCGACGGCGGCGGCGCCGATTGCGCGCAAGATGTTCGAGCATTACTTCAAGGATCGGATCGCGCAGGCGGAGGCCGAGGCGGAGGAGGCGAAGAAGCGGGCGAAGGAGAAGCGGCCGGCGGCCGACGCAGCGCCCCCGGCCGAGCCCCCGCCGTCGGGTGAGGACCGCTTCGAGGCGGTCCCGGGGCTGTCCCCGGAGGAGCTGTAGGTGGCGGACCGTCGCGCCGAGGTGATCCGCGAGCGGAAGCTCCGCTTCGACTGGCCGCTGCTGGTGGTGACGGTGGCGCTGTGCGGGCTGGGGCTGGCGACGCTCCACAGCGCGACGGTGTCTCCGTTCAGCGACGCGCTGCCGGGGCGGTTCGTGAAGCAGGGGATGTTCATGGGGGCGGGGCTGTGCGGGCTGCTGGTGCTCGCCGCGATCGACCCCCGCGTGTACGAGCGCTCCGCGTACGTCGCCTGGGGGGTGGTGGTCGGGCTGCTGGTGGCGGTGCTGGTCAGCGGCGCGATCCGGGGCGGGTCGCAGCGGTGGCTGGACGTGGGTCCGTTCAATATCCAGCCGAGTGAGCTGGCGAAGCTGGCGCTGGTGCTGGCGTGCGCGCGCTACTTCGCGAGCCGTCCGCGGGAGGACGGGTGGGGGATGCGGGAGCTGCTGGCGCCGGCGGCGATGTTCCTGCTGCCGCTGGCGGCGCTGGTGTTCGTGGAGCCGGACCTGGGGACGACGCTCTTCCTGTGCTTCGTGTTCGTGGGGCTGACGTTCATGGTGGGGCTGCGCTGGCGGACGCTGGCGGTGGTGTTCCTGGTGGGGGCGCTGGCGGCTCCGGCGGCGTACTTCTACGTGCTGGACGAGTACCAGCAGGAGCGCGTGAACGTGATGCTGCGGCCCGACGCGGACCCCAAGGGGAGCGGCTACCAGTCGATCCAGGGGCGGTACGCGATCGGGTCGGGGCGGTGGACGGGGAAGGGGTTGGGGGAGGGGACGCAGGGGCGGCTGCGGTTCCTTCCGGAGCAGCACACGGACTTCATCTTCAGCGTGTTCGCGGAGGAGCGGGGGTTCCTGGGGTCGCTCGGGCTGCTGGTGCTGTACTTCGGCCAGATGCTGCTGGGGCTGTGGGTGGCGTGGAACGCGCGGGATCGGTTCGGGTCGATCCTGGCGTCGGGGGTGGTGTGCATCCTGTTCTGCCAGGTCTGCATCAACCTCGGCGGGGTGTTGGGGCTGGTGCCGATCACGGGGGTGACGTTGCCGTTCATGTCGTACGGCGGGTCGAGTGTGCTTACGATGCTGCTCGGGATCGGGCTGTTGATGTCGGTGTCGATCCGGAGAGGGCCTGCGTGATGATGAGGAGCGGAAACCCGGCGCTGAACGACAAGGTGTTCCGGAACCTGGCGTTCGACGAGGCGCAGCGGATGACGCTGCAGGGGACGGTGGTCAAGAGCGGGGTGCTGCTGGGGCTGGCGCTGCTGACGGCGTCGTTCACGTGGCAGCAGTACTACGCGGGGAACGTCGCGCTGGTGCAGACGCTGTGGATCGGGGGGATGATCGTGGGGCTGATCTTCGCGCTGATCACGATCTTCGTGAAGACGGCGGCCCCCGTGACGGCGCCGCTGTACGCGCTGGCGAAGGGGTTCATGCTGGGGGGGCTGTCGGCGTACGTGCAGTCGATGTTCCCGGACGTCCCGATCGTGATCCAGGCGGCAGGGCTGACGTTCCTGGTGTTCGCGGCGCTCCTGGCGGCGTACGCGAGCCGGCTGATCAAGCCGACGCAGAACTTCATGCTGGGGATCGTGGCGGCGACGGGGGGGATCTTCCTGCTGTACCTGGCGACGTTCGTGCTGAGCTTCTTCGGGGTGGCGGTGCCGTACATCCACGGCAGCGGGCCGATCGGGATCGGCTTCAGCGTGTTCGTCTGCGTGATCGCGGCCCTGAACCTGGTGCTCGACTTCGACTTCATCGAGAACGGGGCGGAGCGCGGGGCGCCGAAGTACATGGAGTGGTACGGGGCGTTCGGGCTGCTGGTGACGCTGATCTGGCTGTACATCGAGATCCTGCACCTGCTGATGAAGCTGCAGTCGCGTGACTAGGGGAGGGACCGCGGGCGCAGCGGCGGCGGTGGCGGTGCTGGTGGCGGCGGCCGGCTGCTCGCCCGAGCGGCAGGAGCAGATCTGGGGCGAGCGTTGGGGGCTGGCGCTGGTGGTGCGGAACTTCTCGGGGGAGACGGTCGATCGGGTGGACCACTGGAAGTGCGACACCACCCGGGTCCGGCGGATGGTGCTGCCCCAGGGCGGCCTCGAGGACGGCGAGGAGGAGCACGGCTTCCTGCCCGGGCCGGGCTGCTACGAGTTCCGGGCGTGGGCCGTCGACTGCTTCGCGGAGACGGCGACGGTCGTCGATCTGGAGCCCGAGACGACGATGACGTGGAACCTCGATCCCGGGGTCATCGACGAGTGTGAGTGAGTCTCCCGACGCATCGGTCACCCGGAATCTGGGGAGCCACGGCATGGATGGGAGGTTCCGCTCTCAGAGGACGGTTCGGTTTCTCAGGCGAACCGAAACACGTGCTGAGGCGCCTCAGCGAGGCGTTCGGTTTGCCTGGGAAACCGAAACGTCGGTTGAGGCCGACTGTGGGACGACTGGCGGCGGGGGTGGGCGCTCCGGCCGCGCCTCAGAGCCCCAGGAAGCGCGACTGACCGGGCCGGGTGAGGCGGATCAGGACGGCGTCCTGGAGGAGCTTCCGGTTGAAGTCGTGGCAGAGGTCGTCCGCGCCGAGGAGCCACGTCAGCTGGGCGCCGACCGACAGGTGCGCGACCGTCGTCAGGGCCGCCGTGCGGCCGTCCGGGAGGACCGCCTCGGGGGTCGCGCCGCCCGCGAGCGTCAGGTCCGTCCCGACGTCGTAGATCGGGGGGAGCTGCGGCGCGCCCGTCCTCGTGACCGTCTTCAGCTCCAGCACGCACGACGGGGCCAGCGCGGGGTCGCCGCCGAACGCTGAGACCGCCGTGTCCGCCTGCGTCCCGCAGTGGACCGCGACCACCGTCACGTCCAGGTCGCCGCCCGGCGCGCCGACCGCCGTCCCCTTCGGCGTCGCCCCCCCCGCCACCGCCTGCACGTCCGCCGCCGCCGCCGCGTCGAAGCCGGCCCCGATGGAGACCAGCCGCTGCCGCAGCTGCGCCACCCGCGTGTCCGTCCAGCCGATCCGCGCCGCCAGCGTCTCGACCTCCGCCTCCGCCGTGTCCCGCAGCTCCGCCGGCTCGCCCCAGTCGGGGGCGTCGCGGTCGACCGTCTGCGCCGCCGTGTCGTACGCGTCCACCGCCGCCGTCGCGCCCGGCAGCCGGGCGTTCGTCTCGGCCTCCGTCGTCGCCCGGTCCTGGCGCTGACAGATGACGTGCAGGTCCTTGCCGCCGCCGACGCCGAGCCACGGGAAGACGCCCGCGTACGTGCCCGTCGCCGAGTCCAGGGGGTCGTTCTTGTTGAAGAGGTCCCGATCCTCCACCGAGATCCGGATCGCGTCGCCCGACTTCAGAGACGTCAGCGGCATCGTGACCACCACCTCGTCGCGGTTGTCGCGCCCCGGCAGGAGCGCCTCGGGACCGCCGGCCAGCTGGACCCGCGCGAGCATGTCCGGCCGGCTCTTGTACCAGGGCGTCCCCGGCAGCCGCAGATCGCAGACCAGCACCCCGCCGACGACCGGATCGACTGCCCCGCCGGCGAGCTCCCCGAACAGCTCGTAGGCCCCGTCGATCTGCGCCGCCTCGTTCCGCCCCGCCCGCTCCTCGAGCCGCCGCGACGTCCGGCACACGCCCCCCGGATCGACCACCGCCCCGCCCGGCCCCGTCACCGGGGGAGGGACGTACGCCGGCGGCGTCGGGATCGGCACGATCGGCCCCCCGGGCGGCCCCCCCGCGGGTCCCGTCCCCCCCACGCCCCCGCCGCCGCCCCCCAGCGGAGGGATGCAGCAGCCGCCCAGGAACAGCGTCGTCAGGAGCAGAAGGCGCGGATGCATCGTCGAACCCTAGCGCCCCACGACCCCGTAGCGCGCGCCCGCGCCGCCTGCTAGAAGCCCGCGCATGTCGCGCTTCGGCCTCCTGCTCGTCGCCGTCCTCGCCCTGTCCGCGTGCTCCACCGGCACCGAGGACAGCGGCCCCGTCGTCACCGTCTACCACCGCTGCGGCGAGCTCAACTTCGACGAGCTGCAGGGCTGGTACGGGCGCCTCGAGGGCGAGAGCGGGGTCAACGGGCGGTGGCGGATCCTCTTCGAGCGGGACGGGGACGCCGTCACCGCCAAGTACGTCGCGAACAACGCCGAGCGCTACCTCCTGAAGGGCAGCCGCACCGGCAACGAGACCATGACCTTCCAGGCGTCCTCCGGGAACCGGAAGTACGACGCGTCGATCACCACCGACTGCCGCCTCCAGTGGGACGGCTTCGACGGCGCCACCGCCGTCCCCGCTGCCGACGGCCTCAACCGGTTCGTCCCCTACAGCGAGCTCCAGCGCCTCGACTTCGAGCCCTGCACCGAGCCCCTCTACATCCGCTCCGTCGCGAAGACGAAGGCCAAGCAGAGCGGCGGCTCCATGCAGCCCCCGACCCCGCCCACGGTCAAGTCCGACAGCCTCCCCGTCGGCGTCTTCGGGCCCTCCGCGGAGGTCCCCTCGGGGTGCACCGCCGCCGCGGACCTGTGGGTCAACGGCGAGCTCGAGGCGATGGACATGAAGGCGAAGTCCACCGGCGGCGACGTCCACTGGTACGTCGACTACGAGATCGGATACATCGGAACCCAGCACCTGGCGCTCCACCGCAAGGCCGTCTGCGGGGAGGAGGACCACCGCCTCCTCGGCGTCGCGTGCACCGTCATCGAGGTCCTGCAGTAATCATGAGCACCGCGTACATCTTCCCCGGACAGGGCTCCCAGACCGTCGGCATGGGCGGTGACTGGCTCGGTCGGTCCGCCCTCGTCCAGCAGACCTTCGACGAGGCCGACGAGGCGCTCGGGGAGAAGCTCTCCGACGTCATCCTGAAGGGGCCCATCGAGGAGCTGACGAAGACGACCAACACGCAGCCCGCGCTGCTGACCGTGTCCGTCGCCTACTGGCGCGTCCTCCAGGCCGAGGGGCTCACCCCCGACGTCGTCGCCGGCCACTCCCTCGGCGAGTACTCCGCGCTGGTCTGCGCCGGTGCCCTCGACTTCGCCGACGCCGTCCGGCTGACGCGGCTGCGCGGCCAGGCCATGCAGGACGCCGTCCCCCTCGGGGTCGGGTCGATGGCCGCCATCCTCCGGATCGACGAGGGGGAGCCGCTGGACGCGCTGATCGCCGCCGCGACGCAGGGCGACGAGGTGCTGGAGCCCGCCGGCTTCAACACCGTCGGCCAGATCGTCGTCGCCGGCCACACCGCCGCCGTCGAGCGCGCCGTCGAGCTCGCCCGCGAGCACAACGGCATCGGCAAGCAGCTCAACGTCAGCGCCCCGTTCCACTGCTCGCTGCTGTCCGGCGCCGGCGAGGTCCTCGGCGAGGCCCTGAAGGACGTCGCCATCGCCCCGTTGAACGTCCCCTACGCCCCCAACGTGACCGGCGCGTGGACCGAGGGCCCGTCCCCCGACGACGTTCGCCGCAACCTCGTCTTGCAGGTCTCCAAGCCCGTCCGCTGGCTCCACGGCATGAAGGCGATGGCGGACCACGGCGTCGACCGGTGGCTGGAGGTCGGCTCCGGGCGCACCCTCTGCGGCCTGGTCAAGCGCTTCGACCGCAAGACCGACGTCAGCGACTTCGAGTCGGAGAAGTGGGCGTCGTAGACGACCTCAAGAAGGTCCACATCCGCACCTACGGGTGCCAGATGAACGAGCAGGACTCCGGGCAGATGCTCAGCCTGCTCGAGCAGGAGGGCTACGCGCCCACGGCCGACCCCGACGCCGCCGACGTCATCCTCATCAACACCTGCTCCGTGCGCGAGAAGCCCGAGCAGAAGGTCCGCTCGCTGCTCGGCCGGTTCCGCCCGATCAAGGACGCCCGCCGCGACGTCGTGCTCGGGGTGACCGGCTGCTACGCCCAGCAGGAGGCCGGCGGGCTGCTCCAGCGGTTCCCCTGGGTCGACCTCGTCATGGGCCCCGACGCCATCACGCGGCTGCCGGCCATCCTGCTGGACGTGCAGGAGAAGCGCCGCCGCGTCCTCGCCACCGAGCAGCTCGACCGGAACGACTTCCCCTTCGCCAACGAGCTGGTGTTCCGCGACGCGCGCAAGGTGACGGCGTTCGTCAACATCCAGAAGGGGTGCGACAACCTCTGCTCCTTCTGCATCGTCCCCTTCACGCGGGGGCGGGAGGTCTCGCGCGCGGCGGACGACGTCGTCGCCGAGGTGCGGCGGCTGGCCGACGCGGGCGTCCGCGAGGTCACGCTGCTGGGGCAGAACGTCAACAGCTACGGGCTCAAGCGGTCGGACGAGCCCCCCTTCCACGAGCTCGTCGCGCGGGTCGCGGAGGTCGAGGGGATCGCGCGGATCCGGTTCACCACGTCGAACCCCTGGGACCTCGACGACGGCCTGATCGAGCAGTTCCGGACGAACGCCAAGCTCGTCTCCTACTTCCACCTCCCGGTCCAGGCGGGCGCCGACTCGATGCTGTCGCGGATGCGTCGGAAGCACACGCGGGAGCGGTACCTCGAGCTGGTCGCGGCGCTGCGGGAGGCGCGGCCGGACCTGGCGCTGTCGACGGACATCATCGTCGGCTTCCCGGGGGAGACGGCCGAGGAGCACGCGCAGACGCTGAGCCTGCTGGAGGAGGTCCGGTACGACTTCATCTACAGCTTCCGCTACGACCCGCGGCCGCACACGCACGCGCTCCGCAAGTTCGACGACGACGTCCCCCGGGCGGCGAAGGACGCGCGGCTGCAGGAGGTCCAGGCGCTGCAGCGGGAGATCACCGCCGAGATCATGGCGTCGTACGTCGGCCGGACCGTCCCCGTGCTCGTCGAAGGCCCGTCGAAGAAGGACGCGTCGTGGCTGACGGGGCGGGTCTCCCAGCACTGGATCGTCAACTTCCCGGGGCCTGCCCGGCTGGTCGGCGAGGTGGCCGACGTCGTCGTCGAGCAGGCTTTCAGCAACACGCTCGCGGGGCGGGTCGCGACGCGGCTGTCGGTCCTGTAGCGCCGTGCTGCGCCTGACCGACGTCACGGTCCAGCTCGGCGACCGGGTCCTCCTCGACAAGGCCACCTTCGAGGTCAACGACCGCGAGCGGGTCGCCGTCGTCGGGCGGAACGGCGCGGGGAAGACGACGCTGCTGCGGGTCGCCTCGGGTCGCCTCGAGTCCGACGGCGGCGCCGTCCGCCTGGGTCGCGGTCAGGACCTCGGGTTCCTCGCCCAGGAGGAGGTCGTCGACACGCAGCGCACGCTCTGGGAGGAGGCGTTCGCGGCCATGGAGCCGACGCTGAAGCTGCAGCGGCGGGCCGAGGAGCTGCTCGATCGGGCGGCCAGCGAGGCCGACCCGGACCGCCAGGCGCAGCTCCTCGTCGAAGCCGACGAGCTCCAGGAGCGCTTCCGCGTGCGCGACGGCTGGCAGGCGGAGGCGGCGTGCGGGCGGGTGCTGTCGGGGCTGGGGTTCGCGCGGGACTCGTGGGAGCGGCCGTGTGCCACCTTCTCGGGCGGCTGGCGGGTCCGCATCGCCCTGGCCCGCCTGCTCCTCGAACGTCCGACGTTCCTGCTCCTCGACGAGCCCACGAACCACCTCGACATCGAGACCCGCACGTGGCTGATGCACGAGCTCCGGGGGTGGCCCGGCGGCGTCGTCGTGATCGGCCACGACCGCGACTTCCTCGACCGGCTCGTGAGCCGCACGGTCGAGGTCGACGACGGCGCGCTCACGTCCTACGCGGGCGGCTACACCGCGTACTGCGAGGCCCGCGCGCTGCGGATCGAGCAGATCAAGGAGGCGGCGGCGGCGCGCGAGGAGGAGCGGGAGAGGCTCCAGGCCTTCATCAACCGCTTCAAGGGCAAGCCGACGAAGGTCTCCCAGGTCCACGACCGGCAGAAGAAGCTGGCCCGCCTGCCGTCGATCCCGGTGCCCGTCGAGCACCGCGCGACGACGCTCCGGTTCCCCGAGGCCCCGCCGTCGGGCGAGCCGATGCTCGAGCTGCGCGACCTGCACCGGAGCTACGGCGACGTCCACGTGCTCACGGGCGCGGACGCGTCGGTCTACCGGGCGGAGCGCATCCTCCTCGTCGGTCCCAACGGCGCGGGCAAGTCGACGCTGCTGCGCGCGATCGAGCGCCGGGACGTCCCCGACTCCGGTCACGTCGCCCGCGGGCCGGGGGTGCGCGTGGCCTACTTCGCCCAGGAGCAGGCCGAGGAGCTCGACGGCGAGCAGACGGTGCTGCAGGCGGTCTCCGGGATCGACCCGCTCCTGACCGAGCAGCGGCTGCGGAGCGTCCTCGGCTCCTTCCTCTTCCAGGGCGAC
>CAYFOA010000254.1:0-11085 GCA_964344575.1 uncultured Rickettsiales bacterium | reverse complement strand
GTCGTCGCCCTCGGGGAGGGTGTCGTCGTCGTCGTCGTCGTCGTCGTCCCCGGCCGCGTCGTCGTCGTCGTCGCCGGCCGCGTCGTCGTCGTTCGACGCGGCGTCGTCGTCGTCACCGGACGATCGGCGGGACGAGCTGCGGTAGCTCGGGAAGCAGCCCTCGGCGACCAGCGCGAAGGCGAGGAGGAAGAGCAGGACGAGGACGCTGAGGTGGCGGCGGCTGGCAGGCATGGGCTCTCCGGACGGTCCCCCCGACGGCGGCGGACCGTAGGTGACCCGGACCGAGCCGGTCAAGGGTGATCACCCGCGCGCGTGAGAGATCCAGCGCAGCGCGACGGGTTCGCAACATCGGCGCGGCCGGCCGGGTTCGCGGGTCGGGGCCGAAGCCAGCGGCGATTTCGTCACGCAAACCGTGACGGAATCGCCGCTGGCGGACCCCAGCCGCCGATTTGTCACGGTTTGCGTGACAGATCGGCTCCTGGCGCGACGAGCTCGTCGAGGGCGACCTCGCGGATCTCCCCGCAGGCGTCGAGGGCGGCGCGGTCGATCCGGCGGAGGTCGCCGACGACCGAGATCGTCGCGGGCGTGGCCCGCAGCGGGTCGCACCAGGCCCGGACCGCGGCGACGTCGACGGCGCGGACCTCGCTCCGGAGGGCGACCCGCGGATCGCCCTCGTCGAGGAGGCCGCGCAGGCGCCAGCGCTCGATCGTCCAGCCGACGTTGCGGAACTTGACGCGGCCGGCGTCGGCCTTGGTCACGGCGGCGGCACGGGCGCGGGCGATCGCGTCGTCGTCCATCGGGGGCGACGGGAGCAGCTCCCGCAGCAGCCGCGCGACCTCGGGGACCTTGTCGGGGTCGCACGCCACCTCCCCCCACACGAGGTCCTCGTCGCCGGCCCGCCACCCCGAGGCGAGGCCCCCCTTGGCGCTGTAGGCGAGCCCCCGCCGCTCCCGGATCTCCCGGAAGAGCGCCCCCGACCCCCCGGAGACGTACTCCGCCCACACCTGCCGCGCCGCCAGCCCCTCCCGCCGCCACGGCCCCGCGGGGAGGTGGAAGCCGACCGTCGCCTGCGCGGCGGGGTGGTGCAGGAGCAGCACGGCCGGCCGGTCACGCCGCGCGTACCGGATCGGCGGGTGGAGGGCCGGCGCGGCGGGTCCGACCCCGAACGCATCGACGCCAACCCCGCTCCCGGCGGCGGCCCCGGCGCCGGCAACACCCGCCCCGCGCCCCGGGGAGGACCGGCCGGCGGCGCGGACTCCCGCGGAGGGCCGCCCGACGCCGGCGGCCGCGGCGAGCGCCAGCGGGGCCAGCGCCCGCTCGAGGTCGAACCCCTCCGGCACCGTCGCGACCACCGTGGCCGGGCGCGCGAGGTACGGCGCGGTACGCGCGCCCAGATCGATGTCCACGAGCGCCCGCAGCTCGTCGTCCGTCAACCTCCGCGTCAGCATCGCGCTGTCCTCGCCCCGCCGCGCGTAGGCCTTGAGCGCCCGCGCCGCGAACGCCCGCGTCCCCCGCGTCTGCGCGCGCCGCTCGATCACGTCGTCCACGTGCGCGACCCGCTCCTCGCGGGGCATGTCCGGCGCCTCCAGCCGCGTCGCCGCCAGCGACACCACCTGCGCCAGCGTCTCCGCCGGCGCCCGGATCGCGAGGTCGGTGTGGTACCGCCCCACCGACGCCTTCACCGCCGCCGCGTGCGCCCACGTCGCCCCCGCCACGTCCGTCCGCGTCATCCCCCCCGCGACCCCCGCCCGCGACCACAGCCCGAACACGCTCCCCTCCCCCCGCGCCGCCTCCGTCCCCGTCAGCCACCGGATCCCCACCGCGCTGAGGTCCGAGAACGGGTTCGCGTTCCGGATGACCACCGTCCCCGGGGCCCAGCGCCGGTTTTGTCTCCGGAATCGGGACGAAACGTCCGCTGAGGCTCCCCAGCGTCCGTTTTGTCCCGGTTTTGCGGACGAAACGTCCGCTGACTCCGCCGGCGCGGGCGGCGACTCCGCCGGCGCGGCCGGGGACTCCGCCGGCGCGGCCGGGGAGGCGTCCGGTCCGACCCCCCGCCCCCGGATCGTGTAGTCCGCGCCGCGGCGCAGGACCTGCGGCGCCGCCGCGGCAGCCGGGGACGAAGCGGACACCCGGGTCGCCAGGGGCGACGTGCGCGGCGGGAGGTCGTCCGGCGCGACGGGGGGGACGTCCATCGACGGCAGCGTCGGCTCCCCCGACGTCCGCCACGCCACCGTCGGCTCGTCGCCGAGGTACCGGCGCGCCGCCGCGACCACGTCGTCCACCGTCAGCGCCCGCATCCGGTCCAGCGTCCCCTCGACCTCCGCCCACGACCGCCCCGTCACGAACGCCGACATCATCCGCGACGCCCGCGACGCGTTGTCCTCCAGCCCCCGCAGCTCCCCCACCTCGAGGTTCCGGAGCGTCGCCCGCAGCTCGCTCGCGTCGAGCCCGTCGCCGTCGAGCAGCCGCCGCACCTCCCCCCGCGCCGCCGCCTCGGCGTCGGCCGGCGACTGCCCCTCCCGGGGCGCGACGTCGACGGTGAACATCCCCCCGAACCGCCCCGACCAGCCGTTCGCCTGCGCCCCCCGCACCCGCTGCGCCTGCACGAGGTTCCGATCGAGGAGCCCCCACAGGCCGTTGCTGAGGGCCAGCGTCACCAGCCGCAGCGCGTCCCGATCGGGGTGCGTCGCGTCGACCGTGCGCCAGCCGAGGCGGAGGGCGGGGGGCCCCCTGTGAACCACGGTCACTCGTTCTCGATCTCGTTGTGGGCGCCGTCCTGGCGCCCATCCTGCGGACGCGCCGCCTTCGGCGTCACGCGACCTCTCGCGCGTCACGCGCTCCGGTTCTCGTTCTCGATCTCGTTCTCGAGGAGGCTCCCCGATCCCGCCGAAAGCCTCCTCCAGAATCGCCACCGCAGCGTCCACGTCCACGTCCCCCGCGATCACCAGCGCCACCTCCGAGGGCCGGTACCACCGCCGGTGGAACTCCCCCAGCGCCTCCCGTGACGGCCGCGCCAGGTGCTCCGGCTCCCCCAGGATCGGCACCCCGTACGGGTGCCCCGCGAACAGCGCCCGCGCGTGCGCCTCCCTCAGCGCCCGCCCCGGATCGTCCAGCGCCCGCCGCTTCTCCTCGCGGATCACCTCCATCTCCGAGTCGAACCCGTCGTCCAGCACGATCCCCCGCAGCCGGTCCGCCTCGATCGCCGCCCACGCCCCCAGCCGCCCGGCCGGCAGGTCCACCAAGTACGACGTCCGGTCCGTCCCCGTGTACGCGTTCAGCGACTTCGCCCCCAGCCGCCCGTACACCGCCTTCAGCTCCCCCCGCCGGAGCGTCGCCCCGCCCTTGTTCATCACCACGTGCTCGAGCTGGTGCGCGACCCCCGTCTGGTCCCGCGGATCCATCGCCGACCCCGCCCGCACCACCACCCGCGCCGCGAACCGCGCCTCCTGGTCGTTCGGCGAGATCCAGACCGCCGTCCCGTTGGACAGCCGGTGCACCGTCACGGGCATCCGCATCCCCCCATCCTAGGTCGCCAGGTCGCCTTTGCGGGGCGGGCGCGGACGTGGTCTGCTGCGGAGACGGGGGAGGACCCCCGGGGGAGAACCGCATGCACCGCACCCTTGGACTCGTCCTCGCGCTCCTCGCGCTCCTCGCCCTCGTCGCCTGCCCCACCCCCCGCAGCGGAGGCGGCGACTGCGACGACGACGACGCCGCCGACGACGACGACGGGGCCGGAGACGACGACGACGCCGCCGGGGACGACGACGACGCGTCCGGAGACGACGACGACGCCGCCGGGGACGACGACGACGCCGCGCCCGCCGAGCCCGGCCTCTTCGTCTACACGGACGTCACCGCCTACGGCTACGCCTACGGGCGGATCTACCTCCCGCTCGAGTCCGGCTTCGACTGCCTCGACCTCTACGACGGCGGCTACTTCTACGACACCGACCAGAACTGGCTCGTCGCGTTCCTCATCCGCGGCGACGACATCGGCTGGGAGGGGGACTACGAGTGGGGCTACAGCGGCGACTGCTACAAGGGCTACAAGTCCGACTACGAGGGCCTCCGCTGCACCTACATCTACTCCTACGACGACTACAGCGACGCGGACGACAGCCTGACCGTCAGCGACTACTCCGAGACCTCGGTCGCCGGCTCGATCACCTTCAACGGCGAGACCACCGCGTTCGACGTCGTCAACTGCGGCGAGGTCGAGCCCTACTCCGGCGACGACGACGACAGCGCCTACCGCAGCCTCTCCGGCCCGACCCTCCAGCGCGCGTCGACGCAGAGCACCGTCGCCGGCGAGGACCGCCCCCGCAAGACGAAGAGGGGCCTCTTCGGCTCCGCGTGGCGCCTCCGCTTCCGCTGATCGACCCGCCGGTTGATCCCGATCGACCCCACGCCCCCCGGCGTCGGCGCTACATTTGCACGCCATGCCGGCCATGCTCCCGCGAACGCTCCCCCTCCTGACCCTGGCGGCGGCCCTGCTCCTGCCCGCGTGCAACCACTGCGAGCCGTCCGACAACCCCACCGTCACGCTCGGCCGCGGCCAGGGTGACCTCTTCGAGATCTACGAGGAGAACGAGCCCGTCGGCCTCGAGCCCGCCCCCCAGGGCGGCTTCGGCGTCCCCGTCATCATCGGCACCACCGGCCTGCAGACCGAGCTCGCCAACTCCGCCGACGCCACCCTCGACGTCTACATCGACGGCTCCGAGGAGGGGACCTTCCTGTCCACCGGGCTCCAGCTCGTCTGCCAGTCCGACTCCGAGGGCGGCCGCATCCACGGCCAGGTCGTCGGCCTCGACCCCGACACCTACGTCACCAACGACGACCTCCTGGAGCTGAACGGCACCGTCGTCGAGCTCCGCGTGACCGTCACCGACACCGACGGCACCGAGGCGACCGGCTCCCAGAACGTCACGATCGACTACGGCGGCTGACCTTGCACCCGAACACCCTCCCCGACTCCGGCGGCTGATGACGCGGACGCTCCCCCTCCTCGTCGCCCTCGCGGCGGCCGCCGCCCTCCTGTCCGGCTGCCCGTCCTGGGGCCAACCCGGCCACCCCGACGGCTGCACGACCTGCCACGACCCCATCGAGGCCGCCCACACGCCGTACGTCGACGCCGGCCGGTGCACCACCTGCCACGGCGGCGACGGCACCCGCACCCTCAAGAAGCGCGCCCACGTCGCCGTCCCCGAGGACTGGGCGGACATCCGCGGCGACGCGCTCCCCCCCGCCCCCGACGGCTTCATCCGCGACTTCGCCCCCGACCAGCTCGACGCGCTGGACCGCGACTACCTCAAGTTCATCAACCCCGGCGACATCCGCGTCCTCGACGAGACGTGCGGCATCTGCCACCCCGACCACGCCGCCACCATGCCCCTGTCCGTGATGGCGACCAACGCGGGCCACTACTGGCCGTCGTGGTTCCTCGCCGGGCTGCAGGACGACCGCGACGGCTCGTGGGCGTCGTTCGAGCCGCCCGAGCTCCCCGAGAACTGCGACGACCCCGACGACCCGCCGCCCCCCGGCGCCATCTGCGACGTCGACGTCATACGCCCCCCGACCGCCGAGGAGGCCCACGCCCTGTTCGGTCAGGAGGACCTCCCCGAGGAAGACCTCCTCGAGTTCGCGTGGCGCCACTACCTGTCCAAGAACTGCAACACGTGCCACCAGGGCGGGTTCCCCCGGAACAACTCCGACGGCCTCTACCGGAGCTCCGGCTGCACCTCCTGCCACATGGTCTACGACACCGGCGGCACCTACCAGGGCGCCGACCCGACCCTCCCCCGCGGCTCCCCCCCGCACCCCAAGGAGCACGTCCTCACCAACGCGATCCCGACGGAGCAGTGCGCCACCTGCCACTTCCAGGGGGGGCGCATCGGGCTGCTCTACCGGGGCATCCGGGAGGGCGGGTTCAGCTCGGACCAGGAGCCGCCGAACGCCGTCCCCATCCAGCGGACGCTCTACGGCCACGCCCCGCCCTACTACTACACGGACGAGGACTCGACGAACGACTTCGACGAGACGCCCGCGGACGTCCACGCCGACCCCGACGGCGACGGCGTCCTCGACGGGATGGTGTGCGCGGACTGCCACGTCGGCAGCGACGTCCACGGCGACGGCGTCATGTGGTCCACGTCCAAGCAGCAGGTCTCCATCCGCTGCGAGGACTGCCACGGCACCGTCCGCGAGCGCGCCGCCCGCCGCGCCGACGGCCGGTTCTACGCGTCGCGCAAGGAGAACGTCCTCGACCAGCTCAGCCTGAACGACGCCGGGGCGGTCGTCCTGACCCGCCGGATGGACGGCGCGGTCGTCGAGGTCCCCCAGGTCGCCGACATCCTCGCCGCCGGCGCCGGCAGCGACCGCATGCACGCCTCGATGGCCCCCGACGCCGACGACTGGTCCCACACCGACAGCCTCACCTGCGACACCTGCCACACGCCGCAGAACGAGTACTGCATCGGCTGCCACGTCAGCCTCGACATGCGGATCGACCAGGTCGACTTCCAGACCGGCCTGGCCACGCCCGGCCTGACGCGCGGGTCACGCAAGTACTTCACCCTGGACCACCTCCTCCTCGGCCAGGCCGACGACGGCCGCGTCCAGACGGTCCACCCGTCCCAGCAGGTCCAGATGTCGGTCATCGGCAGCGAGGAGTTCGGCCACGCCGACGAGGTCGTCCTCGGCGTCGACGCGGACCCCGATCCGGACCGCATCACCGCCGTGGGCGAGTTCCGGGAGGCCCACGGGTTCGACGCCAACATCGGCTTCATGCCCTTCTTCCAGCACACCGTCCGCAAGGCGGCGCGCCCCTGCGACGACTGCCACCGCAGGGACGAAAGTTCCGCGGAACTCGATCGGATCCGCGGGGTCTACGGGTACGGGACCGGCGAGTTCATGCTGGAGGGTCCGAACGGCCAACTGGTCGACGGTCTCCAGTTCCTGGACGACGACGGCGCGCCCCTGACGACGTGGGTACACCTGGGAACCGGGCCGGTCCCCGAGGACGCTCGTCAGCGCGCGCTGGACGTCATCCTCGACGCACCGTAAGGTGCCGTTCCCCCGTAGGGGGAGGAGACGCCCGAACATGGCCAAGAAGAAGAACAATACGCCCCTCATCGTCGGCGGGATCGCCGGCGGCTGCCTCCTGCTCTGCCTCTGCGGCGCCGCCATCGGCGGGTTCATCTGGCTCGGCAGCCAGGAGACGTACGACACCTACTCCTACGACATCAGCGGCATCGACATCCCCGCGCCGGCCGAGCCGGCCGACGTCGCCGTCGCCGCGGGCAGCCCCGCCGCCGCCATCAAGCTGATCCCCGACGCGGGCAGCTCCACGTGGGACGCCGCGGTCAAGATCATCATGGTCGCCAACTACGACGCCAACGGCAGCGGCGCGGTCGACAGCAGCTCCGAGATCTCCGCCGTCCCGTGCGACGTCTGGCAGGTCATCGACTCCGGCTGCCGCAGCAAGTGGACGTACGGCGTCCGCACCATCTACGGCCTCGACGGGTCGGGCTGGATCGGCGACTCCCTCGGCTTCGACGAGGCGCAGCAGTCGACCGTCGACTCCAAGGCCGCCGCCTGCGGGCTGACCACCGAGTAAGCCTCGCGTGCTGGTCCTCGACTTCGACGGGACCCTCACCGACGCCGAGCTGGAGGGGAAGCCCTTCCGCGACGGCTACCTCGATGATCTGACCGCCCTCACCGGCCGCCCGCGCGACGAGATCGCCGCCATGGCGGACGAGTTCGAGCAGACGATCCTCGCGGCCGGGGGGGAGTACGGGTGGATGTTCGGGGGGCGCATCGTGGCCCCCGCGTCCGTCGACCCCTACCTCCGGATCATGCCGGTCGCGCGCATGGTCTTCGACCGGTGCGGCGTCTTCGGGAACGACGACGACCGGAGCCGCCTCCTCGACGGCATCCTCTACAAGTACAACTACCCGAAGTCCGGGATCGACTTCCGGCCCGGCGCCTACGAGCTCCTCGCGAGCCTCGAGGGCACGCCGTCCTGGATCGTGACCAACTCGGCGACGAAGCCCGTCCAGCACAAGGTCCGGACCCTCGCCGAGCAGGCGGGCCGGCCCGGCAGCCTCGACTGGCTCGTCGAGCGGGTCCACGGCTTCGGCAAGAAGTACGTCATCGACGAGGCCTGGACCGACGTCCCCGAGGCGATGAGCCTCCCCGGCCTCGACCGGCCGGTCCTGCTGCGGCGGCGCAAGTACCACGCGGTGCTCGACGAGCTCCGCGCGGAGGCCGGCGCCGACTGGTCGGACGTGACCGTCGTGGGCGACATCTTCGAGCTGGATCTGGCCCTCCCGCTGCACCTCGGGGCGCGCGTGGGGCTCGTGACGAGCCGCTTCACGCCGCCGTGGGAGCAGAGCTACCTGGCCGGTCATCCGCGTGGGGGGTTGCTGTCGGACCTCGCTGCAGCGGCAGCGTTCATCGCCTAGACCACCCGCGCGAAGACGTCGAGGGTGAAGGAGGACGCAGGCCTGGGGGCGGTGGTTCGCATCGCCCGGCGGGGGGGTGGGTGCAAGTCCGAAGACCGACACCCGAACCGGACGACGTGATGTCCCACGCCCTCCTCCACCCTCCGCGGCTCCACGGAGGAGGGATGGAGATGGCTACTGCAGGACTGTCAGGCTGAGGGGCGACAGTGAATTGCGGCCGCGCGGCTCGCGCGACTCCCGGCTCCTTCCTGGCCCCCAGGCTCATCAGGTTTCTACCACCGCCCGCCGCGCTTCTTACCAAAAAGCCGATCAGATTGCGTGGTACGAGCTACCCGTTCGAGAGATCGACGGCGAACGAGACGGCCGCGATGAAGTTGAAGTGCCACTGCCGGACGGGGTGGTTCGTCCGGATCCCCATCGTCAGGATCGGGGTCAGGTCCCGCAGCCGGCCGACCCGCTCCATGCTGATCATCGCGACCCCCCGGAGCATGTTCGACTTCTGCATCGCCGACAGGTTCATCTGGAGGTGGTCGTTGACCCCGAGCCGGAGCTCGGCGTTGCGGTGGACGCGGACACCGACCAGCACCAGCGCGACGTTGTCGAGGAACCAGTCGCGGTTGGACGCGGGGATGTCGTTCCGGTTGTGGAAGTAGACCTCCGCTTCCCCCAGGAGCCAGTGCTCCGCGCGGAAGGCGTCGATGACGATGAGGCGGACCTTGGGGCTCAGGTCGAACGCCAGCTGGAGCGTCGGCCCGAACCGGAAGAAGCCGCCCGTCGCGCCGGTCCCCTCGTCGGCGGGGAGGCTGTCCTTGGTGTAGTCCGACTCGTGGGTCGCCAGGGGGTAGTAGCCGGCGGCGTCGACGGGGATGTTCCAGTACAGGATCGGCGCGGCCTCGACGTGGAGCTGGAGGAAGCTCAGCGGGGCGACGCTGAGGTAGCCGCCGGGCATGAAGTAGATCGGGCTCGTCCACGACGCGAACCCGGCCTCCACGAAGGAGAGGTCCGTCAGCCGCCCCTTGCCCTTGATCAGGGGGACGCAGGCGCCGACCTTCATCTGGTGCTCGAGCCCCCAGTCGCCGTACTTGAGGCCCAACGTGTGCCGCATCACGGGCTTGATCGCCGCCTCGCCGAGGCAGTTCGTGGCCGCGCTCGCGGGGGACGCGGCGACGAACGTGAGGGTCAGGGCAGCGGCAGCGAGGAGCGGGATCGGCGGGCGCATGCCAGGCACGCTAGCAAGGCCAGCCCCGCGAGGTGTGCGAGGGAACCCACATCGCCGCCCGACGCGTCGCAGGTGCAGCCGACGCTGCGCCGTCCGCCCCCGCCGCCGTCGTCGTCGTCGTCGTCCCCGGCGCTGTCGTCGTCGTCGTCGTCGTCGTCGTCGTCCCCGGACGCGTCGTCGTCGTCGTCGTCGTCGTCGCCCTTGGGGAGGTCGTCCACGATGCCGTTGCAGTCGTTGTCCTTGCCGTCGTCCAGCTCCGGCGCGCCGGGGTAGACGGTCGCGTCGAGGTCGTCGCAGTCGCCGTCGCAGATCGTGAAGAAGTCGACGTCCTGGTCGGGGCACTTGTTGGGGTACGTGATCTCGGCGATGAACGACGCGAACACGAGGCAGTCGGCCCCCTGGGGGTCGGCGATCGAGGCGCTGACCGACGTGTCCCCGGGCGAGACGATGTCGCCGAAGCCCATCGCGATGAGGTCGAAGGTGTCGTCGTCCCACATCGCGCCGTCGCCGCCGGGGACGGGGGACGCGCAGCCGGACGGGTCGTCGCAGCCGTTCCCTTCCCAGTTGTCGACCGCGATCTCGACGCCGTTGAACCGCGTGCTCCCGTCGTCGCCGCCGGGCCCGCCCCACGAGACGTACTGCGCGTCGCCGACGGTGTAGTGGGCGCGGATGCGGCTGATCGGCTCGCCGATGGGCTCGTCCCACGTCGCCGTCGACGTCACCGGGGTGTAGCCGTTCCCGCCGTAGATGGCGCCGTCGTTGACGGTCACCCGGGTCACCTCCAGCGAGCTGCTGACGCGGTAGATGACGACGATCGTGAAGCCCTGGTTGTCGGTCACCCCGGGCGTGTACTCGAACCCCGTCACCTCGTAGACGCCGTTGCTGTTGACGATGTCGCGGACGGCGGCGCGGTAGACGTGGTTGTCGCCCATCCCCCAGCAGGTGTCGGCGGTCGTGCCGATGTGGGTCCCCACGAACTCGTCGGTCTCCCCCGTGGCCTGCTCGGTGACGATCACGGTGTCGTCGTACCCGGCGATGATCACCCAGTAGAGGTACGCCTGGACGACCTCGGCCTCGGGCGGGACGCCGGCGATCTCCATCGTCCCGACCTCCGGCGCGCCGTAGCGGCGGGCCAGCCCCAGCCCCTCGGAGACGACGCCGCCGCCCGGGAGGAGCTGGTTGTAGATGGTGCCGTGCTCCTGGTCGCCGTCGGCGAACGCGGTGGCGGGGACGACCAGCGACAGGGCGACGAGCAACGGGGCGAGGCGCATCGCCGCACCCTACCCGACCGCCGCGGGCCGCCGCCCGTGTGTCTGCGTGCCTCGCAGCCTTCTGCTTGTCCCGATGAGTTGTATGACCTCTGCGGAGATGGAGATGTCCTCCACCTCCACCGTGTGAAGGTCC
>CAYFOA010000253.1:0-11130 GCA_964344575.1 uncultured Rickettsiales bacterium | reverse complement strand
GTCGCCGTCGCACTCGGTCACGCCGTCGCCGTCGTCGTCGATCTCGGCGGGACCGGGGGAGCCGTCGCAGTCGTTGTCCTGGCCGTCGCAGGCCTCGAAGCCGCTGGGGTAGTTGAGCGGGTCGGCGTCGTCGCAGTCGGCGCAGGCGATCACGCCGTCGCCGTCGCCGTCGGTCTCGCCGGGGGCCGCCTCGGTGGCGGGGTCGCAGTCGTTGTCGTCGCCGTCGCAGACCTCGGGGGCGCCGGGGAACGTGGCGGGGTCGGCGTCGTCGCAGTCGGCGCAGTCGATGGCGCCGTCGCCGTCGCTGTCGCCCTCGCCGTCGCCGGCGGACGTCGCGGGATCGCAGTCGTCGTCGACCCCGTTGCAGGCCTCGACCGCGGCGGGGGAGACGTCGGCGTCGGCGTCGTCGCAGTCGCCGCAGCCGAGGTAGCCGTCGCCGTCGCTGTCGACCTCGCCGCCGGAGGCGTCGGTGGTGGGGTTGCAGTCGTTGTCGAGGCCGTCGCACAGCTCGGGAGCGCCGGGGAACGAGGTGGCGTCGCCGTCGTCGCAGTCTTCGCACGCGAGCGCCCCGTCGGCGTCGGCGTCGTCCTCGCCCCCATCGGCCTCGGTGGCGGGGTCGCAGTCGCCGTCGAGGCCGTCGCACACCTCGACGGCGCCGGGGAAGACCCCCGCGTCGAGGTCGTCGCACTCCGCGCAGCCCCGGAAGCCGTCCCCGTCGAGGTCGTCCTCGCCCCCTTCGGCGGTGGTGTCGGGGTCGCAGTCGTTGTCGAGGCCGTCGCACAGCTCGGGGGCGCCGGGGTACGTGTCGGGGTCGGCGTCGTCGCAGTCGACGTCCGCCGGGTGGCCGTCACCGTCGCCGTCGAGCGCGGTCGCGTCGTCGTCGTCGCCGCTCGCGTCGTCGTCGTCGGAGGTCGCGTCGTCGTCGTCGCCCGCGACCGTGTCGTCGTCGTCCGCCCCGACGTCGTCGTCGCCCCTCCCCGGCCGCTCGTCCGGGCACCCCGCCAGCGCGAGCGCCAGGGCGACGCAGCACGCGAGCCCCGCCCCCCTCAAGACGACCGTCAGGCGCATGCCGCGAGGGTAGCAGGGGACGTTCGATTGACTCGGGCCGCGGGACCGACTAGGTCAACGGGCGCATGTCCGCTCCCCAGCCCGCCCAGCAGACCCTCCGCGCCGTCGTCGAGAACACGGTCGCGGAGATGATCCCGCCGGACGCGACCCCGCCCGCGCTCAAGGTCGATCGCAGCAAGGCGGGGCTGTCGTCGGACTACCAGACCGCCGCCGCGATGCAGCTCGCCAAGGTCCTCCGGCGCGCCCCCCGCGACATCGCCGCCGACCTCGTCGCCCAGCTCACCCCCCGGCTCGGCGGCCTGACCGAGGCGCCCGACGTCAGCGGCCCCGGCTTCATCGGCTTCCGGCTGTCCGACGAGGCGCTCCAGGGCTACCTGTCGTCGCTGCTCGCGTCGCCCAGCCTCGGGATCCCCCAGGCCAACGGCGAGCACGTCGTCATCGACTACAGCTCGCCGAACGTCGCCAAGCGGATGCACGTCGGCCACACCCGATCGACGATCATCGGCGACGCCCTCGCCCGCATCGGCCGCGCCCTCGGCTACCGCGTCATCGCCGACAACCACATCGGCGACTGGGGGACGCAGTTCGGCCAGATCATCTACGCGTGGGACCACTGGCTGGACGAGGCCGCCTACGAGCGGGACCCCGTCGGCGAGCTGGAGCGCATCTACGTCAAGTTCCAGGCCGAGAAGGAGGCCGACCCGTCGCTGCAGGACGCGGCCAAGGCGGAGCTCGCCAAGCTCCAGGCCGGGGACGAGCGGAACCGCGCGCTGTGGCGGAAGTTCATCGAGGCGAGCCGGCACCTGTTCGACACGATCTACGACCGGATGGGGGTGGAGTTCGACGTCACCTACGGCGAGTCGCACTACAACGACCAGCTCGGGCCGCTGGTCGACCGGATGGCGGAGGAGGGGCGGGCGGTCGAGATCGAGGGCGGCGCGCTGGCGGTCCCCTTCGGCGACGAGAAGATGGTCGTGCGGAAGCAGGACGGAGCCGCGACGTACGCCACCACCGACCTCGCCACGGTGTTCTTCCGGGAGCAGACCTGGGCCCCCGTCCGCGTGATCTACGTGACCGACTCGCGCCAGCGGCCGCACTTCGAGAAGGTCTTCGCGACGGTCCGCGACATGGGCGTGACCACCGAGCTGTCGCACGTGATGTTCGGGATCATGAGCAGCCCCGAGGGGTCGCTGAGCACCCGCTCGGGCAACGCCATCCCCCTGGAGGAGCTCCTCGACGAGGCCCACCGCCGCGCCCGCGCGCTGCTCGACGAGCGGCTCCCCGAGGGCGAGTTCACCGACGCCGAGAAGGACGAGCTCGCGGAGATGCTGGGCCTCGGCGCGATCAAGTACGCCGACCTGTCCAACAACCCCGTCAGCAACATCGTCTTCAGCTGGGACAAGATGCTGGCCTTCGAGGGGAACACGGCGCCGTACCTGCAGTACACGTCGGCGCGGACGTCGTCGCTGCTGAAGAAGGCGGCGGCGGCGGGGCTCGAGCCGGACGGCGGGGCGACCCTCGCGCTGCGGGACGACCTCGAGCGCGACCTGCTGCTCCACCTGATGGACTTCGGGGGCGCCGTCGAGGCCGCGTTCGTGCAGGGCAAGCCGAACACGCTGGCGTCGTGGCTGTACGAGGTCGCGAGCAAGTACCACTCCTGGTACCAGGCGTGCCCCGTCCTGAAGGAACCGGAGCGGGACGTGCAAATCTCGCGCCTGAACCTGACGCTTCTGACGCAGAAGATGCTGGTTTTCGGGCTGGACCTGCTGGGGATCGGTGCTCCGGAGCGCATGTAGCGCGGTCTTCCTGCTGGTCTTGGTGGCCTGCGGGGGGGAGCCGGCGCCGACCTCCGAGGTCCCGACGCCCGAGGTCGCGGCGCCGGCGACGCCCGAGGTCGCGACGCCCGCGCCGGCCCGGGTCCCCGCTGCGCCGGCGGGGCGCCCTCGCTGCGTGCGGGCCGACACCCCCGACGGGCTCGCGTACGAGGGACGGGGACGGCGCTGGACGCAGCTGTTCGGCGGCTCGACGGACGACTTCCCCGGCCCCGCCGCCGTCCTCGCCACGGTCGCCGGCGCCGGACCGCTGACCACGCTCCAGGAGACGGACCGAGGGGAGGTGTGCGAGGTCCCGTTGGCCGACGGCGGGCTCGGCTACGCGGCCACGCTGACGCGGGGCGCGATCGAGCTGGCGCGCGGGGACCTCTTCGCCGCGATCGATCGCCGCGCGCGGGCGGGGGCGTCGGTCGTGTTCGTCCCCGCGGCGGAGGCGGCGGGCGATCCCGAGGCGCTGTGCGCGGCCCGCGTGGCGGCCTCGCACCGGGACGCCCCCTTCCACCTCGGCGTCGACGCGACCCTGGACTCGATCCCCTGGCCCGTGCTGCGCGCCGACGCTCCCGAGGCGAAGTGGCGACCGGGGCACGCGACCCTGCTGCGGCTCCGCGGGGTGACGGCGGCGGACGCCCCGGCCCTGCGGCTGATCGCCGAGCTGCTGCGGTCCGACGGCGGTCGCCTGGTCATCGACGCGGGGCTGTTCGCCGGCGCCCCCGACGCGCTCGCCGAGCTGATCGTGGCGGGCGTGGTGCTCGAGCTGGGGGCGGAGCCGGACGAGGATCTGGAGCGGGCGCTGCGCCTCCTCCGGAGGGACGCCGGCCTCGTCGGGGAGCCCCGCCCGGCCGTCGCGCTGGTCGTGGATCCGGAGCGGACCCCGCTGCCCGACCTCGTCGCGGCGAGGGCCCGGCTGGACTCGCTCCGCGTCCCCCCGGACGTCGTGGTGCCCTCGTGGCCGAACGTCCTCCGGGAGCGGCTCGACCGGGCGCCGCTGGTCGCGTTCGGGGGAGGGCTCTCGCCGACGGGTCGGGCCGTCGTCGACGAGCTCGCGGCCGCCCGCACGGTCCTCGACGTCGCCGCCCTCGAGCCCGGCTCGGCGGCCGCCGCCGCGTTCGGGATCGACCTCGACGTCGCCGGCGTCCGTGCGGTGCGGCGGTTCGAGGATCCGGGGACGGGGCGGCTGGTGCATCACCTGTTCGCGCCCGGCGCCGCCGAGGCGGGGACGCTTCGGGCGGACGCTTTCCGCGACGGGGACTTCGCGGGCTGCCGGGCCGCCCTCCTCGAGCCGTTCGCGGGGACGTCGCGGACGCTGGCCTGCGTCGCCGGCGAGGGGGGCTTCGAGGTCCGCACCGGCGCCTTCCGGTCGTGGGGGGTGGTGACGATCGAGGGGGTCCCCCCGCACCCCCGGCGGGTCGCGGGTCGCGAGGTCGTCGGGGTCGTGGCGGGGACGTCGGCGGACAGCGACCGGTGGACGGAGTTGACGCTGGAGGCGCCCGAGTGGCCCGCGGGGTCGATCGCCCTGGGGTTCCCGGAGTGGCTCCGGTCCGAGGCCGGCCCCCTCGACCAGTTCGGCGGTCCGCTCGTCCCTGCCTACGAGCCGATCGAGGGCGGCGTCGGCTTCGTCGCCTCGAACGAGCTCGTTCGCGTGACGGGGACGCTGCTCGGTCGCCCCGACGGCCTCGACGCAACGCTCGCGGTGACCAACGTCGGGGCGGAGACCCTCCCCGGGGTGGAGGCGCTGATCTGCCTGGAGACCGACCCCGCCCGGCCCTTCCCCGAGTCCGGCCACGCCCGCACCTTCGTGGCCCGGGGGGACGGCATGGTGCCGCTCCGCGAGCCCGTGGACAGCGGTGATCCGCTGTACGTCGAGACCGATCGGGTCACCCACCCGCTGACGGTGCTGACCTCGGCGGACGAGCGGTGGGTGCTCGCCAACGCGTTCGCCGGCTCGACGGGATCGGGAGGGAACGCCCTCGGCCCCGGCGTCTGCGTGCACAGCCGGCCCCGCTTCGGCGACGTCGCCCCGGGAGCGACGGTGGAGCGGCGCGGACGGCTCTGGATCGGTCGGGGGACGGCCGACGAGGTGCTCGCGGACTACCTCGAGGTGCCGCTGGAGCCGACGCCCCGGGCGGTCGAACCGTCCCGCTGGCGGAGGCCCTGCGCCCCCGCGCCCTGACCGGGCGCTCCCCTAGGACTCCCAGTTGACGGTCAGCTCGTAGTCCCCCCCCGGTCCCGAGGCGCACAGCACGGTCAGGACGAAGTCGTCGCCGCGGTCGTAGGGGTCGTCGAACAGGTACTCGATGACGCCGTCGTCGTCGGCGAAGGTGAGCTGCTCGTCGGGGGAGACGGTGCCGACGCCGCCGGGGGGCTCGAACCAGACGAGGAGGTCGAGGTCGGAGCCGTGCTCCCAGGTCAGGAGGACGTCGATGTAGCCGTCCTCGGGGACCTCGACCCGGTAGTTGTCCTCGTCGCCCGTCCACGGCCACGACTCGTCGGCGTCGTAGCCGCAGTCGCTCATGTCGCCCCGGATGACGAGGCGGTCGGTCCACTCCACCGAGACGGGCTCGGCGTCCGTCGGGAAGTCGTTGTCGGCGTCGCTCTCCTCCTCCCAGATCACGGACCCGCCGGGTCCGCCGCCACCGCCTCGGCCCGCCGGCGGGCAGCCGAGCAGGAGGAGCACGAACAGGAGGGGGAGGGAATGACCGGGGCGCATGGCGGGATGCTACCCTGCGACACTTCCGCGGGGCAGAGATGGAACGCGATCGAGGACTCGAGATCAAGGTCGGTCTCTTCGTGATGATGGGCATCGCGATGTTCGTCTTCGTGATGATCGCGCTCGGCTCCGAGGAGAACCTCTTCGAGCGGAACTACGTCCTCCACGCGTCCTTCGCGGACATCAGCGGGCTGCGCGACGGAGCGGCGGTCCGGCTGGCGGGGATGGACGTCGGCATCGTGACGTCGATCGAGTTCCCCGCGGACGTGGGGGAGAAGCAGATCTACGTCCACATGCGCGTCGCCGAGCGGTTCCAGGAGCGGATCCGGAAGGACTCGATCGCCGAGATCAACACCCAGGGCGTCCTCGGCGACAAGTACATCTCGCTGTCGATCGGCAGCAAGGGCGAGCCGGCGCTGAAGTACGACGACTGGATCAAGAGCAAGGACCCGCAGGACCTGATGGCGGGGGTGCCCGAGATCAAGCAGAACGTCCTCGACATCACCGAGTCGCTGAAGGTCGCGCTGGAGGGCGAGGAGGGGGACAGCGCGTCGAAGTCGCTGGTCGAGATCCTCGCGTCGGTGCGGAACATCCTCGCCGAGGTGGAGACGGGCAAGGGGATGATCCACGCGCTGGTCTACGACGAGGCGGCGGGCGCGCGGCTGAAGTCGGCGCTGGCGAACCTGGACGACGTGACCGAGGACGTCGCCGTGCTCACCGAGGAGATCAAGACGGGCGACGGCACGCTCCACGCGCTGATCTACGAGGACCAGATCAGCGACCTCGTCGCGACGCTGGACAAGACGGTGGAGGACATCGACGGCGTCGTGCTGGCGATCACCGAGGGGGACGGCACGCTCCACTCGCTGATCTACACCGACGAGGGGCAGAACCTCGTCGCCAACCTCACCGACGCGTCGGCCGACATCAAGGACATCACCGGCTCCATCAAGGACGGGCAGGGGACGCTCGGGGCGCTGATCGCCGATCCGACCGTCTACGAGGACGTCAAGACGCTGCTGGGGGGCGCCAAGCGGAACAAGATCCTGCGGAGCTACGTGCGGGAGACGATCCGCAAGAACGAGCGGTCCGAGGGCCTGTCGGACGCCGGCGACACCCGGGGCGACTGAGCTGAGCACCGCCGCGGCGCCGTCGCTGGCCTTCCTCATGCGTCCCCGGTGGCGGGGCGCGGTCAACACCTGGAAGCGCGCCGACCGGGGCCGGCGCCTCGTCTTCGCCTTCTTCGGGGGGATGACGGTCGCCTTCTGGTGCGGCGTCCTCGCCGTCTGCATCTACTTCATCGAGATGTTCAACGCGGTCGAGCTGTTCGGCCCGCTGCTCATCCGCAAGGCGCTGTCGATGCTGCTGCTCGCGTTCAGCGGGCTGCTCTTCTTCTCGAACATCATCACGGCGCTGTCGTCGTACTTCCTGTCGGACGACATGCAGCTCGTCCAGGCGCTGCCGATCAGCGAGCGCCGCGTCTTCTACTTCCGCGCCGTCGACACGATGATCAACTCGAGCTGGATGATCTCGATCTTCGGCCTGCCGGTGCTGCTGGCGTACGGGATCGTCCACGGCGGGGGGCCGCTGTACTACTTCATCGCGACGTTCGGGCTGGCGGCGTACCTGGTGCCCCCCGCCGCGCTCGGCATCGTCGTCGCCTGCGTGCTCGTGCGGGGGTTCAGCGCGCGCCGGATCCGGGAGCTGATGGCGCTGGTGTCGGCGGCCTTCCTGATCGTGATGCTGCTCCTGCTCCGGTCGCTCCAGCCGGAGCGGCTGGTGGATCCCGAGGCGTTCGAGACGCTGGCGGAGTTCATCGCGGTGGTGCGGACCCCGGACGCCGGCTGGCTGCCGTCGACGTGGCTGACGGAGCTGGCGATGTGGTCCCTCGGCAACCCGCTGGAGTCCCCGGAGCTGACGGCGGGGCTGCTCTTCGTGGCGGGCCCGGCGCTGCTCGTGATGGCCCGTTGGCTGGTCGCCCCGATGTGGTTCGACGCGTGGACGCAGGCGCAGGAGGCGCCCCGCAAGGCGGCGTCCCGGTCGCGCTTCGTGTCGGTCGCCATCGACACGGTCACGAAGCCGCTCCCGACGTCGTTCCGGGCGCTGATGCGGAAGGACCTGCGGCTCTTCCTGCGCGAGCCGGGGCAGTGGACGCAGGGGCTGCTGCTGCTCGGGCTGGTCGCGATCTACCTCTACTCGGTGCGGTCGCTGCCGCTGGACGTGCTCCCCCTGGAGGACGTGATGGAGAACGCGATCGCGTTCCTCAACGTCGGCGTCGCGGGCGCGGTGCTGGCGGCGATCGCGGTCCGCTTCAACTTCACCGCCGTCAGCCAGGAGGGGCGCGCCTTCTGGGTCCTCCACAGCAGCCCCGTCGGCGCGCGGCGGTTCCTGTGGGGGAAGTTCATCGTCGGCTTCATCCCGACGGTGGTCCTCGGTGAGGTCCTCGTCATCTCGACGAACCTGCTGCTCCACACCGAGCCGCTGTACGGCTGGATCGCGGCGCTGACGATCTTCTTCCTCAGCTTCGGGCTGACGGGTCTGGCGATCGGGCTGGGGGCGCTGTACCCCAACTTCAAGGCGGACAGCGCGGCCCGGATGGCGTCGGGCCCGGGGGCGATCCTGTTCATGGTGCTGGCGCTGTCGTGGACGTCGTTCGTCATCACGATCGAGGCGATCCCGGTGGGGATGGTGCTCTTCCGCCAGTACAACGACATCGCGATCGGCCCCGGCCTGACGGCGGGCCTCGTGGCCGCCTTCGTGGGCGTCACGCTGGCCAACATCGCGGTCGCCGTCATCCCCATGCGGCGCGGCGCGGACAAGCTCTGGGGCGACCTGGGAAACGTCGGGGACTAGGGAAGCTAAGCTTGCTATTCTAATTTTCAATGGCAATCATAGTTGCCATGGCACGAGTCACCACCCGACCTCTCCCGGCGGTGAGCCGCGCCCTGCGGGAGCTCGGCGAGAACATCCGCCTCGCTCGCCGTCGCCGTCGGATCCCGGCGGCCTTGCTGGCCGAGCGCGCGGGCATGAGCCGTCCGACGCTTCGCGCTGTGGAGCGCGGCGACCCGGGGACGTCGATGGGCGCGTACGCGAACGCGCTCCACGCGCTGGGGCTCGTGGGGGACTTGGCGAACGTCGGGAGCGACGACGAGCTCGGCCGGCGACTTCAGGACGCGCGGCTGTGAGATGAGCAAGCGCCGTGCGATCGAGGTCGTCGCCGACTGGGTCGGGCTGGCGGACCCCACCCCGATGGGGACGCTGCACGCGACTCCGTCGCGAGGCCGGGAGGTGTTCTCCTTCGAGTACGACCCCCGCTGGCTGGCCTCACCCTCGGCGCGGGCCCTCGACCCGAACCTGCGCCTGTTGCGGGGGCCGCAGTACCCGACGGGCCGGGCCCCCAACTTCGGCGTGTTCCTGGACTCCGCCCCGGATCGCTGGGGGCGGGTGCTGCTCGACCGCCGCGAGGCCCTCCGCGCCCGCCGGGAGGGGCGCCCCGTCCGCCCCCGCCGGGAGTCCGACTACCTCCTCGGCGTCCACGACGGATCGCGGATCGGGGGCCTCCGCTTCCGGCTCGGGGCGGCCGGTCCCTTCCTGGACGACGACGACGCGATGGCCGCGCCCCCGTGGACGACGTTGCGTGCGCTCCAGGAGGCGTCGTGGAAGCTGGAGGCGGACGACGCGTCCGGTCACCCGGACTACGGCGAGTGGCTCCGCCTGCTCCTCGGTCCGGGGAGTTCGCTCGGCGGGGCGCGCCCGAAGGCGAGCGTCGTGGACGACGACGGGGCGCTGTGGGTCGCGAAGTTCCCCAGCCGGGCGGACGAGATCGACGTGGGCGCGTGGGAGTTCGTCGTCCACCGGCTCGCGCGCGCCGCCGGGGTGGACGTCCCCGAGGCGCGGTGCGAGCGGTTCGGGTCCGGCCCCCGGACCTTCCTGAGCCGTCGCTTCGACCGGACGGACGAAGGCCGGCGCGTCCACTTCGCGTCCGCGCTGACCCTGCTCGAGCGCTCGGACGGTGACGGAGCGGACGAGGGAGCGAGCTACCTGGAGATCGGGGAGGTCCTGATCCAGGGCGGCGCCGCGCCCGGCCGCGACCTCCCGCAACTGTGGCGCCGCATCGTGTTCTCGATGTGCGTCTCCAACGTCGACGACCACCTCCGGAACCATGGGTTCCTGCTCGAGGGGGCGGGCTGGCGGCTGTCCCCGGCGTACGACCTGAACCCCACGTCCTGGGGCGACGGTCTCGCGTTGAACGTGTCGGACGCGTCGAACGCCCAGGACCTGGAGCTCGCCCGCGAGGTCGCCGACTGGTTCCGCCTCCCCCTGCCCCGCGCGGACGCGATCATCGAGGAGGTGCGCGCCGCCGTCCGTCGTTGGGACGAGGAGGCTGCCGCCCTCGGAGTGCCCCGGCACGAGCGCGCGGCCTTGGCGCCTGCGTTCCGCCTCGCCTAGCATCTGGCGTCATGGCGGAGAACGAAGGGGTCGGAAGCCTCGAACAGCAGCTGAAGAAGATCGCCACGCAGTCGTCCGTCGACGGGCTCGACGCGGCGTTCTTCGGGGCGATCCAGCCGGTCGCCCGGCAGCTGCTCAAGGACGGGCGGACGTTCGAGCTCAAGGCGGTGGAGGCGCTGGACAAGTCGCCCGAGATCGCGGCGGTCGTGGCTGCCGTGCACCTCCGCAGCGTCGAGACGGAGGTCTTCTGGAAGCCGCTCCTGGCGACCACGAAGACCGGAGGCTCGACCGCGCCGGTGGCCGATCTCAAGGCGGTGAGCGCCGAGGCGCGGGCGCTGATGGAGATCCTCAACGGCCGGCCGTCGTCGGAGATGCGGGACAAGGTCCTCCTCATGGCGACGGAGGCGGCGGCGCGGGTCGAGAAGTGGATCCCCGACGGGCGCAAGAAGGGCGGCGGACCCAAGGCGGCGCGCTACGGGCGGGGCGCGTTCCACCAGAAGGAGGACGAGGAGGGGAACCCCGTCGAGCGGGCGGCGACGCCCCGCCGGGTCAAGCGCGAGAAGGAGGAGTCGGCGATCGGGCGGATCTTCGGCTGGATCTTCACGATCGCGGTCATCGCCGGCCTCGGGTACGGGGTCTTCTGGTTCATCCAGAACAACCAGCCCGAGCCGATGACGGTGGACGAGTACAGCCGCCTCGTGGGCGCCGTCCAGAACCGCACCATCGACGAGAAGGAGGCCGTCCTCGAGATGGAGCCGGGCTGGGTCCAGCAGAAGGCGCGCGACCGGGAGTCGGACCTGCGGCTGATGCTGACCGTCGCCAAGCGCGAGGACCTGACGTCGGTCCGCATGATCGACAACGACGGGAAGATGCTCGGCCACCTCCGGAAGGACGGCACCATCGCCTGGGGCGCGGACGCGAAGGCTGCCGACGAGCGCCGGGCCGAGCAGGAGCGCCTCGCCGAGGAACTCGAGGAGGCCCAGCGCAAGGGGAAGTCGCTGCTGAACGAGTAGGGCGGACTCATAGGTGATCACTTAACTCCTCTCGCTTGTCGCGCCGTACCGCCGACAGAAC
>CAYFOA010000252.1:0-11160 GCA_964344575.1 uncultured Rickettsiales bacterium | reverse complement strand
CCTCGCACGGCGGTGACGCCCTGCTCATTGACAAGTCGGAACGTGACGGGGACCGGACGGCCGAGGCCGCTTTCGGGCGGCTGAGGAAGCGAGGTCCCACAAGAGAAGCCCAGGAGGGGGACGGTCCCCTGCCGAAGGGAAACCGGAGGTAGGCGGATACGGTCGGCCCGCGGGGAAGACCCTGGAGGCACACCGATGCAGCACGTGAACGGTCGTTTCGGCGGCCGGGAGCCCGCGGAGGCGCGGAGCTGCGGAGGCAAGGCCATGAGGGAGCGGCGCAGCTGGAGACGGCGGCGCCCAACGCGGGACGGGAGCAACCCTGAAGGGCGAGGAACCCCATGAGTGCCACCCCGGGAGATCCGGGGGCGGTGCAGGGCGGAGCAAGCCGTCGAGGTCGTGAGAAACGGCGAGGGCGGAACGAAGCGGCTGAGGCAAGGCCGTGAGTGGTGGACGCTCTGCACCTCGAGCGCTGTAGGGGCGGCAGACCTCAGGAGAGGAAGCCTGCGAACGCGTCGCTCGCCTTCGGGCGGCGCGGGGGGCAGGCCGGGCGGAAGGCCTGGAGCTCCGAGGGAGAGGCTAAGTTCACGAGGGGAGACCCGACCGGAAGCGTCAGCGACCGGCCAGCGGGTCCGACGAATACGGCAGGGACCAACGTCGAGAGGCGAAAAGGTCGGAGCCGGGGCGGCGAACCAATGCGTCGCTAGTCGGGCTCGTAAAACCCTGAAGAACCGGCCAACTCCGAGGGAGTGGCGGCGCGCGAGCGAGCGGTGGCTTCGGCTGCCGGGAGCGGACGGGTCGCGGACCTTTCGAAGTCGGGAGGCCACCGACGCGACGTGCCCCGCGGGGCGCGGCGCACCGAGAGACTCTGGAGAGGCGACGTCACGGCGCGGTCGAAGCGGGTGCCCCCGGCCGGGGGTGCAGCGCGGGCGGCGTACCGGCGAGTGGAGTGGAAACGCTGTGCATCTGAGCGCCGGCGGTCTTCGGGCCGCCGGCGCTCTCCGTTCTGCCGTTATCGTTGGGCGTGCGTCCCGCCGCGCCGCTGCTGCTGCTGCTGGTCTTGCTGCTCGGGTGCCCCGAGCCGCCGCCCGACGACGATGACGACGTCACCGGTTCCGACGACGACGATGTCGCTCCCGACGACGACGACAGCGCGGCGGACGACGACGACTCCGGCGGCGACGACGACGACTCCGGCGACGACGACGACGCCACGCCTCCTCCGCCCGAGCTGCGGATCAAGTTCCTCGGCGTCGGCGGCGTCGCGATGGAGGTGGGCGACGACCTGCTCCTGACCGCGCCGCTGTACAGCAACCCCGACCTGACCGCCGTCACGCTCGGGGAGGTCACCTCCGACGTGGAGCTCGTCGACGCCCTGCTGGACGACGGGGACGTCGCCGGCGCCGCGGCGATCCTCGTCGGGCACGGCCACTACGACCACCTCCTCGACGTCCCCCGGGTCGCCGAGCTCGCCGGCTCCGACCCCGTCGTCTACGGCAACCTGAGCGTCGCGAACCTCGTCGGCGCCGACCTCGTCCAGCCCCTGAACGACCCCGCCGCCCCCCTGCTCGACATGCGCTCCTGCCCCGAGCCGGACCCCTGCACCGGGGTGCCCGCGGACTTCGCCGGGGAGTGGGTCGACGTCCCCGGCGCCCGCGCCCGCGTCCGCGCCTTCTGCTCCACGCACCCGGCCCAGTTCCTCGGGATCATCCACTTCGGCGAGGGCTGCGTCGCCGAGCCCCACGACGCGCCGCCCGTCGCCGCCGACCAGTGGCTCGAGGGGACCACGCTGTCCTTCCTCGTCGACTTCCTCGACACCGACGGCGCCCCGATCTGGCGGGTCTACTACCAGGACGCACCCACCGACCCGCCCTTCGGCCACCCCCCCGACGACGTCCTCGACGACGGCAAGGCCGTGGACGTCGCCGTCCTCAACGTCGGCAACTGGGACGCCGTCGAGGACCACCCCGGCGCCATCGTCGCCACCCTCGACCCCCGCTACCTCCTCGGGATCCACTGGGAGAGCTTCTTCGCGTCGCAGGAGCCGCCCGTCGACCCGATCCCCTTCCACGCCGACCCCGCCGGGTTCGACGCCGGCGCCGGCGCCGCGCTCCCCGTCGACGACGAGCCCCCCGTCCTCGTCGACGGCTACGCCATGGAGGGCCGCTGGTGGCGCCCCTGGCCGCAGACCGAGTTCCACTTCACCGCCGAGGGCGCGTACGCGCCGCCGGAGCTCGTCCCCGACGCGAGCACCGAGTACGCCGGCGACGCGATCGCCTTCGGAGCCAACGTCCCCGCCGCCGTCGCCGACTGCCCCCTCGTCCCCGACGCCCCCTGCGACGACGCCGACGGCGACGGCCTCGTCGACGCCTGGGAGGACCTCCTCCTCGACCGGCTCCGCCCCCTCGTCCGCTTCGACGAGTCCGAGCCGCTCCTCGGCGACGTCGACGCGGTGCTCCACGACGTCGGCCGCGTGTTCGTCGCCGCCGACGGCTCGGTGCACGCGTACGTGATGATCGGCTACTCGGAGGACTACGGCCGCTGCGGCGCCACGTTCCACGACGGCGACTCCGAGCGGGTCGCGATCCGGCTCGCCCTCCTCCCCGACGAGGGCCCCGGCGACGCGATCGTCACCGGCCTCTACACCGCCGCCCACGAGGGGACCATCACGGACCACGGCACGGTGCTCGTCGACGACGACCTCACCACCGCCGTGTTCGAGGACGACGCCCTCTCCGGCGAGCCCCGCTGGGTCGTCTTCGCGTCGGACGGCAAGCACGCCACGTACCCCACGATCGACGCCTGCGAGAACGCCGAGTGGGCGCCCTGCCTCGACGAGGACTGCGCCCCCGACAACGTCGACGATCCCGCCGCCTTCGACGTCCTCCCCCCGATCGTCAACGCCGGTGAGGAGGACGCCCCCCGGTGGACGGACCTCAACGCCATCGGCTTCCCCGGCGAGGACGCGTGGGCGGACCAGCCGTTCTGCGGCGGCCGCGGCGCGGGCCCCCTGTGCAGCAGCGCGGTCCGCGAGAAGCTGCTGGTCGATCCCTTCGACTGATCCGACGGTCCCTCCTAAGGTGGCCGGGTGACGGACGCCGAGGACGAGGTCGAGTTCGAGATCGACGACGACGAAGAAGAAGACGACGAATTCGAGATCGACGTCGAGGACGAGGACGAGGACGTCGTCGTAGAGAACGACCACGAGAGCGAGGACGAGAACGAGAACGAGAACGAGAACGAGAACGAGAACGAGAACGAGAGCGCGGCCGCGCCTCCCGCGTCGTCCGGCTCCATGCTCGACAACTTCTCCGTCGCCGATCTCGAGGCCATCCCCACCGGCCAGACCGGCCGCGCCGAGGCCCTCTGCACCGCGCTCGACAAGCTCCTCCGCGCCACCCGCCTCTACGAGGGCCGCGGCGACCTCGTCAATCGGCTCCTCGGCGAGGCCGCCGCCCGCGCCAAGCAGGCGACCGACGGCGAGGAGCTGACGCTGCGCCTCGCCCCCTTCGGCCTCCTCCTCGGCCCCGACGAGGTCACCGCCCCCAAGACCCGCCTCACCGAGGCGCTCTTCAAGCTGTTCTGCGACGGCATCCGCGAGCTCACCTTCTCGCCCGGCATCACCGGCGCCGAGCTCCGCGCCTTCATCGAGGTCCTCATCGCCGACCCCCGCCAGGGCGAGGACGACTTCGCCACCCTGCTGTGGAAGCGGGAGCTCGCCCACGTCCACTTCTACGCGACCGACACCCTCGAGGCCGGGCCCGACCTCGACCGCGGCGAGGACAGCGATCTCCTCGCCGCCGCCGAACGGAGCCGCCTCCGCTCCGAGGTCGGCGACGGCCTCCAGGAGTTCGTCCTGTCGCCGGACGACCTCCGGATGCTCAAGAGCGAGGACGCGCTCACCTGGGTCCGCGAGTGCGCCGTGCCGATGCAGGTGGGGGACGTCGCCGAGGCCACGCTGCAGCAGATCCGCGACTCGTTCGCGACCCCCTACGACTACCCCCGCTTCCTCGGGATGGCCGTCCGGGCCGGCGAGGAGAGCCCCCGGGAGGCCAGCCCGCTGGTCCTCGGCATGTTCGACTCGCTCTCGTCGGTGGGGGACGCCGACGGCGTCGCCGCGCTGCTGACCGCCGCCCACACCGAGGCCTCGCGCGGCAGCCTCGCGGCCCGATCGCTGCTCGCGGGGCTGTTCGACCCGGACCGCGTCGTGAACCTGGCGCGGCTGTACGAGCGGAACGCGGATCTCCTCTCCGGGCCGCTCGGCGACGGCGCCCGGGAGTTCCCCGTCGGGCTCGTCGCCCTGCTCAACCGGCTCGACCGGGGCAAGGCCCGCAAGCTGCTCCTGCACGCCCTCGGAGAGGCCGGCGCGGACCTCACGCCCTACTACCTCGAGTGCCTCCAAGCGACCGACGAGGGGATCGTGCTGGACGCGATCGAGACGCTCGCCGGGCTCGGCACCGAGGAGGCGGTCCTCGGGATCTCCACCGCCCTCGGGTCGACGTCCACCGAGGTCCGGCGGAAGGCCCTCCGCGCGATGGTCGGCCACTACCCCGAGGAGGCCCGCGTCGCGCTGTCCCGCGCCCTCGGCGACCCCGACCGCGAGAACCGGCTGCTCGCCCTCCGCGTCCTCCGCGACTCCCACGACCGGCGCGCCGCGGGGATCATCCTCCGCCGGATCGAGGACAGCTCCTTCTCCCACAAGGACGACCAGGAGCAGGCCCGCTTCCTCCGCGCCCTGGCGGCGTTCCGGGACGCCCGCACCGTCCCCTACTTCGCCGGGCTCCTCGGCGTCAGCCTGGGGCGGAAGGCCGGGCACGAGCGGCAGCTCCTCGCGGTCGAGGCCCTCGCCGGGATCGAGGCTCCGGAGGCCCGCGACGCGCTGACCCGCGCGGGCAAGAAGTGGGGCGTCCCCAAGGAGGTCAAGGCGGCCGTGAAGCGGGCCCTCGCGGGGGCCGGGGGGGGCGCGTCGTGAGCTGGGACCAGACGAGCACCGCGCGCATCCGCGCCGAGGACGGTCCCGACGTCATCCGCGCCCAGCTCGCCGGCGTCGACGTCATCACGGCCCTGCACGGCCTGACCCGCGTCCTCACCCTCTACGAGCCGAACAACAGCGCCGTCCGCCGCCTCGTCGACACGCTCGCCGAGACGGTCGCCCGGTTCTTCGCCGAGGGCGGCGGGGTCCTCAAGCTCCAGCTCCACGCCGACGAGTGCTTCGTCAACGGCAAGCTCCTCCGGGTCGACGCCGCCCTGTACGAGCGGGCCCAGCAACTCGCCGAGAGCCTCGGCCGGTTCGACCTCGGCGAGGTCACCTTCGAGGGGGGCGCGCGCGAGCCGATCGAGGCGTTCGTCGACGACTTCGCCGCCTCGCTGAAGTCCGGCCAGAGCTACCTCGCCGCCGGCGGCTACGAGACGGTCAAGGTCCGCAAGTCCACGGGGCGGTCGATCGCGTCCTTCCGGTTCGAGCCCGACCGCCTCGCCATCTGGCTCTACGCCGGGCTCCTCGACGTCGTCGAGCGGCTCTACCGCGAGTACCGCCAGGGCAACACGCCGTCGCTGCTGCCGGTCCGCCGGCTGCTCCAGCTGCTCATCGACTCCGCCCGCAGCCTCGGCGGCATCTACCAGGTCCTCGCGGTGATGCGGGACCCGAAGCTGCGGCTCTCCCTCCCCCGGGTCCGGACCGCGATGGCCGTCGACGCGGTGGGGTTCGGGCTCTTCATGGGGCTGCGGAACACCGAGCTGATGACGCTGGCGCTGTCGGCGCTGCTCGGCGCGCTGAGCAAGTCGAGCGACCCGGACGAGGCGACCGAGCCGCTCTTCTCGTACCCCGGGCTGGGCTCGTCGGCGATGGTGCTGATCCTCGCCGTCCACGACACGCGGACCGCGCTCCAGGGGATGCCGGCGGGGATGCCGGGGCGGATGCTCGCGGCGGTCGAGGTCTACGGCCGGATGACGTGGCGGCCGAAGGACCCCGTCGCCCCCGCCGACGCGCTGATGGCGATGGCGTCGGGCGAGGCGGGCGGCGTCGACCCCGCCATGGGGAAGCTGTTCGCGGCCTACAAGGGGGGCCTGCCGCTGGGGTCGGTGGTCACGCTGTCCGACGGCCGCACCGGCGTCGTCCTCGCGCAGGAGGACAAGCGGCGCCCGCTGGTCGGCATCGTGGCGGGAGGCAAGCTGACCGACCGCGTCGACCTCGCCGCGAACCCGGGGCTGGAGGTGACGGCGACCCCCACGCCGCTCGCCGCGGGCATCGACCTGACCCGGATCTGACGGGGACGGCCCGGCGGGCCGGGGCTACCAGTCGGCGATCGCCGCGCCCCAGGTGAAGCCGCTCCCGAACGCGATCATCGCCACCTTCATCCCCGGCTCCAGCCGCCCGTCCCGCTCGGCCTCGGCGATGAGGAGCGGGATGGTGGCGGCGGTGGTGTTGCCGTAGCGCTCGATGTTGTGGACGAGCTTCTCGTCCGGGATCCCCATCGAGTTGGCGAGGTACTCGTTGATGCGCTTGTTGGCCTGGTGGAAGAGGAACAGGTCGATGTCCTCGCCCGTGACCCCCTCCTTCATGCAGACCTCCATCAGCCCCATCGTCATCCGCTCGACGGCGTGGCGGAAGACCTTCCGGCCGTCCATCGTCGCGTACATCAGCTCCGGCGAGACGCGGCCCCAGCCGTCCGGGCCGAGGGGGATGAAGTCGGGGTCGGCGGTGTCCCACACCTTCTGGCAGAGGACGTCGGCGAAGCGGCCGTCGGCGCCGAGCTTCCAGCTCCGGATGCCGCGGCTCTCCTCGTCCGTCGCGCTGACGACGACCGCGCCCGCGCCGTCCCCGAAGAGCGACGCCACGGCGCGCCCGCGGGTGGTCAGGTCGAGCCCCGAGCTGTGCTTCTCGGAGCCGACGACGAGGACGTGCTTGCAGTTGCCGGACTGCACCATCGAGGCGGCCGTCCCCAGCCCGTAGAGGAAGCCGCTGCACTGGTTCCGGATGTCCATCGCGCCCACGAACGTGCGGCCGTGGGGACCGTCGCAGACGCCGAGCTTCTCGCCGAGGAGGACGCCCGACCCGGGGAAGACGTGATCGGGGGACAGCGACGCGAAGAGGATCATGTCGATGTCGCGCGGCTCGAGCCCGGCCGCCTCGATCGCCTGCTGCGACGCGGGGAGGGCGAGATCGGCGGTGCCGACGCCGTCGGCGGCGAAGCGCCGCTCCTTGATGCCCGTCCGCTTCTGGATCCACTCGTCGGAGGTGTCGATCCCGTACTGCTCGACGAGGTCGTCGTTGGTGACTACGCGAGGCGGGACGTAGCCGCCGGACCCGGAGATGTAGGCGTTCCGCATGGGCGGGTCTTGTAGCGGAGTCGCCGGAGACTGCAAGCGCCGAGCAGGAACAGGGCGAGCCCGGCCGGAGCGCCGTCGCCGCCCGCGTCGCCCGTGGCATCGCAGCCGCAGCCGAGCATCCCCACCATCGCGGGGTCGTCGTCGTACGCGTCGGAGTTCCACTGGGGCGGGCCGTCGTAGGAACCGTCGCCGCCGTCGTCGGCGCCGCCGTCGTCGTCGGGGTCCTGGAAGTCGGGGGTCCCGTCGCCGTCGGAGTCGTCGTTGCCCTCCTCCGCGTCGGGGATGCCGTCGCCGTCGCTGTCCTCGTCGAGGAAGTCGGGGTCGCCGTCGCCGTCCGTGTCCGGCGGATCCCAGGGGGTGTCGCCGGCCTCGGTCTCGTCGGGGATGCCGTCGTCGTCCGAGTCCGTGTCGAGGAAGTCGGGGATGCCGTCGCCGTCGCTGTCCGGGGGGTCGTCGGTGGGGCCGTCGCCGCCGGGGCCGGTGCCGCCGGGGCCGGAGCCGCCCTCGGTCGCGTCGGGGATGCCGTCGCCGTCGCTGTCGGGGTCGAGGAAGTCGGGGGTGCCGTCGCCGTCCGTGTCGCCAGTCCCGGGGCCGCCGCTGCCGCTGTCCCCGCCGTCGCCGCCGCTGCCCCCGCTCCCCTCCCCCGCGCACGAGTTGTCCGCCGCCGCCTGCTCGCCGGGGCCCTCGTTGGGGTTGTCGGGATCGGGCACGCACTCCCCTTCTTCGCACTTGTCGCCGCAGGGGCAGTAGTTGTCGGACTCGCAGGACGTGTCGCCCGACGGGTAAAGCTCGCAGATGCCCTCGGTGTCGTCGCACGAGAGCGTCTGGGCCGTGCCGCCGCCGTAGCAGGCGGTCATCACGGCGGGGCCGTGGGAGCTGTGGTCGAGGCCAGTGGCCGACCTCGTGGGTCATGACGGACTGGAGGTCCATCCCGCCGCCCCCCGCGGTCCACGTCCAGGTGACGGCGTTGACGACGATCGACGAGCTGACGATCGAGCAGCCGGCGCCGGGGGTGGGGGTGGCGTAGGCGAGGATGTTCTCGTCCATCGGCCAGCCGACGTCGTCCTCGAAGAAGACGACCGAGCCCTCGCCGTCGGGGATGGCGGCGCCGGAGGTGGCGGTCTGGGTGGCGGTGATGTCGGAGCAGGCGGGGGCGTCCCACTCCTCGAAGCTGCTGGTGACGATCTGCTGGACCTGGGACGCGGACAGGTCGTCGCTCATGTACTGCGACATGAAGTGCCAGGAGGTCGAGTTGCCGGACCAGGTGGGGTGCTGGCAGCCGAAGTCGAGGTCGGCCCAGGCCCACGCCTGCGAGGGCGTCAGGAGCAGCGCCGCGGCGGCCAGGAGGAGCGCCCGCGTCATCGCTTCAGCTCCTCGCGGAGGGTGCTCAAGCGGATCGGCCGCCCGGGCGGCTGGTACTTCACGAGGTTGCCGTGATCGTCGTACGTGAAGGCGGCGACCTTGAGCTGGCGGAGGGCGATCTCGCCGGCGGGGGTGTCGGTCAGGGTCATCTTCGACTGCCCGATCGCGGTCAGCCACCAGACGCCGGCGTCGTTGACCCGGAGGTAGAGGACGCACCGCTCGCCGGGCTCGAACTGCTCGACGCCGGGGACGGGGACGAGGCCGCCGGGCTTGCGGAACTGGAGGACCGCGGGGGGCGCGCCGGCGAGGACCTCGTCGACGACCACGGTGGTGTCCGTGACCTCGATGCCGTGCGACTGCAGGGTCCCGTACCGCTCCTCGCCGATGGTGGCGACGATCACGGCGTCGGACTGGCGGAGGAGCTCCTCCCGATCGACGAAGACGACGCTCAGCGCGTCCGAACGCTGGGGGACGATGACGACGAGCAGGGCGAGAAGAAGCAGACTGCGGCGCATCGAAGGCTCCATCGGTCACTGTCGTGACCAGTGGGCTTCAGCCTAATGTCAACTGCTCGTCAAAAAAGTTGTGGATTTGTGAAGACGCGATCCCTCGCCTACCGGTCGGACCACCACGCGAAGAACTCGTCGAAGTCGATCCGCCCGTCGTGGTCGCTGTCGAGGGCTTCGGCGGCCATGGCGAGGTCGTCGGCGGACGGGTCCATGCCGAGGGCGCGGAGGAGGGCGAGGAGCTCGCGGGCGTCGATGGTGCCGCTGCCGTCCTTGTCGAAGTGGTTGAAGATCTCTCGAATCTCGCTTGCGTCGGTCATGGCCGCGGAGGGTACCCGCAACCATCGGCTGCGTCGCGGCGAGGACGGGGTGGACCCATGGGTGGATCAGGAGGACATCGTGATGGCCATCCACGTCGAGGAGATGATCACCGCCGCGATCGCCCGCGGTGAGCTGGACGACCTCCCCTTCAAGGGGGAGCCCCTGCCGGAGGACGGCTTCGCGGACGTCCCCGCGGAGCAGCGGATGACGTTCCGCATCCTCAAGAACGCGGGGCTGGCGCCGCCCGAGGTCGAGGTCATGAAGAAGGTGGCGGCGCTGCAGGCCGAGCTCGCGGAGACGAGCGATCCCGAGGCGCGGGCCGAGCTGCTGGCGACGATCCGGCGCGAGCAGGCCGTGCTGCGGACGCACCTGGAGCGGATGGCGGGCAAGCGGTAGCGTCCGCGCGTGCGACCGGGACCGAGCGCGATCGTCCTCGCTGCGTTTGCGGCGGCCGTCGTCGGGTGCCCGACCGCGGCCCCGCCCGACGACGACGAGGTCCCCACCCTCCCGGAGCCGTCCGACGACGACGACGCGGCGGACGACGACGACGACGCGGCCGACGACGACGACTCCGCCACGCCCGACGACGACGACGACGCGGCCTCTCCCTGCCCCGAAGGCATGGCCGAGGTCGACGGCGCCTTCTGCGTGGACCGGTTCGAGGCGGCGCTCCAGGAGCAGGGCGACGACGGCGTGTGGACCGACGCGGAGCCCTGGTTCACGGTCGGCGACCGGGTCGTCCGCGCGGTCCCGGCCGACGGGGTCGTCCCCCAGGGGTACGTCAGCGGCGACGAGGCGGAGGCGGCGTGCGCGGCGTCGGGCAAGCGGCTGTGCACGTCGGAGGAGTGGCTGGCGGCGTGCCGCGGGCCGGGGGACACGACGTTCCCGTACGGCGACGAGCACGTCGCGGGCGCGTGCAACGACACCTACCCCGGGGGCCACCCCGTCATCGACTTCTTCGGCCACTCCGACGTCTGGGACGCGGCCTCTATGAACGACCCCGGCATCAACCAGCAGCCGGACACGGTCGAACCCGGCGGCGCGCACGCCGACTGCGTCTCGGACTGGGGCGTGTACGACCTGCACGGGAACCTGCACGAGTGGGTGGGCGACGCCGGCGGCGCCTTCCGCGGCGGGTTCTACGCGGACGCCGAGCTCAACGGGGCGGGGTGCACGTACGCCACGACGGCCCACGGGCGCGGGTACCACGACTACTCGACGGGGTTCCGCTGCTGCGCGGACGCGGAGTAAGCGGAGGCCGGACACTTCCGACCCCCCTCGGCGCGAGCCCCCCCACGAGTGACCGCGGGGCGGACACTCCCGACCCCCCTCGGCGCGAGCACCCCACGAGTGACCGCCGGGGCGGACACTCCAGACCCCCCTCGCCGCGAGCACCCCCGGCAGTGGCCGCGGGGCGGACACTCCCGCCCCCCCTCGGCGCGAGCACCCCCACGAGTGGCCGCGGGCCGGACACTCCCGACCCCCCTCGGCGCGAGCACCCCCACGAGTGGCCGCGGGGCCGGACACTCCAGACCCCCCTCGCCGCGAGCACCCCTACGAGTGGCCGTGGGGCCGGACACTCCAGACCCCCCTCGCCGCGAGCACCCCCACGAGTGGCCACGGGACCGGACACTCCCGCCCCCCC
>CAYFOA010000251.1:0-11333 GCA_964344575.1 uncultured Rickettsiales bacterium | reverse complement strand
ACGACGCGGCGGACGACGACGACGCGGCGGACGACGACGACGCGGCGGACGACGATGACGCGACCGACGACGACGACGCGACCGACGACGACGACTCGGGCGGCGACGACGACGACTCCGCCGGCGGCGCGGGCGACCCCATCACCCTCTGCCCCACCGGGCCGCCCCCCTCGACCCAGTCCACCGACACCCCCGCGGCCTCGATCACGGGCGACACGCTGGACCTGACGGTCGCCTACAGCGGCGGCTGCGAGGACCACTTCTTCGAGCTCTGCTTCGACGGCTCGTTCGCCGAGTCGGAGCCCGTCCAGGCGACGCTGAACATCATCCACACGGGCAAGCCCGACCCCTGCGACTCGTACCCCAGCGAGGAGCTGCAGTTCGACCTGACGCCGCTGCAGGACGAGTGGCACGCGGCCTACGGCGCGGGGCCGGGGACGATCATCGTCCACGTCGGGACGCAGACGGTGACCTACTCCTTCTGAAGGAGCCCGTCGAGGAACGCGAACCGGTCGCGCCAGCACTCCCGCGCGATCGACAGGAACACCAGCGCGTCGAACGCGTGGGGGCCGCGCTTGTAGTAGCGGGCCTCGTGGGCGACCCCGCGCCGGGTCAGCGCCGCGGCCATGCGGCGGGTGTCGTCGAGCAGCGGGTCGGCCGTCCCCACGTTGAGAAAGAACGACGGCAGGGGCCGGTCCGGGGCCGCGTCGGACTCCACCACGAGCAGGGGGTCCGCGAGCTCGGCGGCGCCGTCCTCCGACGCGCCCTGGAGGTAGCAGTCCTCCACGTCCCGGATGCGCGCGTCCACGATCCACGGCAGCCGCTTGCGCCGCCCGAACCGGGCCGAGTCGCTGACCTGGAGCACCCCGCAGCTCGCGCTCACCGCGGTGGGTCGCACGCCGTCGTCGAACACCGCCGCCGCCCACGGCTCCGGCCGCCGCCACGCCGTGCACACCGCCAGCGAGGTCACCAGGTTCGCGCCCGCGGACTCGCCCCCGAGGATCAGCCGGGAGGGGTCGCCGCCGTAGCGGTGCGCGTTGCCGTGGACCCAGCGGAGCGCCGCGCAGGCGTCCTGGAGCGCCGCCGGGAAGGGGTGCTTCGGCGCGAGCCGGTAGTTGATGTTGAAGACCACGTAGCCGGCGCGCGCGAAGATCAGCGCCATGATCCAGTGCGAGTCCTTGGACAGGCTCTGGAACGCGCCGCCGTGGACGTACAGGACGCAGGGACGGGACCCGTCCGCGTGCTCGGGGCGGCGCCACACGTCGAGCAGGAGGTGCCGCTCGCCGTCGCCCGCGTAGGCGATGTCGCGCAACCGCTCCACGCCGTGGCGGGACGGCCGCGCGGCGGGGAGGACGCGCCCGACGTTGCTGAGCCCCGCGAAGAAGCCGTCCACCGTCACGGCGGCGGCGCGGCGGGCGGAGGGGCGGGGGGCGGCGGCAGCGGACATCCCGGAAGTCTTACCACCACCGCCCCCCGGAACCCCGACCGTCGGGGTCCGCAGGCGGTACGACCGCCGCACGGCGACGGATCCGATCCGCGCTTTTTTCTTTCATTTCAAAACCTTGCGTGGGCCGCCGGACGTTTTGTATCTTCGCGCGCCCCCACCGGCACGGAGGAATCAGGAATGTTCAGGCTCTCCCTCATCCGCATGATGCTCGCGCTGTCCCTCGCCCTCGGCGTGGCCGGCTGCCCCACCGACGACGACGACGACTCGGCCCTGCCCGACGACTACGACGACGACGCGACCGACGACGACGACAGCGGCGACGACGACGACAGCGCGCCGGTCGACACCGACGGCGACGGCGTCCCCGACGAGGACGACTGCGAGCCCGAGGACGGCAGCATCTACCCGGGCGCCGCGGAGGGCTGCGACGGGGTCGACACCGACTGCGACGGCGAGCTCGGCGGCGACGAGCAGGACGCCGACGAGGACGGCGCCACGCCCTGCGACGGCGACTGCGACGACGACGACGCCAACCGGAGCCCCGACTTCGAGGAGATCTGCAACGACGGCCTCGACGACGACTGCGACGAGACCACCGACGAGAACGTCGACGGCGACGGCGACGGCGTGACCATCTGCGCCGCCGACTGCGACGACGCGGACGACACCGTCTACCCCGACGCCCCCGAGCTCTGCGACGGCGCCGACCAGGACTGCAACGACGCCGCCGACTTCGCGCTGGCGGTCACGGTCGACGAGGCCGCCGCGTCCGAGTTCACCGGCGCCGACCGCGCCCGCGGCAACGCCTACCGGATCGACGCGGACATCAACCTCGTCGCCTTCGAGCAGGTCCTCGGCGTCCCCGAGGGCGAGTCGATCACGTGGGCCGTCTACAGCAGCGACTTCCCGACGACCGACTTCGCGCTGGAGACGGCGTCCGCGTCGGTGGTGGACGCGGCCGACGCCGACGTCCTCCAGAACCACAGCTCCCCGGAGCTGAACGTCGTCCTCGAGGCGGGCCGCTACTACGCGCTGATCGCCTGGTGGTCGGCGGACGTCACCTACGCGTTCGAGCCCACCCCGAGCAGCATCAACGTCCTCGACGCCGGCGTCGGCGCGCGGCTGACGGCCCTGTCGGCGGGCAGCGACGCGCTCCCCGCGGGCGAGGACCTCTTCGAGCCCGAGTCCACCGCCTGGTACCCGCAGACGGTGGTCTTCAGCGGCGAGGCCGACTTCGACGCCGACGGCAGCCTGTGGTGCGACGACGACTGCAACGACGGCTCCGCGGACGCCTCCCCCGGCGGCACGGAGGTCGAGTGCGACGGCCTCGACAACGACTGCGACGGCGAGACCCTCGACTGCGACGGCGTCCTCATCGTCAACGAGGTCTTCAACGACGCGGCCGGCAGCGACACCGACCAGGAGTGGTTCGAGCTGTACAACAGCGGGGCGACCGACATCGACCTGTCGAACTGGCTCTTCCGCGACTTCGAGACGGACGACCTGTGGTTCGACAACGGCGGCGCGATCGTCCCCGCGGGCAGCTACGCGGTGTTCGCCCAGACGGACGATGTGTCGCTCAACGGCGGCGTCACCGTGGAGTACGCGTACGGCAGCCAGATCGGCCTCAGCAACAGCGCCGACGAGCTGGTCCTCGTCAACCCGATCGGCGAGGTCGTCGACGCGGTGGCGTGGAACACGGACGCCGGCTGGCCGGGCCAGGGCGGCAACTCGCTCAACCTCGACCCGACCGCGCAGGACGCGCTCAGCAACGACACGGCCGCCAACTGGTGCGTGTCGTACGCCGACCCGTGGGGCACGGGCCCGAGCGTGGGCACGCCCGGCGCGGCCAACGTGAGCTGCACGATCGCCCCCAGCGGCGCGGTGTTCGGCGACCTCGTCATCAACGAGATCTTCCGCAACCCCGACGGCGACGACGGCGACCGCGAGTGGTTCGAGGTCTACAACGCCTCGAGCGGCGACATCGACCTGCTCGGCTTCACCGTCAGCGACCTGGGGACGGACTCGTTCACGATCACGACCTCGGTGGTGGTCCCCTCGGGCGCCTACGCGGTGCTCGTCGAGGAGGCGGACACGTCGCTCAACGGCAACGTCACCGCGGACGTCAGCTACCTCGGCAACCTGACGCTGGGGAACGCCGACGACGAGCTGATCCTGACGTCCCCCGAGGGCGTCGAGATCGACGCCGTGGAGTGGGCCGCGAGCGGCTGGCCGGACGCCGAGGGTGCGTCGATGTCCCTCGATCCCTGCGACCAGGACGCGATCGAGAACAACGACGCCGACGAGTGGTACGAGGACATCACGAACGACTTCGGCAGCCCGCTCGGTGACGACACCGGCACGCCGGGCGCGTCGAACGGCCCCTGCATCGAGTAGGCGTCAGTCCGCGAGCGCGCAGAGCCGGCACTCGGTCTGCGCGAGCACCCACTGCTCGACCTCGAAGATCCGCCCCCCGGCGAAGTCGTCGAGGATCGCGGCCCGGATCCCCGCGCCCAGGGCGGCGGGATCGGCGAGGTCCACGCCGTCGGCGGCGAGGCGGTCGAAGAGCGCCTGCGCGGGGTGGATGTCGGCGCCGTTGAGCTTGCTCCAGGCGCGTCCCACCTTCGCCGCGCCCGCCGGGAGCAGCGCCGACAGGTCGGCCTCCAGGCGGACCACCCCGCTGCCGCCGCCGCCTCCGCCGCAGCCGGTCAGCGTCGCCGTGAGCACGCCCCCGGCGAGAGTCGCCCCGAGGACGAGGACCTCCCGTCGCGAGCTCACCGGGACGCCTCCGCCTTCAGGTGATCCGCCAGCCGGAGCGCCAGCGCGGTGATCGTGAACGTCGGGTTGGCGAACCCGCTGGTGGGGAACACCGAGCTGCCCGCGACGAAGAGGTTGTCGAGGCGGTGGACCTTGCAGTCCGCGTCCACGACGCCGTCCATCGGGGAGGCCGCCATCCGCGTCGTCCCCAGGTGGTGGTCGCCGCCGCGGGTCGGGGGCCACTCCGCGGGGTCGTCCATGCGGATGCGGACGCGGCCGATGCCGGTCCCCCCGAACTGCCGCGCGAACTCCTCCATCGACCGCCGGATCGACCAGGCGTCGAGCTCGCTGAGCCGCCAGTCGAGCTTCACCTTCCGAAGCCCCAGCCGGTCCCGGTCGTCGCGCAGGGTGACGCGGCTGTTCTTGTTGGGGACCTGCTCTCCCCGCGCGAACAGCCGCCCCACGAACGGCGCCTTGTCGTCCGCCTCGCGGCCCAGGTCGCGGACGGTGTGCTGGACCTCCGCCAGCGCGGTCCCGAACTTCGACAGCTTCTCCTTCTTCCGGTCCCGCAGCTGGAGGCAGAAGTTCAGCGTCCTGGTGCGCCGCTGGAAGCCCTCCGACGTCGCGAACACGCCCATCGACCGGCCGCCCGCCCGCTCGTCCTTCCGGGCGCTGAAGTAGAGGTCCGTGAGCTTCCTGACGCCGAGGTCGTCGACGACGAGCACCTTGCCGACCTTCGGCACGTGGGGGTGCTCCATGAAGTAGCGGCCGACGTTGTCCCCGCCGAGGTCGCTCAGCAGCAGCACGCGCGCGTTCTCGATGCCGCCGCAGGCGATCACGAACCGCTTCGCCCGGACCGTGATCTTCGGCCCGTCCTCCATCTGGACGTCGGCCGCCTCCACGGCGTGGCGGTCCTCGGACGGCACGAGGCGGAGCACGTTCGCCTCGAGGAGGAGGCGGACGTTGGGGGCGTCCACGACGTCGGGCCGATACCGCGTCCCGAACCGCGTCGGCGGGCTCCAGTGGAAGAGCCGGGTGACGATCTCCGCGGAGTCGGGGAGGCACACCATCCGCCGCCCGCGCTTCCGCCCGTAGCCGTGGTCCTCCTCGAAGGCGGGGATCTCCACGACGTCCCGCGCCTTCTCGTACCAGGGGTCGAGGTCCTCGCGGGTGATCGGCCAGCCGGACATCGGCACCCACTCGCGGGCCGCGAAGTCGTGCGGCTCCAGCGGCCGGCACCAGCCGTTCCAGTGGTTCGTCGTGCCCCCGAAGTAGCGCAGCCGCGAACGCTTCACGTAGGTCCGGTCGTAGTCCGCGCGCGACGTCCCCTCCCGGTAGATCGTCGCCATCTCGCCGTCGTAGAGCTCCTGGCTCCGCTCCGTCGGCTCGAACCCTCCGCCCTCGAGGAGGAGCACCTGCTGCGACGTGTTCGCGAGCGCCCGCGCCACCGTGATCCCCGCGGCCCCCCCGCCGATCACGCAGACGTCGGCGTTCAGGCGGCTGCGTTCGCTCAACGTGGACGCATCGAGGAGCATCGGGCGGGCGAGGCTACCCCACCGTCCGGCGAGGTGGTAGGAAGCCCTGCCGTGGAGCTGACGACCCTGGTCCGGCGCCTCTTCGTCCTCGTCGTCGCGGCCGGCGCGGCGTGGGCGCTGCTCGCCGTGGGGACCCACCTCGGCCCGTTCGCGAACGACCGCTTCCTCCGGTCCGCCTGCGTCGTCGTCCTGCTGCTGATCACCGCGGTCGGCTGGAGCGGACCGCTGCGCGGGCAGCTCGCCCGCGTCGGGCTCTGCGTCGTCCTCGTCGTCCTCGCCGCGGAGCTGCTGCTGCTGCAGGCGCACGGCCGCGTCGAGCAGTGGGGGACGGACGGCCAGGTCGCCGAGTGGGGGGCGTTCCACTACTACCTGGGGGGCAAGTACTTCGAGGAGCTGCACTACACCGACCTCTACAAGCAGGCGGTGGTGGCGGACTGGGACGGGGGCGACGGCCCCAACGCGTTCCGGGCGGTGCCGAAGGTGCGGGACCTCCACACCTACGAGTTCGTCTCCATCGAGGAGGCCCGCGCGCTGGAGCCGCTGCCGGCGTTCAGCGAAGCCCGGTGGGCCGAGTGGAAGGCCGACGTGGCCTGGTTCGGGACCCGCGCCCAGGGCGAGCGGTGGGCGAAGATCCTCGGCGACCGGGGCTACAACCCGCCGCCCTCGTACGTGGTCGTGGGGGGCACGCTGGCGAACCTCCTGTCGATCCGGAGCCCGGTGACGCAGACGCTGCTCATCAACCTCGACATGCTGCTGCTGCTGCTCGCGCTGGCGATCTCCGTCCGCGCCTACGGGGCGACGCGGAGCCTGCTCGTGCTGTGCGCGTTCCTCGCCTTCTACGGCAACGTCAACCGCGTCTTCGGGCAGATCTGGATCCTCGACTGGTTCGCCGCCTCGTGGGCCGGCGCCGCCGCCTGGAAGCTCCGCCGGCCGGGGCTGTCCGGGGGCCTGATCGCCTACGCCGCGTGCGTCCGCGTCTTCCCCGGGGTGCTCCTGATCGGGCCGGTCGTGGCGAACCTCCCCCCCATCGTCCGCGACCGGGCGGTCCCCCCCCACCTCGTCCGCTTCGTGGGCGCCGCGGCCGTCGTCACCGCGCTCCTCGTGGCGGGCTCGACCCTTCGCTACGGAACGAGCGCGTGGGCCGACTGGGCGGGCGCCATCGCCGAGCACAACCACGAGCACGAGTCCGGCGCGCGCCGCTTCGGGCTCAAGCAGATCTTCGTCCTCGACTGGGCCGGCGGCCTGCAGCGGACCGAGCGGAAGGCGCGGACCTCGCGGCTGGCCCGGAACGCCGTCCCCTACCGCGCCGTCCTCGCCCTCTTCCTCGCCCTCACGGTCGCCTGCATGCTCCGCACGGACGAGCACGACGCGATGCTGCTCGGCGCCGCGATCTTCTTCGCGGGCATCATCGCCAGCCGCTACTACGGGGCGCTGCTGGTGCTGCTGCTGCTCCTCGGGTGCGGCCGGTCGCCCTCGGAGCGGGACCGCAGCGGGGGCCGCCCGGGGCGCCTCCTCGGACCCGACGTCGGGCTCGTGCTCGTGATCCTGATCGTCTACCTGGCCCGCTTCCCCGGGGAGCCGCGGCTGCAGTACGTCTTCGCCAACACGCTGTGGGCGACGTGGTGGATCGGACTTTTTTCGGTCAGGCTGTGGGACAGAGCGCCGATGCAGAAGGAGCCGTGAGCAAGTCCCGCACCCCCCGCACCGAGGACGTCCTCGGCAAGGCGCCGCCCCCCGCCGCCATCATCGGCCCCGGCTGCGCGACGGCGGGGTTCGCCGTCTGGCTGTGCGGGATCATCGCCGGCTCCTACGCCATGACGCTGGGCGCGTTGCCCGAATGGGGCATGTTCGCGGTCCTCGGCTGGCCCGCCGTGGTGGGGGTCCCGATGGTCCTCGCCGAGTCGCGGATGCAGAAGCGGAAGCTCGCCGCCAAGGAGAATTCCGAGAAACCGCAGTAAGCTCGGTCCCGGGGGGGCGTGGGGAGGCCATGCCGGGGCGCGCCGACCGGATCCAGGAGCTGCTCGCGCTGGCCACCGAGCTGGCGTCGGGCAACTACGACGTCCCCGAGGTCCAGCCGGCGGCGGACGACGAGTTCGGCGCCCTCCACAGCGCCCTGAACATGCTCGCGGCGGACCTCCGCGCGGGGGAGCACGAGCGGGGCCGGGCGCGCGAGCGGGAGGAGTTGCTCGCGGCGGTGCGGCGGAGCGAGGGGCGGCTCAAGGCGCTCCTGGACCAGTCCCCCGCGGCGGTCTGGACGACGGACCGGGAGCTCCGGATGCGGTCCTGCCGCGGCGGCCCGGTGGTGGACTTCGACGCCGTCGAGGAGGTCCTCGGCCTCCCCCTGACGGGCGTCTTCGGGGTGGCGCCCGACTCGGCGCTGATCGACGCGCACCGGGCCGCCCTCGAGGGGGTCGTCGACCGGACCCTCGACCTCGGCCGGGGCGATGCCACCTGGGAGGTGCACGTCTCCCCCATGCTGGCCCCCGACGGCGTCACCATCGACGGCACCGTGGCGGTGGGGCTGGACGTCACGAAGACGCGGGCGGCGCAGGCGCGGATGCAGCACGCGCAGAAGCTGGAGAGCCTCGGCATCCTCGCCGGCGGCATCGCCCACGACTTCAACAACCTCCTCGTGGGGATGCTCGGCAACGCCAGCCTCGCGCTCATGGACCTCCCCCAGGACGCCCCCATGCGCGAGGCCGTCCAGCGGATCGAGAAGGCCGCGGCGCGCGGCAGCGAGCTGACCCGGCAGCTCCTCGCGTACTCCGGCAAGGGGCGGTTCGTCGTCGAGCTGATCGACCTCGGCCGCCTCGTGGAGGAAATGACGGAGCTCCTGCAGGTCTCGCTGTCGAGCAAGGCGGTGCTCCGGCTGGACCTCGACGAGGGGGCGCCCCCGGTGCGCGCCGACGCCTCGCAGCTGCGGCAGGTGGTGATGAACCTCATCACCAACGCCTCGGACGCCGTGGCCCACCGCAGCGGGGCCATCAGCGTCCGCGTCGGCGCGATGCACTGCGACGCCGCCTACCTCGACACGCTCGTCGCCGAGGGGCTCGAGGACGGCCTCTACTGCTTCATCGAGGTGTCCGACACCGGCCCCGGCATGAGTCCTGAGGTGGTGGCCCGGATGTTCGACCCGTTCTTCACCACCAAGCGGGCCGGCCACGGCCTCGGCATGGCCGCCGTCGACGGGATCGTGCGCGGCCACGGGGGCGGCATCAAGGTCTACAGCGAGGAGGGGAAGGGGACGACGGTCAAGGTGCTGCTCCCCGCGGAGGTGGGCGAGGACGCGACCACGTCGGTCGAGCTGCCCCCGGACCGGCCCACGGTCGCCGGCGAGGGGCTCTGCGTCCTCGTCGCGGACGACCAGGAGACGGTCCGCGAGGTCGCCCGGGCGGTGCTGGAGCGGGCGGGCTACCGGGTGCTCCTGGCCATCGACGGGATCGCGGCGATCGAGGCGTTCGACCAGCACGTCGGGGTCGTGGACGCCGCCGTCATCGACCTGACCATGCCCCGGGCCAGCGGCGAGGAGGTGTTCCGGCACATCCGGAGCCTCCGCCCGGGGCTGCCCGTCCTCCTCACGTCGGGCTACAACGAGCAGGACGCGACCTCGGCGTTCGTCGGCAAGGGGCTCGCGGGGTTCCTCCAGAAGCCGTGGCGGGCGCGGGCCCTGCTCGAGAAGCTGGAGGAGGTCCTGGGTGGGGACTCCGACGAGAAGGACTAGCCCAGCAGGAGGTGGACCGCGGCGACGGCGACCAGCGCGCCGGTGATGTCCGCGGCGAGGCCGGCGGGGACGGCGTGGCGGATGCGGGAGACGCCGACCGAGCCGAAGTAGACGGCGAGCACGTAGAAGGTCGTGTCGGTCGAGCCGTTCATCGTCGTGGCGATGTTCCCGATCAGCGAGTCGGGGCCGTGGGTCTCGACCAGCTCGGAGGTCACGCCGAACGCCCCGGACCCCGACAGCGGCCGGATCAGGGCCAAGGGGAGGACCTCGCCGGGCATCCCGATCGCGTCGGTCACGGGCGCGAGCCAGGCCATGAGCTTCTCGAGCCCGCCGGACGCCCGGAACATCCCCACCGCCGCGAGGATGGCGACCAGGTACGGGATGATCATGACGGCCAGGTCGAACCCCTCCTTGGCCCCCTTGACGAAGACCTCGTAGACCTTGACCCCGCGGACCACGCCGACCGTCAGCATCCCCACGATCAGCGACGGGATGATCCAGGCGCTGGCGGCCTCGCCGTAGGTGTAGACGAGGACGACGAGGCCGAGGAGGACGGCGCCGAACGCGGCGAGGGGGAGCAGCTCGGTCCACGAGCCGGCGTCGGTCTTCGCCGCGAGGGCGGCGTCGGCCTCGACCTGGGCCTGCGGGGGGGCGAAGACGGGGAGGCGGCTGAGCCACTTCGCGACGAGGATGCCGATGAGCGTCGAGCACCCCGTGGCCATCAGCGTGGTGGGGAAGATCGCGGCGGGGTCGGCGCTGGCGTGGTGCGCGCGGAGCCCGATCATCCCCGTCGGCAGGAGCGCCAGGCCGGACGTGTTGATCGCGAGGAAGAGGACCATCGCGTTGGTCGCGGTCCCCTTCTCCTGGTTGAGCTCGTTCAGCCCCTGCATCGCCTTGAGGCCGAAGGGGGTGGCGGCGTTGCCGAGGCCGAGCGCGTTGGCGGCGATGTTCATCACCATCGCGCCCATCGCGGGGTGGTCCTCGGGGACGTCGGGGAAGAGCCGGATGAGGACCGGCCGGATGAGGCGGGCCATCCACCGGAGCCCCCCCGCCTCCTCGACGACCTTCATCAGGCCGAGGAAGAGCGCGATGTAGCCGATGAGCCCGATGGCGAGGGTGACGGAGCCCTTGGCGCCGTCGAGCGCGGCCTGGCCGACCTCCGCCATCGAACCCGTGAAGGCGGCGAAGAGGAAGGCGAGGGAGACGATGGCGAAGAAGACAGCGTTCATGGAGGCAGCGGCAGCGGGGGCGAGCGAAGGTTACTGAGGTTCAGACGTGGGTGCGCGGCGCCGTCTTCGAATCAGGAGGACGACGACGGTCGCGATCGAGGCGACGTTGGCGGCGCCGCGGTGGAGCGGGAGCCAGGCGGAGTAGCGGAAGGAGACGGACGTCGTGCCGGCGGGGAGGTCCGCGGCGAGCCAGCCCTCGCCGGTGGCCGCGGCGGGGCCCCAGGGGCCGTCCCCGATGCGGACGCGCCAGCCTGCGAAGTGCTGGACGGCGACGCTGAGCGTGCCCTCCAGGGGGTTCGGCGGGGCGGCCGGGAGGGTGACCTCGACGCGGCCGCCGCGGGCCTCCCAGGGGACGTCGAGGGGGACGCCGTCGAGCCACGCGCCGGGGCCGGGGCCGGACGGCAGGCGGCGGGACTTGCGCCACGAGACGCCGGCGGCGGCGAGGGCGCGGTCGTCGGGCCGGTCGGTGACGAAGCGGGCGCGGACCGGGGCCGTCATGTACTCGGGGAACCAGTTGCCGAGGACGGCCGCGCGGAGCTCGGGGGAGGTCGGGGGGAGGGCGACGCGGGCGGCGCGCACGAGGCCGTCGGCGGGGGACGCGGGGAGGGGGACGTGTCGGGCGCCGGTCCAGTGGGAGAGGCCGT
>CAYFOA010000250.1:0-11408 GCA_964344575.1 uncultured Rickettsiales bacterium | reverse complement strand
CCAGGACTCCACCCAGCACCCCTGCGTCGTCACCATCGACCACCGCAGCAAGCCCCGCGTCCTCTTCAGCGGCGACCAGCTCGTCGAGGTCGACCTCCCCGTGGGCACGCGCGTCATCTACCCCAAGCCGCCCCTCGCTCCCCGCCCCGACGTCGACGCCGCCATCCGCTACGCCGTCAACCACCCCGAGGGCGGGGCGCCTCTCGTCAGCAAGCTCAAGCCGGGGATGAAGGTCACCATCGCGGTCGACGACATCTCCCTGCCGCTCCCCCCCATGAAGCGGCCCGACGTCCGCCAGCGCGTGCTCGACGTCGTCCTCCCCATGCTCGACGACCACGGCGTCGAGGACGTCCACATCATCGTCGCCACGTGCCTGCACCGCCCCATGTCCGAGGCCGAGGTCGAGCGCATGGTGGGCGAGCGGACCTTCTCCCGCTTCTGGCCCGACCGCCTCTACAACCACGACGCCGAGAAGCCCGGCGGCATGACCAAGCTTGGGACCACCGACCACGGCGAGGTCGTCGAGATCAGCACCCGCGCCGCCACCTCCGACCTGCTGATCTACGTCAACCTCAACTTCGTCCCCATGGACGGCGGCCACAAGAGCGCCGCCGTCGGGCTCTGCGGCTACCGCAGCCTCCGCCACCACCACGAGCCGCAGACCATCCGGCAGTCCGACTCCTACATGGACCCCGAGGCCTCCGAGCTCAACTGTCGCGTCACCCGCATGGGCCGGCTCCTCCAAGAGCACGTCGACGTCTTCACCATCGAGACGACCGTCAACAACGCCATGTTCGGGTCCAACCTCGACTTCCTCGCCAAGAACGAGGACGAGCTGACCCCGCGCGAGGAGCTGGCGATGAAGGCCGTCGTCCAGTCCCTCAAGGTCCTCCCCCAGCCCGCCCGTCAGGCGATCTTCGACAAGGTCCCGGCCCCCTACGGCGTCACCGGGGTGTTCGCCGGCGAGACCGAGGCCGCCCACCGGAAGACCCTCGAGAAGTGCTGGGAGCAGTACCTCGTCCCCGTCCAGGGCCAGGCCGACATCCTCGTCACCGGCGTCCCCTACATCAGCCCCTACAACGTCGGCGCCTACCTCAACCCGCTGCTCGTCTCCGTCCTCATCGAGGGCTACCTGCACAACCTCTACCGGGGCATGCCGCTGCTCAAGAAGGGCGGCACCGTCATCGCCTTCCACCCCTGCAGCGACAAGTTCGACCGCGACCAGCACCTCCCCTACGTCGAGTTCTTCCACAAGATCCTCGCGAAGGAGCGCGACGCCGAGGTCCTGCACCGCGACTACGAGCCCGAGTTCCGCAAGAACCCCGCCTACATCCAGCTCTACCGGAGCGGCCTCAGCTACCACCCCGCGCACCCCTTCTACATGTACTACTGGGGCGAGAACGGGCGGCAGCACATCGGCCGCGTCATCATCGTCGGGGCCGACAACGAGTACGTCCCCAGCGTCCTCGGGTACGAGACGGCGAGCACCTTCGAGGAGGCGCTCCGGATGGCGAGGGACGGCGGCCCCGCCGAGCCCGACGTCGCCTGCCTCCACATCTGCCCGCTGCTGATGGTCGACGTGAAGGACAAGCCCGAGCCGCTCCGCCTCCTCCCCGGGGGCGCCGCGTGAGCCACGCCGGACCGCTCGACCTCCGCGCCACGCTCGACGGCGCCCGCCTGCTCGTCGTCGGCGGGACCGGCTTCCTCGGCAAGGTGTGGCTGTCGATGCTGCTGCACGGCTTCGGGGACCAGGTCGATCACGTCTACCTCGTCGTGCGGCCGAAGGGGGGCCTGGATCCGGAGGCCCGGTTCTGGGCCGAGATCGCGCCCAGCGGGGCCTTCGATCCGCTCCGTTCGCAGCACCCCGGCCCCGCCTTCGAGGAGTTCCTGCGGGCGAAGATCACGCCCATCGCAGGCGACGTCTCCGAACCCTTCGCCGGCGTCCCCGAAGCGACGCGGGAGAAGCTTCGCGGCACGCTGGTGGCGATGGTCAACGCCGCCGGCGTGGTCGACTTCAACCCGCCCCTGGACGACGCCCTCGCCGTCAACGCGTACGGGATGCAGTCCATTGTCTCCCTGGCGCGGGATCTGGGCAGTGAAGACGTCCCCCTGGCCCTGATGCACACCTCCACCTGCTACGTCGCCGGCGAGCGGACCGGGCAGGTCGACGAGGTCCACCCCCTGGAGTTCCCCTTCCCCAAGGCCGACCGGCTGGAGCGAGCGCACTGGGACCCGGACCGCGAGATCGCCGAGTGCAACGACGTCATCGAGCACGTCCGCCACCGCGCCGCCGACGCGTTCCGCCAGTCGCAGTTCCTCGACGAGGCCAAGACGCGGCTCGTCGGCCGCGGCGAGCCCGCCCGGGGGACCGCCCTGCAGGACGAGCTGGCGAAGGTCCGTCGCCGCTACGAGGAGGCCGAGCTGGCCGTCGCGGGCAAGGAGCGGGCGAACTACTGGGGCTGGCCGAACACGTACACCTACACGAAGTCCATCGGGGAGCAGATCCTCGCCGACAGCGGCGTCCCCTTCTGCATCGTCCGGCCCGCCGTCATCGAGTCGTCGCTGAGCTTCCCACGGGTGGGCTGGAACGAGGGCATCACCACGTCCGCGCCCATCATGTACCTGTCCATGAAGGGCATGACGGGGATGCCCGCGAACCCCGACTCGGTGCTCGACGTGATCCCCGCGGACACCGTCGCGGCGGGGATGATCCTCGCGCTCGCCGAGCTCCTCGACGGCACGCACCAGCCCGTCTACCAGCTGGGCACGTCCGACTCGAACCCGCTGCCGATGTACCGGCTCATCGAGCTGACCGGCCTCTACAAGCGGCGGAAGATGCGCGCGAACCCGGGCGGGTCGCCGTTCCTGAGCTGGCTCCAGAGCAACTACCAGACCATCCCCGTCGGCCCGAAGCGGTGGACGTCCATCGGTCCGGGGGCGACGCGCGACCGGGCGAAGAAGGCGTCGGGGCTGCTGAGGAAGGCGACGTCGTCGGTGCGGCTCCTCGGCGCCGCGCTCGAGCCGGCCGCCAAGCTGCTCGACGGCGTCGCCAACACGATGGACGCGACCGACCGCGTGGTCGACCAGTACGTCCCCTTCACCGCGACCCACAACTACGTCTTCAGCTGCCGGAACACGCGGGCGGCGCTCGCGCGGGTGCCCGAGGAGCACCGGGCGCTGGTGCCGTGGACCCCCGAGGCGCTGGACTGGCGCCACTACTGGCTCGAGGTCCACGTCCCCGGGGTCGAGACGTACGTCTGGCCGGTCATCGAGGAGCGGATCGCGCGCCCCCGCAAGCCGCTCCGCGCGCACGACGACCTGGTCGCGTTCCTGGAGGAGATCGCGGAGCGGCACGGCCACGCGCCCGCGCTGCTGGTGCGCCACCCCGACGGGTTCGCGCGGACGACGTTCCTCGAGCTGCGCGACCGGGCCCGGGCGACGGCGCGGCGGCTGGCCGAGGGCGGCGTCCGGCACGGCGACCGGGTGCTGCTGGCGGGCCGGAACCACCCCGACTGGGTCGTCGGCTACTTCGGGATCCTGCTCGCGGGCGGGGTCGCGGTGCCGCTGGACCCGGGGCTCGATTCCGGCGACGTGGCCCGGATCGAGGACAAGGCGCAGCCCCGGGCGGCGCTGCTCGACGGCGAGGCGCGCAGCGCGTTGGGGACGGGCGTGGGCGCGACGCAGCTCGACCTGGGCGAGACGACCCGGCCCGGCCGGAGCGACGGCGGCGGGGCCCCCGAGGTCACCGTCGCGGGCGACGACGTCGCCTCGATCCTCTTCACCAGCGGGACCACCGGCGAGCCCAAGGGGGTGATGCTGACGCACGCCAACTTCTGCTCCCTGCTGGCGTCGCTGTCCCGCGTCTTCGACCTCGGCGCGGACGACCGGGTGCTGTCGGTGCTGCCGCTGCACCACACGTTCGAGTTCACCTGCGGCCTCCTCCTGCCGCTGTCGCGCGGGACCCGCGTCGTCTACCTCGACGAGATCACCGGCGAGCAGCTCGCGTCCACCCTGCAGGACGCCCGCATCACCGCGATGGTCGGGGTGCCCGCGCTGTGGCAGCTGCTGGAGCGGCGGATGCAGGCTCGGGTCGCCGACCAGGGGCCGCTCTTCGCGGCCGCGTTCGACGCCGGGCTGGAGCTCAACCGCTGGCTCGGCCGGACCACGGGGATGGACCTCGGGCGGCTGCTGTTCGGGACGGTCCACCGCGGGCTGGGCGGCAACATCCGGCTGCTGATCAGCGGCGGCGCGGCCCTGCCGGAGGAGACGCACAGGTTCTTCGCGGGCCTCGGGCTGCACCTCGCCGAGGGGTACGGGCTGACGGAGGCGGCGCCGGTGCTGACGGTGGACGCGCCGCGGCCGGGGGCGAAGCCGGGCACGGTCGGGCGGGCGATCCCCGGCGTCGAGCTGCGGATCCTCGACGCCGACGACGCCGGCGTGGGCGAGGTGCTCGCGCGCGGGCCGAACGTGATGAAGGGCTACTTCCGCGACGAGGACGCCTCGCGGGCGACCGTCGATGAGGACGGCTGGCTCCACACCGGCGACCTCGGCCGGATCGATCCCAAGGGGCGGCTCGTGGTCGTCGGCCGGGCGAAGGACGTCGTCGTCACGGCGTCCGGCGAGAACCTCTACCTGGACGACGTCGAGGCCCGCCTGGGGGCCGTCCCCCACGTCGAGGAGCTCAGCCTCGTGGGGCTCCCCGACGGCCGCGGCGGCGAGCAGCTGGGGCTGCTGGCGCGGTGCGCGGAGTCGTCGTCCCACGACCAGGCCCGGGGCGCGCTCCGCAAGGCGGTCCGCCGCCTCCCGCCGGGGCAGCGGCCGGCGCTGACCTACCTCGTCGACGCCCCCCTGCCGCGGACGGCCACGCGCAAGGTCAAGCGGCGCGAGGTGCGCGACCTGCTGGAGCGGATCCACGAGACGGCGAAGGCCGCCGAGGCGCTCCCCACCGTGGGTGCGGCGGCGGGCGGGACGGCGGCGCGGCGGGCGATCGCGCGGGTCGCGGGGCGGGACGCGGCGTCGCTCACGAGCAGCGCCCGGATCGCCGACGAGCTCGGCTTCGACTCGCTGATGTGGGTCGAGCTGGCGGCGGCGCTGGACGAGCTCCCCGGGGGCGCGCCGCCGAGCGAGCAACTCCAGGCGTGCGAGACGGTCGCCGACGTCGAGGCGCTCCTGGCGTCGTGGGCGGACGCGCCGGAGGTCGTCGAGGCGACGGTGGCCGACGGCGAGGCCGACGACGCCGACTTCGCCTTCCCGGCGCCGCTCGTCCAGCCGCTCCGAACGCTCCTCCGGACCGGCCAGCGGGGCATCTACGAGTCGCTGCTCGACGTCCGCGTCACGGGGCGCGCGCTGATCCCCCGGAACCGGCCGGTCCTGGTCGTCACGAACCACTGCTCCCACATCGACATGGGCCTCGTGAAGACGGCGCTGGGCGACTACGGCGAGGACATGGTGGCGCTCGCGGCGGCCGACTACTTCTTCGAGGGGCACCCCGTCTGGGTGGCCTACTTCGACCAGCTCACGAACCTGAAGCCGCTGGCCCGGGGGACGTCGTACCGGCAGTCGCTGAGGCAGGCGATCGACGCGGTCCGCAGCGGCCGCGTGGTGCTGATCTTCCCCGAGGGCGGCCGCCAGGGGGACGGGGTCCTGAAGGACTTCAAGGCGCTCGTCGGCAAGCTGATCCTGGAGACCGGCGTCGACGTCCTCCCGATGTACCTGTGGGGGACGCACGACGCGCTGCCGAAGGGGAGCTTCCTGCCGCGGGGCCGCAAGGTGGGGGCGAAGATCGGGCCGCCGGTCGCGTTCGACGACCTCGCGCGGCTGACCGAGGGGCAGAAGACGGCCGACGCGAGCCGGACGATCGCGTCGCTGCTGCACGCCGCGGTGCGCGGGCTGCGGGACGGCGAACCGCTGGACGTCGGCGCGGTCGAGGAGTGGGACCCGGACGCCGCGGCGGACACGCCGGACCCCCTCGCGGACCTGTTCTTCGAGATCCGCGAGCGCTTCCAGCCCGAGGCCGCGACCGACCGGACGAGCTGGTACTTCAGCCTCGGCGGCGACGCGGGCAAGTGGTCGGTCGTCGTGGACGAGGGCGTCTGCACGATCCAGCGCGGCAAGCCCCCCGGCGGCGTCGCGGACTGCGTGGTCAAGACGTCCCCCGACCTGTGGACGAAGATGGTGCGCGAGGCGTACGTCCCCGAGGTCAGCGACTTCGTCACCGGCGTCATCAAGACGAGCGACCTCGACAAGCTCCAGGCCTTCGCCCAGGTCTTCCGGCTGGGCCCGCTGTCGGTCGGTGGCGACCCGGAGAGCGCGACGGCATGAAGGTGCTGATCACGGGGGCGTCGGGGTTCCTGGGGACGCACCTGATGGAGCGGCTGGGGCGGGACCACGAGGTCGTGGGGCTGTGCCGGCGACCGGGGTCGCGGGACAAGTGCGTGGCGGGGGACGTGCTCGATCGAGCGACGCTCGCCGGGCCGATGGAGGGGTGCGACGCCGTCGTCCACTCCGCGGGGGGCGTGTCCCACCGGCCCGAGGACGCGGGCTGGCTCAACGACGTCCACGTCACGGGGACCGAGAACGTCCTCGCGGCGGCGGCCGAGGCGGGGGTGGGGCGGGTCGTCCACGTGTCGTCCTCGGGGACCGTCGCGGTCAGCGGCGACGACCGCGTCCACGACGAGGGTTCGCCCGAGCCGCTCGACGTCATCAAGGGGTGGCCCTACTACCGGGCCAAGCTGTTCGCGGAGCAGGCAGCGCTGAAGGCCGGCGCGATCGTGGTGAACCCGTCGTTGCTGCTCGGTCCCGGCGACGTGGACGGCTCGTCCACCGGATCCGTGCAGCTGCTGCTGGACGGCTCGCTCCCCGCGGTCCCGGCGGGGGGCCTGTCGTTCGTGGACGTCCGCGACGTCGCCGAGGCGGTGGCGCTGGCGCTGGAGAAGGGGACGCCGGGCGAGCGCTACCTCCTCGGCGCGGCCAACCTCACCCTCCGCGACTACTACGCCCGCCTCGCCCGCATCGCCGAGCTCCCCGAGCCGCGGTGGACGGTCCCGAGGGCCGGCGGGCGGCTCATGGGCTGGATGCCGGCGTCGATCAAGACGGCGGTCGCGGACCGCTTCGGGGCGGATCCGTTCGAGCTCGAGATGGCGTCCCACTTCTGGTACCTCGACGCGTCCAAGGCGCGCGACGAGCTGGGGTGGGCGCCGCGCGATCCGGGGGAGACGCTGGCGGACACGGTGGCGGATCTGAGGTCCCGCGCCTGACCGCGAGATCGAGCGTTCGCTACTCGACGTACCCCAGCGCCCGCAGCGCCTCCAGGTCACTCCCGCTCGCCCCGCCCCCTGCGTCCCCCGCCACGTCCCCCGCGATCCGCCCCACCACCACGAACCCCGGCTCTGCCGCGAGCATCGCCTCGATCGCGTCGCTGAGCTGCCCTTCGTCGTACGTCTCCACGACGACCGCCGTGCCGCCCACGGTCACCGTCACCTCTCCCGTCGCGTCCACCGGCTCGACCGCGGCGAACACCTCGCCCGTCCGGAGCGTCAGGTCTACGCGCGCCGGGTCGAGGTCCACCTTCAGGCCGTTGCGGGGGTAGCGCTTTCCGTCGCTCCGCGGCCACGGGAAGTCGTGGACGTCGGGCCAGAAGCCGGCCCCCCCGGACTGCTCGAAGACCACGTCGACGGGGGCGCCGTCCGCCGGCTTCGCGAGCACGAACCACGTCCCCGGCATCCCCTCGATCGCCCGCCGCACGATCCGCCCGTGCAGCTCCCTCGCGAGCTCCGGCCGCTCCTGCAGCACGTTCCCCGCCTCGTCCGCGTCCTCCCCCAGGTCGACCAGCTGGTGACGCGGGTCCGTCCCCCGCGCGCGACGCCGGTCCCGCCCCGCGTGCTTGTGGCGGAGGAAGTACTTGCTGCCGTGCTCCTCGATCGCCCGCTGGTCCCGCCCGTACAGCGTCCGCGACGCGTACAGCGGCTCGGGGTTCATCTGCGGCGACAGCGCGGGGACCCCGCCCAGGTCCAGCCCCGCGAACCGGAGCACCGCCCCCGCGACCCCCGTCGCGTCCACCGCCACCGGCACCCGCGTCCGCGCCGGCCAGCCGTCCCCCGCGACCAGCAGGGGCACGTGGATCAGCTCCCGGTACAGCGACTGCCCGTGCTCGTAGCGGTCGTGCTCCCAGAACTCCTCGCCGTGGTCCGACGTCACCACGAAGAGCAGCTCGTCGCCGCTGCCCCGGGCCGCCTCCCACAGCCGCAGGACCTCCGCGTCCACCTGCGCGATGACGCCGTGGTGCATCGCCACGAGCTGCTGCTTGTCGAGGTCCGTCAGCTCCAGGCTCCCCTTGACGATCTCGATGTGCTGCCCGTCCACCATCCCCTCGGCGAGGACCCCGTCGTAGCCCTCGACCGACCACTCCTTCAGGTGCGCCGCGTCGGGCCGGTAGGGGGCGTGCGGCTCCATCAGGTGGACCAGCACGAAGCGGTCGACGCCGGCGCTCCGGCTCAGCTCCGCGACCGCCTGGTCGACCCCCGGCCTGGCCGCGTGCTCCCGGCTCCGGGTGCCGTAGTCCACCCACCGCTGGAAGCCCTGGTCGAGCGCGCTGCGGCGGGCCGTCAGGAACGGGTTGTTCGTCCACGCCGCCGTCTGCCACCCGACCCGCGCCAGCCGCTCGGCGACCGTGTCCACCGACCGCGCGACGACCCGCCGGTTCCAGTGGTCGCGGCCCGTCATCTGCCCCGCCCGGTGGCGGTCCGGGTTCAGCCCCGTCAGGTACGACGCGAACGACGGCAGCGTCCACGGCGACGGCGCCCGCGCCTGCTCGAAGACGACGCCCTCGTGGCCGATCTCCTCCAGCGCCGGGGTGGTCTTCGGCGGCCCGTCCCACGCCGACGCGTGGAGCGCCCCGAGCGTGTCGAGGACCACGAGGACGGCCAGCTTGCGGCGCGCCGCGGGCCCCTCCAGGCGGGCCGTCGTCCAGGCCGCGCGGGCGTCCGGGCCGCGCCCGAGATCGTCCAACGTCGCGCCCGTGGGGTCGGCGCCGGAGGTCGCCAGCTCCAGCGTGACCTCCTGCCCCGCCCACGCGCCCAGGTCCAGCTCGACGTCCTCCCACGGCGGCCGCACGGAGCCCCGGACCTTGCCCCCGTGGAGCTTGTGCGTCGCCCCGGCGGCGTCCACCAGGCGGACCGCGAACTTGACCGATCCCTTGCCGTGGCCCGGCGTCAGCCCGTAGCCGATCGCCAACCGCCCCCCCTCGGGGACCGTCACCTTCGTCATCAGCGTGGACGGCGCCGGGGCGAGGACGGCGTCGCGGATCTCGCGCGCCTTGCGGTGGGCGTCGTTGCGGGCGCGGACCCGCCGGACCAGCGGGTGCGCCCCCGGCTCGGCCCAGACGTCGTGCGCGCGGCCCGCCCACGCGGGCGCCGGGGTGGCGACCAGGCCGAGGTCGTCGATCGTGACGACCGACCCGTCCCGCGCCCGCGTCGCCGCCCACCCCGCGGCCGTGATCACCATCGTCTTCGCCCCCCCGGGGAGCCGGAACGTGCGCTCCACGCGCCGCTCGGCGACGGTCCCCTCGACCGGCCGCCACTCCGCCGCGCGGGGCAGGGGGAGCTTCTTGCCGCGCCGGTCGAGGAACCGGACGGACACCCCCGCGGGCCGCTCGGCCCGCCGCTCCGGCCGCTTCACCCCCGCCGCCGACTCCACCCACGTCAGCGTGTACTGGTGGTCGGGCCGGACCTCCAGGGGCGCCGTCTCGACCCACGGCGTCGCCTCGGCGGACCAGGCGAGGCGGAGCGCGCCGTCCTCGACCACCGCCCCCTCGCCGACGGCGCCGAGCGCGCCCAGATCGCCGTCGTCGAAGGAGATCCCGAGCACGACCTCCGGCTCGCCGGGCGACGCGCCCGCCACCTCCGTCGCCAGCCCCCCGATCGCCCAGCCGTCCAGCCGCTCGAACAGGAAGCAGGCCGGCGCCCCCGGGTCGCACACCGCGGACGGCACGCCGGTCGCGTCGATCGGGGGCGCCTTGCCGCCGCACGCGGGGAGGACGACGGCGGCGGCGAGGAGCAGAGGGAGGGGCTTCATGGAAGGATGCGCGCGTGGAGGACGCGAAGGGTACCGCGATCGGCGTCGGCGTCCTCCTCGGGGCCGCGATCGGGGCCGCGCTGGCGACCTTCGGAGAGGCCGCGATCGCCCCCACTCCGGTCGGCCTCGCCGCCCTCGTCGCGGTCGTCGTCGCCGCCGCGGGGTGGCTGACGCGGCCGCAGCCTCCACCCTGGGCGACCGCCGCGCTGCTCGTCGCGCTGGGGCTCGTCGCGGCGCAGGACGTCTTCGCCCCGGGGGTCGCCCACGGGCACGACCTCAAGGCCCACGCGTGGGCGACGTACGCGACCTGGCGGACCGCCCTGGACGGCGCTCCGTTCCCCCGGTGGACGCCCTACGTCGGCTTCGGGATGCCGCTGCTCCAGTTCTACGGGCCGCTCCCCTGGATGGCGACGTGGCCCGCCCAGGCGCTCGGAGCGACGCCGCTGCAGGCGCTCGAGATCGGACTCGCGGGCGCGTCCGTGGCCGCGGCGGCGTCGGGGTACGTCGCCGCGCGGTGGCTGGGGCGGTCGCCGGCGGCGGGGCTCGTCGCCGCCGCCGCGCTCGTCTTCGGTCCCTACCGGCTCCTCGACCAGTCCTTCCGCATGGCCTACGCCGAGCTCTGGGCGCTGGCGCTGCTGCCGCTCGTCCTCGCCGCCGCCGTGCTCGTCGCGCGCGGCGAGCGGGCCGTCGGCCGGCTGGCGGCGGCGGGCGGGGCGCTGATCCTGACGCACCCCGTGTCGGGCCTCCTCCTCGTCCCCGTGAGCGTGCTGCCGCTCCTCCTCGCCCGACGGCCCGGCGGCCCCCGCGCCTTCGCCGCCGCCGTCGCGATCGCGCTGGGCGTCACGGCCGCGTGGTGGGTCCCCATGGTCGCCGAGCAGCACCACACCACGCTCGACCAGACCGCCCGCATGGGCCGGTCGATGGGGCGCTACGCCGCCTACCCGGAGGAGGCGCTCCGGCGGCAGGCCTGGGAGCGGTACGACGTCCGCCGGAAGCACCGGGGGGACCGGGCGGCCGAGCGCGCCGCCGTGCCGATGTACTTCGGGTGGGGCCTGCTGGCGCTGACGGGGCTCGCGCTGGCGACCCGCCTCCGGGAGGACGTCGCCTGGGGCGGAGCCGCCGTCGTCGGCCTCGCGCTGGCCTACCAGCCGACCGCGTGGGCCCTGGACGCGATCCCCATCTCGGGGCGGATCCAGTTCGCGTGGCGGTTCCTCTCCCCCGCCACCGCCTGCGCCGCCCTCGCCGCCGCCCACGCGGTCGACGCGTGGGGGGTCGCCCCGGAGGACCGGCCCGCCGCCCGGCGCCCCCGCGCCGCCCTCGCCGCCGTCGCCGTCGCC
>CAYFOA010000249.1:0-11512 GCA_964344575.1 uncultured Rickettsiales bacterium | reverse complement strand
GCGCCGTCCTGGCGCCCATCCTTCGGACGCGCCGCCTCCGGCGTCACGCGACCTCCCGCGCGTCCCGCGCTCCGGTTCTCGTTCTCGTTCTCGCGAACGGGCGGTGCCGGCCGCGCCTCCGCCACCACCGGCTCCGGCTCCGGCGCCGACAGATCCAGCTCGGCGGGCATCGCGAGGTCCGCCACCATCGCCGCCGCCGCCTCCGGTTCCGCCGCCTCGGGCCCCGGCGCGAGCTGCGGCCCCACGATCGCCAGCGTCCCCCCGACGAGCAGCACGAACAGCCCCACCGCCGCGATCCACACCGCGCGCGTCGGGCGCGGCGCCGGCCGGCGACGCTTCGGCCGCGCCACCCGGGTCGGCCCCACGGTCCCGTCCCCCGCGGCCCCGTTCGCCGGCGTCAGCGGTTGCCGCAACGACGAGGGCAGCTCGTTCGCCTGCCGCAGCTGCGAGATCGACGTCGTCTCCCCCACCGACTCCAGCGGGGACTGCGACGGCGCCCACCGGCTGTTCGCGCCCGCCGCGCGGAGCTCGATCAGCCGCCCCGTCCCCGCCGGTCCCGCCGTCGCGAAGTCCCGCGTCTCCGCCATCGACGGCAGCTCGTCCCCCCGCACCAGCCGGTACAGCTGCGTCCACGACCCGTCCACCGTCTCCGGCATCGGCAGCCGCGCCGACGCCGCCTCGTCCCGGTCCTCGGGCTCGGCGAGCCCGACGTCCAGCAGCTTGAGGTACAGCGACAGGCCGCCGGGCGCCTCCACCGAGCCCGCCACCTTGCGTAGCTCCTGCACGACCTCGGTGGCCGTCTGGGTCCGCAGCTCGGGGTCGCGCTGGAGCAGCTTCGTCAGCAGCGGCTCCAGCGACGGGAAGCTCGAGGAGACGCGCGACGCCTCCTGGCTCGCGTCCCCGAAGAGCGCCTGCGCGGCCATCGCCCCCGGCGTCTCGCCGGAGAAGAGCCGCTCCCCCATCGTCATCTCCCACAGCATCACGCCCAGCGCGAAGAGGTCGATCCGGGGGAGGAAGTCCCGCTCCCCGGCCCACACCTCGGGCGCCATGTAGTACGGCGTCCCCTTGAGCTGGCCGGCGGTCGTCGACTCCATGTTGGTCGCCGCCTTGGCGATGCCGAAGTCCGCCACCTTCACCGCGCCGCTGTCCGACACGAGGACGTTCGCGGGCTTCAGGTCCCGGTGGACGAGCTGCAGCGGGTTGTCGGCGTCGTCGCGGGCGGCGTGGGCGTACTCCAGCGCCCGCGCAACCTGCAGCCCGACCTCGGTCACCACCGACGGCGGCAGCGTGAGCCCGGCCCGCCGCAGCTGCTTGAGGAGGTGACCCAGGTCCCGCCCCTCGATCAGCTCCATGGCGATGACCCAGGTCCCGTCGTGCTCCTCGATCCGGTAGATGTCGACGAGGTTCGGGTGCCGCAGCTGGCCGCCCACGCGGGCCTCGTTGACCAGCGTCGCCCACGCCTTGTCGCTGTCGTCGCGGGACTTCCGGAGGACCTTGAGCGCCAGCCGCTTGCTGAACCCGTGGGGTCCCTCCTCGATCGCCGCCCAGACGTTCGCGAACCCGCCCTGGCCCAGCGGACGGACCAGCCGGTAGGGCCCCAGGCGGGCGCCCGCGGACAGTCCGCTGACGGCGGGCGCGCCCATCACTCCGTCGTCTCCGGATCCCAGGTGCCGACCCGCTTCAGGTCGCGGCGGACCTTCGCCTCGCCGACGAACGTGAACGTCAGCGACGCCGCGCCCAGGCCCAGCGTGATCCCGGAGCCGACGCCGAACCCGTTGCGGGCGGCCTTCGCGCGCTCGAACTCGTCGAGGTCCGCCGCCGCCCGGGCGGGCTCGATCAGCGACGCCTCGCGCGCCGCCTGCCCGGCCAGGATCGCGCCCGTCACGAGGAGCGCGCCGCCCGCCGCGCCGAGGATCACGTTCCGGGCACGCGGCCGCAGCGCGTCGGCCCGGGCGGTCTGCCACGCGTCGTACCGGGCCTGCACGATGGGCAGCCCGTCCATGGTCCGCCAGTCGAACGTGGTCGCGTTCACCTCGCCCCCGACCAGCGCCACCGTCCCCGTCCCGCCGCCGAGCGAGGGGTGGGACACGAACAGCCCGCCGGCGCCGCCCTGGAGCCCCCCGATCCGCTGCGGGGGCGCGAGCAGAACGCCCGTCGCGTCGTCGAAGTCGCCCTCGCCCGCGGGCACGTGCAGCGTCTGGAGGACGTCGCCGCCCATGCTGCTCTCGATGAAGACGCGGACCTCGCTCCCCGCGGGCAGCCCGACGATCGTCAGCTCCGCGGCGAGGTGGGTCAGCGGGTTGAAGGTGCGGACCTCGTCCACGTCCAGGTACAGCTCGACCTCGGTCGTCCCCTGCGGCCCGGCGATGCGCGCCCGCAGCGTGCCCGCCGTGACGAGCACCTCCTCGCCGGCGGCCATGGGGCGGGGGCCGTGATCGCACAGCAGCGTGACCGCGACGTCCCCGGGGAGCTCCTCGACGATCCGGACGCCGGCCCGCCCGGCGTAGTCGGGGACGATGGACAGGTCGGTGACCGTCCCCGCGATGAGCCGCTCCACCTGCGCCGTCGTCGTCCGCATCCCCAGCCCCGCCGCGCCGACCTCGATGGGCTGGCCGGGGGGGAGGTCGCGGATGAGGAGGGAGCCGTCGTCCTCGACCTGGCCCCGGACGGTCCGGTCGTCCCCGAAGCGGGCCCACACGGCGACGTCGGTGATCCCCTCGTGGGGCGTGACGTCGACGCGGATGCGGCCGAGCGTGATCGAGAGCGCCTCCAGCGCCTGGAGGACCTGGAAGTCGGACCCGCCGAGCTCCTCGTAGCGGCGGTAGGCGCGCACGGCCTCGAGGTTCCGGTCGCCGGCGCAGCGGGCCGCGTCCCCGGCGAGGCGCCACCCCAGGGGGAGGTCGGGGTGGGCGAGGGTGACGGCGGCGGCGTCGGCCGCGGCGTCGGCGCAGCGGCCCTCGGCCAGCGCCTTCCGGGCCCGCACGCCGTGGGTCTCGAGGACGCCCTCGGAGGTGGCCACGGCCTCGCCCGCGGCGGCGGGGCGGGCGGTCAGGGCGGCGGCGGACGACGCGGTCAGGACGGCGGCGACGAGGCAGATCCGGTGCATGCGAAACCCCACGCCCACGCATATCGGTCGGTTCGACCTTCTCTTGAGCGCAGGTTTGTCGCGCGCGCGTGCGAGAGCGTAAGGTCCGGCCATGCGTGCGGCTGCGTTCCTGTCCTGGACCGCTGCCCTGCTCGCCGCGGCGGTGGTCCTCACGGGGTGCGATCCCGAGGGCTGCGTCGGCGGTGAGGAAGGCTGCGTCGTCCCCTCGCCCTGCACCGATCTCGCCTGGGAGGACTGCGCCGACAGCACCCTCGAGGTGCGGGTCCTGGAGCCCGGCGACGACCTCGTCGGAGGCCTCGACGCGCTCGCCTCCCCGGGCGACGTCCTCCTCCGGAACGGCCGCGTCCAGGTCGTCATCGACGCGCTGGACCACCCCCACTACCTCGGCCCCACCGGCGGCGGGATCGTCGACCTCGCCACCGCCGACGGCGACGACGACTCGATGCGCCACTTCGTCCAGGCGGCGGGCGTCCTCCCCGACGAGGCGGCGTACTACACGTCGCTCACGGTGATCGACGAGTCCGCCGACGGCGTGGTCGCGGTCCAGGTCAGCGGCCACCTCGACGGCCGCCCCGACGTCCCCGTCCACACCCGCTACGAGCTCCGGGCCTGCGAGCCCGGCGTCCGCATCCGGACCGAGCTCGTCAACCTCGAGCCCGACCCGATCTCGATCCTCCTCGGCGACGGCCACTACATGGGCAACCGCGAGCTCCTCCCGTTCACCGCCACGCCGGGGACGGGGTTCGACCAGCCGAGCTTCGGCCTGTCGACGCTGGGGGACGCCATCTCCGAGGCGCCGTTCGTCGTCAGCGCGGGCCACAGCGACCCCGCGACGAGCTACGCGCAGATCTCCTGCAGCGCCGAGTCCATCGTGGGGTTCCGGAGCACCGAGGTGTCGCTGGACGGGACCGCGCGCCGGATCGTCATGCCGCGGGACTACGAGATCTACGAGCGCTTCCTCGCGGCGGCGGACGGCCCGTCGGTCAGCGGCGCCGTCGACCTCGCCCTGATGGTCCGGAACCAGCTCTGGGACGAGCCCTGGGTCGAGCTGACGGGGCAGCTCGTCGCGCCCGGCGGGGCCCCCTTCGGCGACGACGTCCGCGCCTCCGTCCTCGTCACCGAGCCGTCCGGCGAGGAGGACGTCCCCGGGACGCCGTGGACCCACATCCTTCCCGAGCCGGACGGGAGCTTCTTCGGCTTCGTCCCCGCGAACCGCGACTACGAGCTCACCGTCGAGGCCTACGGGATGCCCACCGGCGATCCGGTCTCCGTCAGCGTCGGCGAGTCCGACACCGACGCGGGCGAGCTGACCATCGGCGGGGCCGGCCTCCTCACGCTCACGGCCACCGTCGACGGCGCCCCCGACCACGTCCTCGCCTTCGTCCTCCCCGCCGACGACGCCACCGAGGAGGCCGTCACGGCGGGGCTGTACGGCCAGATGCACGAGTGCGCGCCGCTCCTGGGCCACCCCCACGGCCCGTCGCCCGCCTGCAACCGCGTCCTCGTCGACCCGGAGCTGCACGACGCGGGCGGGACGACCGTCGGGATCCCCTTCGGCCGCTACCGGGTCTTCGCCGTCGCGGGCCCCTTCAGCACGCTCGCGAGCGACGAGTTCCTGGTCGACGCCGACAGCGCCGACGTCCTCGTCGAGCTCGCCCTGGAGACCGTCCCCGAGCTCCAGCCCGACGGCACGCTCACGGGCGACTTCCACGTCCACGGCGGCGCCTCGTTCGACACCAACTTCCCCCACCACGACCGGATGCGGAGCTTCCTCGCGAGCCGCCTCCAGGTCATCGCCACGACCGAGCACGACGCCGCGTGGGACTTCGCGACCAGCCGCGCCGCGCTCGGCGCCGACGACCGCCTCGCGCTGATGGTCGGCACCGAGAACACCGGCCACATCCTCTTCAAGCTGACCGAGACGAGCCGCTACCCCAAGGTCGTCGGCCACTGGAACCTCTGGCCGCTCGACTTCGACCCCGAGGGGCCGTACCGCGGCGCCTACTGGGACGAGAAGGCGCAGCCGGGGATGCTCTTCACCCGCGCCCTGGACCGCGGCTTCGACCCCGCCGAGGGCGTCATCCAGCTCAACCACCCCCTCGGCGGGGGGAGCTTCGGCCGGGACTTCGCGTGGGGCGCGACCATCGGCGCAAACCTGACGTGGCCGCTGGCGGAGCCGTCCGGGGACGAGGAGTTCGCGCTCTTCAAGTACACGCCGCCGGGCTCGTCGTTCGCCAACGACGACTACGACGTCCAGGAGGTGATGAACGGCAGCGGCAACGGCAACTACCTCCAGTACCGGGCCTTCTGGTTCTGGCTCCTGAACCAGGGCGAGCTCCACGCGGGGACGGCGAACAGCGACTCCCACTCGCTGCTGGAGCACGTCGTGGGGACGCCGCTGACGCTGGTCCGGACCACGTCGACGGTGGCGGACTTCGACGTCGCGGAGTTCAACGGCGCGCTCAAGGAGGGGCGGTCGATCGGGACGAACGGGCCGATCCTGGACGTCACCCTGGCCGACGCCGGCGGCGTGCCGCAGCGCCCGTCGCTGGACCTCTTCACCCCCGACGCCGCGGCGGAGCTGCAGATCGAGGTGCGGGCGGCGGACTGGGTCCCCGTCCCCGAGGTCCGCGTCTACGTCAACGGCCGCCTCGCGACGACGCTGGACGCGGCCCCCGACCCCGACGATCCGCTCCTCCGGTTCGACGGCGGCGTCCCCCTCGCGGACCTCGTCGACGGCCTCTCCACGGACGCCTGGGTGGTCGTCGAGGCGGGCTGGCCGCTGGCCGAGAACGACGACCTCGACTGCGACGGCGCGCCCGACACGGGCGACCACGACGGCGACGGCGCGATCGACTGGCGCGACATCGGGCAGCCCGACGAACCCCTCGAGGAGGAGCCCGAGATCGTGGAGGTCGAGGGCTTCGACGGCCCCTGCTACGGCAGCGCCGGCCCCCTGAAGGACCCGCCCCCGCCGGACGGCCGCGACGGGGCGTTCTACGCCTTCCGGGCGGTCGTCCCCGACGGCTACCCGCTGTCGTTCACGAACCCGCTGATCCTGGACCTGGACGGCGACGGGGACTTCGATCCCCCGGGGGTGGGCCGATGACCCGGTACCTGTCCTCGATCGCGGTCGCGCTGGTCCTGTCGGCGGTCTCCGCGTCGGCGCTCGCGTCGCCGGCGTCGGTCTGCGACGAGTCGTCGTGGGGGCTGGCGACGGGCCCCGTCCGGGCGGCCCTGCTGGAGGGCGAGCTGGGCGCCCCGCACCGCACCTGCGGCCGCTCCGAGGTGGCGCTGGACGGCGGCGGCATGCTCCTCGTCGACCTCCCCAACTTCTACGGCCGCCTCGCCGCCGCCCTCCGCCTCGACGGGAGCTGGGCGTGGGGCCCCCGCGGCGAGCTGTTCGCGAGCTGGGAGTTCCTCCGCTACGACTCGCTGATCACCCCCCTGAGCAGCAGCACGCTCGGCATCGGCCACCTGTCGGTCGGCGCCGCGTGGCGCTTCGTGGACGTCGACCGCGTGACCCTCGGCGTCAACGGCAAGGTGGTCTTCCCCACGGCGGTCCCGCTGTACCGGAACGTCGCCCCCTTCGGCCTCGACGCGGGCCTCGCGGGCCGCTTCCAGGCGCACCGGAAGGTCCACTTCCACACCCAGCTGGGGCTGCTCCACAGCTTCGGCGTGGGGAAGGGGCCCGCCCAGCCGCGGGTGGGGGCGTCGATGTCGGGCGGGATCGAGCTGATGCCCGCGCCGCAGTTCGCCTTCGTCGCGGACGTGCTCGGGCAGTTCGGGTACGCGGCCCCAGTGGACGTGTTCGCGGCGGCCCTGGCGCTCCGGTTCAGCGACAACAAGCGGTTCGGGTTCGAGGTGGGGGCGACGATCCCGATCGCGGGGCGGGAGCGGGCGGCGGTCCGGATCGACCTCCGCGCGTCGGTCCGGTTCGGGCCCATCGTCCCCGGGGAGCGCTGAGGCGTGGCGCTGCACCGGCCTCCGCCGCAGCAGGAGGACGAACCCCCGGGGACGCTCCGGGCGCTGCTGCTGGTCGTCGGCCTGATGGCGCTGATGGCCTTCTCGATCGCGGTCGTCTTCCTCGGCATCGACGACCACGCCTGCGCGAGCTGCGGCTTCGCGGACCGCGGCGACCCGGCGGAGTGGGCCGGGAAGGGCATCACCCCGGGCGGGTTCGCCCTGAGCAACCTGATCTTCCTCATCCCGATGGTGGTCGGGTTCTACTGGGCGTTCACGACCCACCACGTCCGCCACCGCCGCGGGGTCCTCGTCCGCTCGACGATCCTGCTCGGGATCATCTCGGTCGTGGTGGACGTCGGCTTCCTCGGGGCGACGCTCTTCTCGTTCCCGAACGAGGCGGCGTCGTGGCCGCGCTGGCTGCAGGTCCCGATGCTCGACTGGATCGAGTTTCGCTGGGAGACGCACCCCCACCCCGACATCGTCCTGATGCCGTGGGAGGACCTCGCCTTCTACCTGATCGCGGCGGCGCTGGTGCTCGTGATGTACCACTTCCTGACGCTGGACTGGATGGCCCGCAGCAGCGCGGACTGGCGCCCCGACGCGAGCGGCCGGACGGTCGCGGAGGTCGTGCAGTCGGGGGTCGTGGTCCCGTGCTGGCACGGCCGGACGTTCATCGAGGGGCACCCCCGCAAGCCGGAGCGGTGGTGGCCGTCGTTCAAGCTCCACTTCTTCGACTCCTGGCGCGAGCCCGTGGGGCGCAACGTGGCCTTCGCCTTCGTCGGGCTGTCCGTGGGTCTGCTGATCTGGGGCTTCGCCGCGCAGCCGAAGGGCAGCCTTCCGCTGTACGCGCTGTACCTGACGTTGAGCACGGCCGTCGCCTCGTACCTGATGCTGGGGCAGGTGTGGAAGCACGTGAACTGGCGGGCGTTCACGCTGACGGCGGCGGTGATGACGCTGCTGTCGGTGGTGTACGAGATCACGATGGCGCTGCCGTTCGGGTGGTGGGGGTTCGAGGAGCGGGCGCTGCTCGGGCTGCGGGTGGACGCGCTGTGGGACATCCCCGTGGAGCAGCTGTTCCTGTACGTGTCGGGGAGCTTCACGATCGTGCTGCTGTACGAGACGGTGCTGGTGTGGGACGCGTGGAAGCACGACCGGCCGCAGCCGACGCCGGTCGTGATCCGGGACCGCGACCCCGCGTGACGCTCCGGATCGCCGAGGACGTCGACCTCCGGGGCTGGACGACGCTGCACCTGGGAGGGCCCGCGCGGGCGATGGTGGAGGTGGCGGACGTCGCGGAGCTGCGCGAGGCGCTGGCCCTGGCGCGGGCGCAGGGCTGGCCGGTGTTCGTGCTCGGCGGCGGGAGCAACGTGGTGGTGTCGGACGCGGGCTGGGACGGGCTCGTGATCCGGTACGCGGACACCTCCGTGGAGCGCCTCGACCGCGGCGACGTCGCACACCTGCGGGTGGGCGCGGGGCTGGGCTGGGACGCGTTCGTGCGGGGGACGGTGGAGGACGGGCTCGCAGGGTTGGAGTGCACCAGCGGGATCCCCGGGCTGGTGGGGGCGGCGCCGATCCAGAACGTGGGCGCGTACGGCCAGGAGGTGGCGGAGACGATCACGTCGGTGGAGGTGGTCGATCGGTCGACGGGGGAGGGGAGGACGATCGAGGCGGGGGACTGCGGCTTCGCGTACCGCCACAGCCGGTTCAAGGCGGACTGGCGGGACCGGTACGTCATCACGGCGGTGAGCTTCGCCCTGGGGATCGGCGGCGCGCCGACGGTCCGCTACGCCGAGCTTGAGCGGGCGGTGGGGGACGCGCCCACGCTGGCCGAGGTCCGCGCCCACGTCCTCCGGATCCGGGCGCGCAAGTCGATGGTGCTGGACCCCACGGATCCGAACTCACGCAGCGCGGGGAGCTTCTTCACGAACCCGATCGTGGACGCGGGGCTCCACGCGGACGTCGAGGGCATGCCGAGGTGGCCCCAGCCGGACGGCCGCCACAAGCTCAGCGCGGCGTGGCTGATCGAGCACAGCGGCTTCTCCAGGGGCGAGGTCCACGGCGGCGCGGGCATCTCGCAGAACCACGTCCTCGCCCTGGTGGGGAGGGGCGGCCCGACGTCGGACCTGGTCGCCCTGGCCTCGAAGATCCGCGCCGCCGTCCGCGACCGCTGGGGCATCACCCTGGTCCCCGAGCCCGTCTTCGTGGGGTTCGACGACGGCTTGGGCGAGCGGCTTGCGTGAGGGCGGGCACGGACGACGGCCATCCTCGACGACCCGGAGGCGGCTCCCGGTGAGGAGCGGACCCCGGGGAGACAATCAGCGCTCGACAGGTTTTCGTAGGCCGCCGCAGGTCCCATCCCTCCCGCACTTTGCTGGGCTGGGTCATGACTGGGGTGTCACTGTGTAGCGTTCCGCTTGCGCCGGAACCACTCGCCGATTGGCTGGATCAGCTCACTTTCGACCCTCGCGGCGCTCTCGAGTTCCGCGAGGTCGAGCCGCACCACCTCCAGCTCGTACCGGCATCCACCGATCGACACCTCCGCGGGCTTCGTGTCGGGTAGGCCGTCCGCCCAGGCGACGGCCTCGCCCCAGGCGGCACCGCGCAGGGGGCCGCTCCACAGGTACGCCCACAGGAGTGAACGGCTCTCCCGATCGGACCACTGAGCGGGGTCGGGCTCGCCGGACCCCGACGGATCGAAGGCACTGTCCGCCTCGCTCCACAGCACGAGGCGGAGCTGGCGCTCCCCTTCGGGCAGGTCGCGGAGCCAGCGGAGTTTCATCGCATACGCGGGCAGCATGTCCCAGGCCCAGGCGCCGGGCCGGAAGAACCGGGTGCTGCTTCGCGCCGGAGGCCGAGCACGCCACGGTCGCCAGTCCCGGAACTGGAAGCCGAGAGGACTCACGCCCCGGTCGACGGAGTCGAAGACGTCGAACAGCCTGCGTTGATAGGCCCAGACCACCGAGTACGCGGCTCGGACCTGGGCAAAGGCCTCATCGAGGTCGTTCATGCCGGGTCTGCAGCCCGTCCCGACGGCCTCTCCCACCGACGCAGTCCCTCCAGGGCGGCGCGACCGCCCTGTGGAAGCCGATAGGTGGGCAAAGTTCGAAACTCCATCGAGTCGCGATAACCCCAGCGCGAGAGTACGAGCTGGAGGTCGCGAAGCACGACAGAGTCCTCGCGCCGGCGAAGCGACCGAACCGTCCGCGCCACTTCCCCCCAAGAGACGTGGACTACGGCGGCGAAGATCTCGGACATCTCATCTCGCTGCTCCTCCGTCGGCTGCGCCGGAGCTCCGCCGACGGCGAGGAGTTGAGTGTCGGCCTGGCCCCTGGCTTGGTGGAGGAGTCGCCCCTGAGCAAGCCACTGCCGGGCGTCCTGCGCGCCGTGGTGCTTGGCTTCCAGGATCACCCGGTCGGTGGCTCCGACCCAGAGTGCGTCGGGCTCGCAGAAGCTCCGGCTCTCGTCATCGGCCGCCGCGGCGAGGCGCGGCCAGAACGTCCACTCGCCTCCGGATGAGGGAGTGCGCCAGGTGCCGGCAACGGGAGTCGCGCCGACGGTGAGGGCGCGCCACGCGTCCCCCGGTTCGAGGTACCTCAACCGCCCCAGCACCCCGGACGTGAGGGCGTCCTCCAAGTCCTCGAGCTTCGAGCGCCCTGTCGTCAGGGCCCTTGTCAGCTTCCCGTGGAGGAGCGCGTGGAGCACAGGCTCAGGCTACGCCGATCGGAAGGTCATTGCGGGCGCTCGGGTGGGGACATGCCACGTTGGGGAGAGCTCTCCGCCTTGCTCCGACCTGACCCCAACGTTTGGAAGACCCTACGAGTTTCCCACATGGCCACACCCGCAGCGACGACGATTTTGTTTTCAAATTCAAGCTGTTGGGAGTTGTGATATGAACGGACGTTCAGTAGCGTCCGATCATGACGATGACGGCACGGGAAGACCGCGCGATGCTCGCCGAGATCGAGGATCGGATCGTGAACACGTCGGCTTCGATGTCGGCGCTGACGGGGCGGCTGCTGGACGACCTGCGGGCGTTCGACGAGGTCGAGGGGTGGGCCGCGGCGGGGGCTCGGTCGTTCCCGCAGTGGTTGAGCTGGCGGGTGGGGATCGGGGTCCCGACGGCGCGTGAGCAGGTGCGGGTGGCGCGGGCGCTCGGGGGGCTTGCGAGGATCAACTCGGCGCTGCACGAGGGGCGGCTGTCGTACAGCAAGGTCCGGGCGATGACGCGGGTGGCGACGCCGGAGAACGAGGAGGAGCTGCTCGGGCTGGCGCTGCTGTCGACGGCGGCGCAGCTGGAGCGGATCTGTCGCGGGTACCGGCAGTGCAGGCAGGAGATCGAGGGGTACGAGCGGCAACCGCTGCAGCGGAAGGTGGAGTGGTGGTGGGAGGACGGGGGGCTCCGGTTCAGCGGGTGGCTGCCGGCGGAGGAGGGGGGGCTGG
>CAYFOA010000248.1:5758-11529 GCA_964344575.1 uncultured Rickettsiales bacterium | reverse complement strand
CGGTAGACCTCGTAGCCCGCCAGGCGGAGGTCCCGGTCCGCACGAACCGTCTCGGAGTAGACGCTCGGGCTCGGCTTGGCATCCGCCGACATCCCGGTCGAGTAGTGCTGCTGGCCGTCCACCTCGAGGACGACACGCACGCCGCGGGGGAGCAGCATCAGGAAGTCCATGCGCTGCGCGAGAAACCGGCGTTCGAGTCCGCGCTTCCTCAGCTGGCGGAGCGTGGCGGGGTCGTAGTGCAGGTACACCTGGGGAAGCAGCGCGGGGAGCCTGTCACCCAGCTTCTCGGCGTAGCGCCGGAAGTAGGAGGCGAACAGACGTCGCTCGGGCGGAGAGCCCACGGATGCGAGGAGTCGTTCGCCGAGCGCCTTCCGCGTCTCGGGGAGCGTCGGGTCGAGCCCCTGGCTGCGAGCCCACCAGCCGACGAGGGTCGACCACGGCAGGCCGGCGTCGCCTACCGGGTCGTCGTAGAACAAGCATGTGTCGGCGTTGCCGAGGATGACCACGTCGTCGTCGAGCGCGTCTGAGAACCCGAGTTCCGGCTTCAGACCCGTGGAAGCGAAGATCAGGTTCTTCGGGCGGCGGTGCCCGCCGCGTCGGCGCGGTTCGATTCGGAACGCCGGATGCCCCGAGAGCTGCTCAGTCTCGCGCACTTCGAAGCCATCAACCGCGAGCACCCCGTCGATCCTTTCGACCCAGGTACTCTGCTCGGCCCCTCTTCGGGTCGTCGGGTGGACCAGCGCCTCCAGCACACGGAAGAGCCGCTTGTCGGGCCAGGAGAGGTAGCCGAAGCGCTCGAACAGCCAGTGGTGGCCGACGGGCTCGTGGGGAGCGGCCGACTCACCGTTACCCAGGAAGCTGAATGGGTCCGCGGCCGGCGGCCGCGTGAGCGTCCCATCGGCGGTGTAGGCGGCCTCGGGGACACCTCCCCAACTCCCGATGGGCTCGGCGTGCTGCGCGAGGAACTCCCCCGGTGACAAGTCGGGGTGCAGACGATGGCCGTCCATCGCATCCGCGAGCGCCTGTCGCGTGATCGGCGTCACGCGGCTCACCCCGCGGCACTCGATCCACCAGAGCGCGTCCTGAAGCCGGATGGAGGTCCTCCCGGGGAACGCGCGCAGGCAGCGGTCCCCGAGCGCAACGACCTCACTGTCGTCGAGCTCGGCCAGCACGGCCCGGACGTACTTCGGCTTCCCCCACCCAGGCTCGAGGACCTGGCCGGGCTCGGGGTCGGCGATGGGGACGGTGGAGCCGCGTCTCGCCGGTCGGATCTCCTCGGCGACGAAGCGCTGCATGGTGCGCAGGGGGACGAGGACGCCGGTGTGGCGGTGGAGCAGCCGGACCAGCTTGGGGGCATGGCAGCCCTCGGCGACCCAGCCCTCGACGAGGGCCTTGTGCTCGCGGCACCGTCGGCGGTGCTCCCCGACTTCGCCCTTCGCCCCCGGTCGAACCGCCGCGCAGACGGCCTCGACGAGCTCCTCGCTGAGGACGGCCTCCTCGCTACGCTCCAGCCCCAGCGCCTGCGCCACGGCGACGTAGCCTCTCGCCGTCTTCCGATCGACGCCAGCCATCGCAGCGACCCCGCGGGAGCCATGGCCGGCCAGCCAGAGCCGCAGAACCTCTCGAACCTCCACCACGAACAACTCCCGGTACGCCATCTCGTCCTCCGACTGCGTGTCGGAGGGCCTCGTCGCAGACCGGGGACTCAGGCGCTACGGGGTGGTCCCATGATCGTGGCGCGGGGGTGGTCCCATGTCTGTGGCGCCGAGGGCGTCGGGGGGGAGAATGATGGTGGCGGGCTACACACCCGCCCCTGGCTGCCACGTCCCGTCCCCTCTCGACGCAGAACCGGTCGTTCGACCAGGCACCGCAACGCTATTGGGAACCCTATCGTCCGGCCGCCTCTGCTACGGGTTTCAGCGTGCGGCGGCGGTCGGGTCCCGCCGTCCGACGGGTTGGGTTCAAGGAGGAGGAGCACAGGATGAGTGGCAGTCTCCTAGTTCGAGTCGCCCTGGCTCTGATCTTGCTCACCCCGGTGGGCTGCGGGACCGAGTTCGCCGGACCTGGCGACGACGATCTGCCGGCCGACGACGACGACACGGGCGCAGCCGCCGGAGACCTCGCCGAGACCGACGCGGCTGGCGAGGTGGTCTTCGACAGCGAGCTCCTCGCAGCAGAAGTCGGCGTGCGCGTCACTGGGCCTGGGGGAGGGCCGGTCGAAGGTGCTCAAGTCGCGTGGGCCGAGCACCAGGACGCGGAGGCCGGCGCCCTGCTCCACATCGTGGTGACGGACCCGGAGGGCAGGTACGCCCCCGCGGTGCTCTACGGGCCGCTCGCCCTCCTGGCCCCCGAGGGCGAGCGCGAGGTCCTCGCGTTCATCGCCGTCGCCCTTGCCTTCAAGGCGGGGCTGGAACTCGGCGAAGCAACCACCGCCGTGTGGGAGGCCTACAGCGAGCTGCGCACGGACCAGGTCGTCCTCGCGACGGGGGAGGAGATCGACTGCGCCACGGTCGAGCAGTTCCTGGGTGTCGTGCGCGCGGAGTCCTCGCTGGGGTACCGGCTGGTCAGCCTCGCGGTTCCGGGCGACGAGGTCGTTCACCTCGCCGGCTGGGTGGTGGACGAGCTGTTCAGCGTCGAGGACGCAGTCGTCGACCTCGTTGTGGAGGACTTCACCCAGAGGGTCGAGGCCGAGCTGGGACAAGCGCTCGAACCCGGCGACCTCGTCCAGGTCCACAACTTCGATTGGAGTGACCGCGTGGAGGCCGACGACTGGTCGAGCGGCTGGGCCATCACGCTGGACGACGGTGCCTGCGGGGCCGTCGGCGACGACGACGATGCCGCACCCACCGACGAGGACGAAGACGGGTTCACTTCCGACGTCGACTGCGACGATGCGAACGCCCTCGTGTTCCCAGGGGCCTACGAGGCGATCGACGGCATCGACAACGACTGCGACGACAACATCGACTACGCCGGTTGGGGCCTGATCAGCCTCTGGGACTTCGACTCGGACTCGGCGGACGAGGTCGTCGATGCGACGACCACCGGCAACGACACGAACGCGGGGGGAGCGGAGCTGGTCCCGGGCTACTGCGGAAGCGGGCGCCAGTACGTGGCAGCCGAGGACGACCAGACGGAGTGGCCGATGGCGGCGTTCCCCGCGATCGGTGGGGCAGACCCCGTGACTCTCGCGCTCTGGCTCCGGGTCGATCAGTCACCGACCGAGCTGTGGGTGGCGGTGTTCTGCTACCAGGCTGGTTCCGGGTATCCCGTGACCTCGGGCAACATCCAGCACTGTCTACGCCTCGACACCGGCAACGTCCCCGAGTGGGCGACCGACGACCCGACGTCGTACGGCGATCGGACGCAGGCGCCGGCGTCCGCCCTCACGACGGGTGAGTGGCACCACCTCGTGGGGGTCTACGATCCTGCGGCGGGACAGCGTCGCCTCTACGTCGACGGAGCCCTCGCCGCCACGTCAGGAGCCATCTCGGGGACAAGCGTGTCGCCCGCTGCGGTCGTCGCGCTCGCCGGCTTCGCGCCCTGGAACCAAGACATGGACGCGACGGTCGACGCCGCGATGGTCTTCGCTGCCGCCCTGGATGCCAGCCAGATCGAAGTGCTCGCGGGCGCCGGCTGTCCGTAGGCCACTCGCGGTGGGGAGGTGAAGGATGGAGAACGCGGCACGCGCTGTTACGAGGGAAGCGGTACTTGCCGCGGCTCTGGTCGCCTCGGTCATGTGGGCGGCGCTCCCCGGCTGCTGCCCTGTGGGAGACGTACCCACGGCCGACAACCTCCTTCTGGAGGACTCGCCGGGGACGAACTTCCGCGACAGCCACATCAACATCGGCGCCAACGCCACAGGGCGCGACCGCGGCCTTCTGGCTTTCGATGTCTCCGAGTTCGCCGACTCTTCGCTGCAGTCAGCGACGCTGAGACTCTGGGTCGAAGACGGCCCCTGTCGCTTCTCGTGGGACAGCACGGACTGTGGGTACCAGCTGGTCATCGAGGTCCACGAGATCCTGGATCCGTGGGATCCCTCCAGCGTCACCTGGGACACGCAGCCCGACTTCGACCTGTCGGCGGCATCATCGACCTCGGTCTCCTCGGACCAGTCCTGGGTCGACCTCGACGTCACCGATGTCGTGCAGGGGTGGCTGGAGGACGACGCAAGGAACAACGGCTTGCTGCTGAAGTCGGACTCCGCTGGTGAAGAGACTGGAGGCTCGTCGATCTCGATCTACATGGGGACGCTCGAGTACCCGTCGCCAGCGAGACCGGCGACGCTGGAACTGGAGTAGTCCACGATGGATGTCGCCCTCCGTCGTTCTGCTCCAGGCTTCCCCCGGCCTGCCACCCTCGCGGGACGCGGGCCGTGCAGCTCGCACGCACCGAGGTTCACCGGCCTCCTGACGGACCGTCTGCCAGGGAGATGGACGGCAGGCCTGACGGTCCTCGCCTCCATCCTCCTGCTCGCGGCTCCTGCCATCGCGCAGGAACTGTCGCCGCAGTCCGGAGACGAGGTGCTCCTGCTGCTCCACGACGGGACATGGGTCTCAGGAATCCTGCTCGATCAAGTCCCGACCGGCTACCTCGTCCGGGTGGAGAGTGACGGAGGGACTACCAGGGTTGTTCCGTACGAGTCGGTCTCCGAGATACGGGGAGCCGACGAAGGAGCCACGAGCCCGGCGCCCGAGCTTCGACCGAGGGTGGCGCCTGAGGAGCCACCGAGGCGACCGTCAGCCCTCCGCTTCTTCAAGCTGGTGGATGTCCGCGACGACGGATCTTCGGATGTGTACGAGCTTCGTCCCGGCGGCTCACGATTCGATGACATACCGGACTCCGCCTGGCGGGGCTCGTGGCGGACCGGCTCGGGCTCCGACTTCCGCCTGCTCGACGAGGGGGGCGTCACGTACGACGTCGAGGGCTTCTACGACGCCATCGGCAAGGGCTCCGCCTATCGGAGAGCGCGAGCCGCGGGCAAGGCAGCCGGGATCGCCGCCAACGTCTTCTTCTACGGTGGCTGGATCGTCGGAGGCCTGGGCGGTGCGGGGATCGCAGCTGCGGGCCTGATCTTCGTACCCATGGTCGTGGCGGGGGTGGTCATGCTGGCCGTTGTCGCCCCGATCATCTGGGCAACAGCGCGAGGGGCCTCGGGCTTCCACAAGCCCGAGCGGCTCTACGAAGAGGCGGTGTCGTGGACGAAAGAGCAGCGTGTGGCACAGTTCACGCTGCTCCAGCTGAGTCTGCCCACCCCGCACCGGGGCCGAGCAGACGTCCGGAGGGTCGAGTGAGAGTCGGGGTTCGAGGGGTCATCGCAGCGTTTGCACTGGCGGCGGGACTCGTCGCGACTTCACCGGCGTCGGCGCAGGTTCCGGGGGATGGGGTCGCACAGCGGGCGCCCACGCCTCAGGTTGGCGATGAGGTCATCCTGCTCTTGAACGACGGAAGCTACGTTCGCGGAGTCCTTGTCGACCGCACGCGGCACGGGTATCTCGTCCGCCAGGAGGAGGGCAGCGTGCTCGTCGAGTACGAGCGCGTCGCCGATCTCCAGCTTGCCGGACGGTCCGAGGCGCACCGGCCCAAGGCCGGGGACGCTCCGCCCCCCGCGGTAGCCCCCGAGCCCCGGGAGTCGGCGAGCGGGGAGGACGAGGAGTCCGAGACTCCCCCGCGGTGGTTCGTGCTGCACCATGCCTCCGAGGAGGACTCGTCGGAGTACGAACTGCGCGCGGGCGGGCCGGCCTTCGAGGCCATCCCGGTGGATGCGTGGT
>CAYFOA010000248.1:0-5748 GCA_964344575.1 uncultured Rickettsiales bacterium | reverse complement strand
GGCCAGTTCAGGCTGTACGACGATGGCGGGCGAGCCTGGACCTACGACAACTTCTGGAAGGTCGTCGGCCTCGGCCGCGCGTACAAGCGCAACATCCGGCAGCAGAAGGCCGGGGCGGGGCTGTTCGCGACCTCCCTGATCTCGGGCGTCCTCTTGTCCCTGACCGGCGCCTCCCTCGTCGGCAACTACGGGGCTGTCTTCGCCCCCGTTCTGGCGGCCGGGATCGTGCTCGGAGCGTTCGTGGCGCCGATCTCGATCGGGGTGACGATCTCCACCGCGAAGCGGGAGTGGGGAGCGGAGAGGATCTACCGAGAGGCTCACGGCTACGCCCGACGGCAGGGAGCTACCGCGAGTCTGACGATCAGCGTCCCCTTGGGGACCTCACACCATAGGAGGGAAATGAGGTGACCACTTCAGCAACCGCAGCACGGTACGTCGTTCTTGCCGCCGCACTCTGGGTCGTTCCGCTGGCGACGGGCTGCGACTTCGGCTCGTCCTCCGGGAGCGAGGAGGACGACTACGATGGAGGCAACGTCAGCGCCAACAACGTCTCCTGCGACTGCGACGAGATGACATTCGCGACCGACTCGAACGCGGCGGTCTGGACCGACGGTGAACTGGGGTACCGGACCGTCGGCTACATGTACGGCGGGCGCCACGAGTACACGCTGACGCGGCGGAACTGCACCGGCGACGATGGGAACATGGGCGGCGGGTACGGCTCCAGCAGCTTCGTCGTGGACGGTGAGACCCTCGTTACCATCGACTGTGCGGCTGGGACGTTCGACGTAAGCTACTGAACGTAGGTGTGTTTGGCTGGCCGGTCGGTCCTCGGTCGGGGGCTGGGCGGCGGAGGAGGGTGCATGGGCAGCGGCAGATCTCGTGGGTCGACCGCACGTCGCATGGTTCGTCTCGGCAACAGTCTGGTACGCGGGTGGTTTCGCGGCCACATCCGCCTCATGCGCCCCGGGCCTCTGTCCCTGTTCCTCTTCCTCTTGGCGCTGCCGGCGTGTGGCGGCGAGGATGCCGCTCCGCCGGAGGAGCACCGATTGACGGGGTTTGTGGGGATCGCGCTCTCGGCGGAGGAGACGCTGCCAGTCGCCGGAGTCGAGGTCGGGGTCGACTACCGAAGTCTTGCTGGTACTACGGATGCGAGCGGCAACTACTCGATCGGCGAGCTACGGGACGGCGAGTACCAGCTTACGGCGGCTGGAACCGGCGAGACTTGTGCGAACCGGGACTGGGGGCACGTCCTCCCGCTTGAGTTCATGGAGACCTGCGTCATCCCCGTCTCTCGGACCGTCCAGGTCGCAGGCGCGGACCAGGGCGTCGACATCCAGATGGGGACGGCGCGGAAGAGAGTTGACTTCTCCCTGGTCGAGGTCGGTGACGCGCCATCCTTCTCCTTCGACTACCTCGTGACCTTGCACGCCGACCCGATCAGCACGCAGACCGACGAAGTCGCGGCAGGTGGAACGAGCGTGATCTTCTTCCAGTACTACACCTGGCAGGAGGTCGTCGGGTACGAGTATCCCTTCCCCGATGAGCTGGGAGCGGCGACCCACCTCGCGGAGATCTGGTTCACCATCGTTCCGGATGACGAGGACTTCTTCGGCATCGCCGGCGACGGCTGCGAGGATCGGAGGAAGCTCTTCGAACTGGCGAGGGACGGCTACGTCGACGTGCTCGTCAACGGTGAGATCGTCGATGACGCCGACATCGAGGAGAGTACCTGGGGCCGAGCCCGATTCTCCGGCAGCAACCTGCTGCTGAGCACCCTTGGGCCAGTCATCTACGAGGTCGAAATCGAGGTCCGGTGGAACGCCACCATCGTGCCCTGCTGACGGTAGGGCCGGCTGTCGGTGCAGACCGCGGGAGGGACGAAACATGGTGCTGAGAGACAGCGGTTCGATTGCCCCACTCGTGGCGAGCCTGATGATCGTGCTCACATCGTCGGGCTGCCCATCCGATCGATACGAGTCGGACGGGGACGACGACGACACAGAGGCCGACGTGCCTGTCCTCGAGATCGTCTCGATCGCCTTCTCCCCGGACTGCACCGAGGAGGAGACGGGCTGTGTTGTGGGGGAGGAGACGACGGTGACCGTGCTGGTCGGCTACACCGGCGACCCCGTCGAGATCGTCGGCGTGCGCCTGACATCGGACGATGATCAGTACGCGGTCCTCGAGCGGGATCTCACAGTCGACCCTCGGCTCTTCTCGGCGACCTTTTACAACCCGGAGGCCTGCGCCCACTGGTACTACCCGGACGGCACGATCGAGCCGAGCACGAGGGAACGTCGCGTCCTCCACATGGAGGCCACCGTCTCAGACGTTCATGGACAGGAAGCCCTGGTCGAGGGCTCCTTCTGGCTGTTCTGTCCGGGCGGTCAGGAGTGCACGGACTACGACCCCTGGGGCGGGAGTGGAGAAGGCGGCTACACGGGCGGTTTCTGCGAAGACGAGTAGAGCCGAACTTCGCCGGGGAGCTACGCTTTCACCACTGTCCGCGCCCTCGGTCGTCGCAAGGCAGCCACCTCCACCTCCACCTCCCATCGCACCCATGACCCATACGGCGGTCCGCTGGGCGACTGGTAGAGATCGGGGCGCTGCGAGCCTATGGTGAAGGCGTGACGACCGACGACCTGTTCGCGGCTGCCTTGTCGCTCCCTCCGGCTCAGCGGGAGGAGCTGGTGGCTCGCTTGGACGAGAGCCTCCGGCCTCCGCCGAGCCCGGAGGTCGAGGACGCCTGGGTCGACGAGGTCAACGCCCGCGTCCGCGCGATGGACGAGGGACGCGCCACTTCCGTCCCCGCGGACGAGGTCCTCGAGAAGCTGCGATCAAGTTGGTCGTCGAAGCGCTGACCGAACCGGCCGGCCGAGAACCTCTGCCACCCCCACCACGTCCACCGGGCCCGCGGACCACGGCTCCGCCGTCCGGCACACCAGCAGGCCGCGCTTCGCGCCGAGCATCTCGACCGTCTTGATGAACCGCCCCACGTCGCGCTGATCGGGTCTCGCCGTCAGCTTCACCTCGATCGGCAGGAGCTCTCCTCCGCGCTCCAGAACCAGGTCCGCCTCGTAGCCGTCGCTCGTGGCGAAGCACCACGCCTGGGCGCGGGACCCGGCCGCCGCCTCCCGGCGGAGGAGCTCCTCGATCACGAACGACTCCCACGTCCCGCCCACCGCCGGGTGACCGAACAGCTGCTCCGTCGTCGTGATGCCCAGCAGCGCGTGGGCCAGGCCCGTGTCCCGAAGCATCACCTTCGGGCGCTTGCGGAGGCGCTTGCCGAGGTTCGCCGACCAGGGGTGGAGGAAGCGCACCAGGAACGCCTGCTCCAGGATCGACGCGTACCGGTCCACCGTGTGGTAGCTGACCCCCAGCGACGGGGCCAGCTTCGAGGCGTTCCACCAGCCGCCGTGGACGTGGGCGAGCATGCGGAGCAGCCGCCGCAGGAGATCCGACCGGGCGTCCACGCCGAGCTGGGGCAGGTCCCGGTGGCACAGCAGATCCAGGTACGAGTCGCACCACGCCGCCCACGCGTCCGCCGAGCCGGCGAGGAACGCGTCCGGGAACCCCCCCCGGAGCCAGAGCCGGTCCATCTCGGCCCCCTCCGCGTCCCTCGCCTCGACCCACACCAGGGGCGACAGCTCGATGATCGCGAGCCGGCCCGCCAGGGACTCCGAGATGTGGGCGGCCAGCGACGGGCTCGTCGAGCCGAGGAGCACGAACCGCCCCCGCCCGCCGCGGTCCTCGTCGATCGCCCCCCGCAGCCGCGGGAACAGCTCCGGGTGAGCCTGCGCTTCGTCCAGCAGGATCGGCCCCTCCGCCGCGAGCACCGCGTCCCAGGTGGCGTCCAGCCGGATCCGTTCGCCGCCCTGCTCCAGGTCGAAGTACGGCGCCTCGGGGAAGACCTCCCGCACCAGCGTCGTCTTCCCGCACTGACGAGGACCGAACACGGCAACCGCAGGGAACTCGGCGAGCCGTCGCTTCAGCTTCTCCGCCTGGATTCGTCGCAACACCCTTGCATAATAGAATCGTAGTTCTAAATTGCAAGAATCAGGGGCAGAGCGCTTGCCACTCCTTGCCTCCGAGGTCCGCTACCTGCGCGACGACCCTCGCCTCCTCGCAGCGCCCCGCCTCGGCGAGGTCGAGGTGGACCATCTCGTCGCCTCCGAACAGCGCCGCCGTGGGGACGGACACGGGGAGGACGTTCAGCAGGGGGGGGGTCAGCATCCGGGCCGTGACGAGGAGGACCGCGGCGAGGACGATGGCGACGGCTGCGGCGGCTCGCGGCTTGATCGCGCCGGGCTTGCTCGGGCGGGGGTAGGCAGGGGTCACCCCCGCCGCCTCCATGCGGTCGTAGAGGTTGGGGTGGACGCCCGTGCCGAGGACCGCGGGGGCGTCGTTGTGGCGGTAGAGGGCTTCGAGCGCCGTCGCGTAGACCTTCGGATCTTCGCCGTGCTCGTGGGCGTGGGCGTCGGCGCGGAGCTCCATCCGGCGGCCCAGGCGACGGGCCAGGAGGCTGAGGACCACGAACCCCGCCAGCAGCGCGAGCGCGCCCGCCGGACCCCACGCGTTCACGATCGGGCCGAAGGTCACCACCGGGACGAGGAGGACGATCCGGGCCGCCTTCGCGCGACGCACCGCCGGCGGCTCCGCGAGGTGGCCGATCTCGTGGTCCAGGACCGACCCCAGCTGCTCCCGCGTCAGCGCGTCCAGCGCCCCCCGCGTCACCGCCACCCTCCGCGGGAGGCTGAACGCGAAGGCGTTGGCGTAGTCCCACTCGATCACGTCCACCCGCGCCACCGAGACCTCCGCCGCGGTCGCTCGCGCGCGCGTGAGTTCCTCCAGCCAGGGCTCCGGCGAGGACGCCAGCCCCAGCCGCTTCGCCAGGTCCAGCCCACCCCCGCGCAGGCCGAACCAGACCACCCCCATCCCCGCCGGGATCGCCGCCGCCAGGAACGGCCCCGGCGGCGCCTGGAAGCCGGCCGCCATCAGCGAGATCAGCGCCAGCGTCTGGCTGTACTGCACCAGCACCCAAGCGGTCCGCCCCCGCCGGAAACGCCGCACGTCGAAGCTGCCGGGGTCCGGGGACAGCCGCCGCTCTTGCCACCCCCGGAGCCGCGTCACCACCCACCACGCCGTCACCGCGCACGCGATCCCGAGGCCCGGGTCCGGGATCCGGACCGGCCCCGCGAGGACCGACGCGACGACCCCCGCCGCCGTCATCGCGAGCACCGTCAGCGACCCCCCGATCCGCGCCGGCCACGTGATCCGAGCCCGCTCCGGCCACTCGGGGTGCCGCCGCAGCGCGCTCGGGCGGGGCCCCAGGATCCCGAACGACACCCCCGCCGAGACCGCCGTCACGACCGCCACCACGAGCACCGTCGACCCCGTCGAGACCAGGTACAGCAGGGCGGCGGTGGCGGCGGACGGGACCGGCATCGCGGCATCATGGCAGCCGCGCGTGAGGCCGGTGGTATGACCGGATCGTGAAGGTCTGTCCCCACGCGATCGCAGCCCTCTGGGCCGGGCTGATGGCCGTGGCGCCCCTCGCCTGCGCGCCGCAGCTGGGCGACGACGATGTACTGGACGACGACGACCTCGCCGCCGACGACGATGTCTCGGACGACGACGACCTCGCGGACGACGACGACTTCGGGGACGACGACGACCTCGGAGACGACGACGTCTCGGACGACGACGACCTCGCGGACGACGACGACTTCGGGGACGACGACGACC
>CAYFOA010000247.1:0-11561 GCA_964344575.1 uncultured Rickettsiales bacterium | reverse complement strand
TGGTCGGCGTCGCGCCGGGCCACCGCCACGCCGGAGCTGTTCGCCAGCGCCGAGCCGACGTCCTCGCTGAGGCTGCCCGCGTCGGACAGGAGATCCGCCACCGCGCTGCCCGACTCCGTGTCGCCGGCCGTGCCGATGATCGCGAGCAGCCCCTTGCTGCTCACCTCATCTTCCAGCCGCGCCTGCCGCTCCTCCGCGGACTCGACCGGCTCCTCGACCTCCTCGCCGGCCTCCTCCGCGGCGGGCTCCTCGGAGGCGACCTCCTCGGGCTTCTCCTCCTCGCCCGCGTCCGGACCGTCCCCCTCCTCGGTGTCGGTCTGGGTGACGGGAGGCGGATCGGGCGGGAGCATCAGCTTCACGAACCGATCGGGGAAGTCCTCGAGCCGCAGCTTCTTCGGGGGCGGCTGGCTCTCGATCCAGATGACTGCGGCGGTGTGGAGCAGCGCCGACAGCAGGAGGATGGCGAGGAAGACCCAGTCGACGTCCTCCCACCGCCAGCCGCGGAAGTCGCTGTTGCGACGGCGCAGGGGCTGCGGGGGCGGGGTGACGAACTGGAAGAGGACGGTGTAGTCGCCGACGTAGACCTTGCCGCGGTTCCGCTCGGTCAGGGGCAGGGCGTAGAAGCTCCCCTTCTTGCGCGCGCGGCCCTTCTTGCCGAGCGTCGCCAGCGTCTCGATCTTGTCGCCGACGCTGACCTTGCCGTGCATGCGGGTCGTGAACTGGAGCGCGTAGCGCCCGCCACGGGGGCTGAAGATCTCGAACCGCTTGCTCGGGGCCGTGTCCGGGGGGACGACGACGGTGCACTTGGGGTGGTCGCCGACCGTCACCGGCTGGGCGGCCGGGATGAGCCGCTCCTCGATGATCCGGCCGTTGTGGATGACGCCGATCCGGAGGATCTTCGCCTCGGGGGCACGCCCCCGCTGCGGACCGCCCTTCGCGGAACCCCGCTTGCCCTTGCTGGATGCCCTCGCTGGCTGAGCCGCCATCAAATCCTCTCGCTCAGTCTGCCGGGGACCCGGGTGGCCTGTCGACCTTCGGAGGCTACTCGGCGCCCTTGTAGACGACGAACTTGAACTCCGCGAACTGCGCCTGACCGGCGGTGTACATCACCTCGCGAACCAGGCTGAACGGGATGTTTCGATCGCACTGCAGGAGAATCCGGCCCGAGAAGGAAATGGTCTGACGGGTCTCGGCGATCGCCTTCGCCTCGTCCGCCTTCTCCTTGAGGATATCAAACAGGGGCGAGATCAGGGTGCCCCGCTTGTACTCGTCTCCGACCGTGCCGCCCGCGACGTCGACGACCTTCACGCCGTCGACCAGGATTCCGGACTGGGAGATCACCGTGTTGACCGCGAGCTCCGGCGCCTTGGCCGCGCTGCTCACCGGCAGACGGAGGTCGTCCGACGGCGCGATCTGGATGTCCTCGGTGCTGTACGACTTGAGGAGGAACACGAGGATGATGGTCATGATGTCCATCAGGCTCGTGATGTTCATCTTCGCTTCTTCGACCTTGCGGCGCTTGCTCGGCATGCCCGGCCCCCTTTCCTACTTCACGCCGCCGGCGACGACCACGTACGGGAACAGCGGCGACCGCTCGGTCTCCCCGTCCTTCTTGTAGTCGCGCGTGGCGTCCATGACCCCGACGATCGTGTGGTACTTGATCTCCGGGTTGGGGGCGATGATCACGTTGCAGACCTCCGGCGGGGCCCAGCCGTCCGGGCGGGGGTCCGGCGGGTCGCACGGCTCGTCGTAGTCGGCGTTGCCGTCCCCGTCCGCATCGACCTCCTTGAGCTGGACCATCAGCTCATGCAGCGCCTTCGCGTCGTGGCACGGCGTGACCTGGTTGGGGACGCACTTCGGGTCGCCCCGGCAGATCGTCTCCCCGCAGTAGCTCGCGTCGGAGATCAGCGGGATCGTCGTGCACTTGTCATCCGACACTCCGCCGGGGCCGCCCGCGGCGGCCCCCTTCTCGCAGCCGAGGACCGCGGCACTGCCCGCGACGGTGAACCCCTCGTCCGTGATGCCGACCGTCAGGTTGAGCGGCGGATCCTCGTCCTCGTCCTGCTGATCGCTGGGGTTCGGCTGACCGATCGCCGGCAGCGACGAGTCGATCACCGCCAGGGTGACGAACTGGATCGACACGAGCAGGAACGGGATGAGCAGCGTCATCAGGTTCATGAAGGGGAGCAGGTTGAGCTCGGGGGGCTCGGTGTCCTGCGTACGCCTTCGATCCGAGGGCTTGTGGTCGCTCATGAAGCTTCTCTCAGCCGGAAAGACGGACGCCGACCCTCATACGACAGGTCGGCGTCCGGCAAGGTTCCCACGAAACGGAAGGAAACTAGCCCTCGCCGCCGTCCTCCTTGAGCGTGCCGCGCTGCCGGGCCGTCAGGAGGTTGATCAGCTTGACGCTGTACTGGTCGATCTCGTCGACCAGCTTGACCGTGCGGTTGCTGATGATCGAGTGGGCGATCATCGTCGGAATCGCGACGACCAGGCCGAACGCCGTCGTGTACATGGCGACGGAGATGCCCTGGGCCAGCATCTGCTGCTTCTCCTCGGGCGCGGCGGTCGCGACCGCCTTGAACGCGATGACCAGACCGGAGATGGTCCCGAGGAGGCCCGTCAGCGTGGCGACGTTCGCCCACATGCCGAGGTACGGCGTCCGCTTCTGGAGCATCGGGATCGTCTCGAGCGTGGCCTCGTCGACCGCGTTCTGGATCTCGAGGGCGCTGCGGTTCGCCCGCGTGAGGCCCGCCTTGAGCACGCGCGTCAGCGCGGAGTTGCTCTCGGCGTTGCAGAGCTTGATGGCGCGATCGATGTTGTTCGCCATCACGAGCTTCTGAATCTGGGCCATGAAGGCCGCGCCGTTGATGTTGTAACGGAAAAGGATCATGTATCCGCGCTCGATCACGGTCGCCATGGCGATGACCGAGATGACGAGGATGATGTACATGAACTCGCCGCCCTCGCGGAAGAAGTCCAGCACGAACATCATGGGGCAGGTACCTCCAAAGGAATCGAACGCCGATTCGGGTCTTGTCGGGGGTCGTCACCCCATTCTGGGGCGCGACGACCGGTGGGTTTTACAGGGAAAGGGGTCCTAGGGGAAGCGCAGGATCGATCTTTAGAAGGGCTTCTTCTCCACCGACTTGACGATCTTGGGGATGAAGCTCTCCTTCAGCTGCAGAGTCTCGAGATCCTCCTGCTCCTGGCGCGTGATGATGTAGCCGACCTCGGGCTTGTGGACGTAACCCTCGACGACCGACCCTTCCGTGTCCTCGCCGAACACCACCTTCTTGCGCTGGGCCACCGCGGGCGCGGCGAAGACGACGGTGAGGAGGAGGACGAGAAGCAGCCGCATCGGTCGTGGAGTGTACATCATTCGGAGGGGGTCTCCCTCGCTTCCTTGGCCTTGCGGCGGTCCTCCTTGCGCTTGAGCTTCTCCATCTCCTCGATGTACTCGCGGACGGGGTCGTCCTCGGCGACGACGAAGCCCTGGCCCTCGCGCACGGCGATGTACTCGTTGTAGGTCGTGATGGAGCGGCCGTAGTCCTTGAGGTGGTCGCCCTGGAGGATGCCGAGGTTCAGCAGCGCCTCGTCCCGCAGCTCGCTGTCGGGGTCCGCCGCGAGCTCCTCGTAGAGCTGCTCCGCCTCCTCCAGCTTGCCGATCCCGCGCATCGCGACGGCGTAGCTGAGGCGGATGACCTCGTTCCCCTTGTTGGCGTTGTAGGCCGGCTCGAGCAGCCCGTGGGCGCCCTCGTAGTCCAGGTTCACCAGCTTGAGGTGGGCCAGGTTCACGCGCGCGCCCACCTCGTTGGGGTCGAGCGCGAGCGCCGCCTCGAACGCCGCCGTGGCCTGGAACTCCTTGCCCTGGCGCCAGTAGACGAGGCCGAGGTTCGTCTCCAGCATCGCCGCGAGGTCGCCGCCGGGGAGGCTCTTGGCCTTCTGGAACACGAACCGCGCCGTCTCGAAGCGGCCGAGCTCGAGGTAGGCGAGGCCGAGCGTGTTGAACGCGTCGATGCTGTTGCTGTTGATCGTGAGGATGTTGAGCGCCGCGCGGCGGGCGTCGTCGGCGCGCCCCTTCTTGAGGAGGATGCGGGCCTGGCCGTTGAGGAAGTCGACGTTGTCCTGGTCGCGGCCGATGCCCTGGGCGTAGAGCAGCTCCGCGTCGCTCAGCCGGCCGACCCGCTCGTAGGCGATCCCCAGCGCGGTGCGCGCCTCGTGGGCGTCACCGTCGCCCTGGACGATCCCCTCGAAGACCTCGATCGCGCCCTCGAGATCGTTGGCGCTGAGGTACGCCATCCCGAGGTTGAACTTCGCCTCGGGGAAGTCCGGCTTCAGCGCGATCGCGTCCTGCAGCTTCTTGGCCACGCCGAGGAGCCACATCGTCGAACCGGGGGCGAGCCCCTGGCTGTCGCGGACGGCCTCGGCGAAGAGGTCCATCGCCTGCTCGTCCGCCGTCTTCTCCCAGATCGGGTTCCCCTCGGCGTCGAACTGGGGGTTGCCGTAGGCGTCGACGGCCTGGAGCCGGCCGTCCTCGGAGACGAGCCGCTCGGGCACCTCCGTCTCGCCCTCCTGGGCGAGGGCCGGGGCCGCGGCCAGCGACAGGGCGAGGGCGAGGAGGAAGGAGCGCATCACGAGCCCTCCTCCACCTCGTCGATCATCGCCGGCAGCGTCGCGCTGTCCGCCGGGATGACCGTCGTCTGCTCCGGCTTCGGCACCGGGTACGCGTTGGGATCGATCTTGCTGAGCTGCTCCAGCGCAAGCCCGACCCAGTCGGTGTACCGCTTCTTCTCCTTGGCGAAGTCGACCACCGCCGTGAAGAGCTGGTTGGCCGTCTCCTCGAAGGGCTGCGCCTTCTGGAGGAGGACGTCCGTGTAGAGGAAGAAGCGGTCGACCTCGTCCGGGTCCTCGCTGTCCCCGTCGAACGGGTTGGGCGCGTTGAGCCACGTCAGCTGGTGGTTCCGGAAGCTCAGGGCCTTGTAGTACAGCGCCGCCGTCTGCCACTCGAAGTCGGGGTAGTTGACGACGAAGTCGTCCATCTTCTGCGCGATCTCGGTGTTCCGGGCGATCTTCAGGTCGACGACCTCCTGCAGCTTGTCGGCGTCCTGCGTGTCCGGGATCTCGATCGCGGCGTACTCGTCGTACTCCGCGATGAGCGGCTGGAACGCCAGCTCCGCGATGATCTTGAGCCCGATGCTGCCGCCGTCCTTCGTCAGCTCGGGGCGGAGGACCTCGTACGAGGCCATGATCTCCTCGAGCATCCGGTCGGCGTCGCGGTTCCGGTTGGCGTCCCGCGCGTAGCCGGCGAGCTTGAACTTCGTCTCCACCCAGCGGTCGGCGTCGGTCTCGCCGTACTCGTCCATCCACCGCTGGTAGACGCGCTTCGCCTCGCGGGTGTTCTCCTCGGCCTCCCACAGCTCCGCGGCGCGGAAGAGCAGCAGCGGCGACTCCTCCTTCTCGGTGTAGTCGTCGTGGTACTGCTCGTAGGCGCGGGCCGCGTCGGCGAACCGCTCCAGGCCGATGGCGAGGAAGCCCGAGTTGTAGAGGGCGTTGGGGACGTCCTCGTGCGTCGGGTGGAACTTCATCAGGTCCTTGTAGTAGCCGACCGCCTTCTCGAGCTCGAAGAGCTGCTCGAAGTTCTGCGCCATCTTCCAGAACGTGTTCGGCGCCTGCTCGCTGTGCGGGAACCGCTCCAGGAGGATCTCGTAGTAGCGCGTGCTGTCCGCCGCCTTGCCCACCTTCGAGTACGACAGCGCGATGTTGTAGACGATGTCGTCGATCTGCTGCGGGTCCTCGTCCGTCCCCTCGCTGCCGTACAGGCTGTAGTACTCGAGGAAGGAGAGCAGCGCGCACTCGAAGCGGCCGAGCCCGTAGTGGATCTCGCCGTCCTTGAAGAGCGACTGCTTCGCCAGGGTCCCGAAGAGCGCGTTCCGCTCCTCGCGGAGGACCTCGTCCTGGCCGAGGTCGAGCATCGCGAACCGCTCGGTGTACTCGCGCATCCGGGACAGGTCCCCGGTGAAGCGGTAGCTGTCGACGATGTGGCCCGCCGCGAACGACGCGTAGTCCGTCGAGGGGTGGTCCTCGATGAGCTCCATGAACGTCGACCGGGCCCGGCCGAGGTGGTTCTTGTAGTAGTAGATCTGGCCGATGTCGTAGAGCAGGACGGCCAGGCCCTCGTACTCCGGGACCTCCCGCTCGACCCACCGGACCGACCGGACGTAGTTCTTCTCCAGGTCCGTGATCTCGACCGTGGAGAACTCCACCTTCTGGCCGAGCGGCGGCTGGATCGTGGCCAGCGCCTCGGGGGTGCTCGTGATGTCCGCCCCGAGCTCCTTCCAGAGGTAGTTGTACGAGAACATGATCCCGAGGATCGCGTCCTTCCGGTGGGCGTCCTCGGGGAACCCGAAGAGGCTCGCGTACTGCGTGATCGCCTCCGCCCAGCCGGTCGTCCACTCGCCGTCGTCCCGCTGGAACTTCGTCCCCGCGACCCAGAAGTAGCAATCGGCCAGGTAGTAGTTCAGCTCGTAGGCGTTCTCCGCGAACGGGTACTGCTCGAGGTAGTCGACGTACTTGCGGGCGGCGAGGAGGTAGTCGTTGGGATCGCCCGACTCCTGCGCCTTGGAGTGGTAGGCGTAGGCGACCCACTGCAGCGACTCGAGGATGTACTTCGTCGCCGCGGCCGTCGCCTCCTTGTTGTTCTTGTTCGCCTCGAACCACTCGCCGTTGAGACCGTAGCGATCCGTGAGCTCCACGCGCGCGCGAGCGGCGGAGTCGGGGTCGGGGACGACGAGGTTCTGGTACAGCACGATGATGCTGTTCTGGAACTCCGGCCCCAGCGGGTGGAGCGGCTGGATCTCCTGCAGCTTGTAGTAGGCGTCGATGGCTTCTTCGAAGCGAGCCTGGTCCTTGAGGATCGAGGCCAGCTCGACGAGGACGGTGAACGCCCACGGCTCGTCGCGGCGGCCGACCATCGCCGTCAGCGCGTGGTCGATCGGCGACGTGTCCAGCTCCAGGGCCTTGTCGGAGAAGGAGATCGCGAGGTAGCGGATCGCCTCGGGCTTGAGGTCCGCCTCGCGGCCCGTCTTCGCCTCCTTGCGCTCGGCCCAGTCGAGCAGCGTCATGAAGCGGCCGACGGCGACGTCGAGGTCGTCGACCTTGTAGTAGGCCCACGCGAGCTTGTAGAGGGCGAGCTCGTAGAGCCGCGCCTGGACCGGGTCGTCGAGGTCGACGTCGCCCTCCGCCTCGAACTCCTCCACCACGGTCCGGTAGTAGTACAGCGCGCGGTCGAGCTGGTTCTCCTCGAAGTAGATGTCGCCGAGGCGGAAGTAGGCCTGGGCCCGGTAGGGGCTGGACTCGACGTTCTCGAGCAGCGCGAGGTACGTCTCCTCGGCCCGCTCGGCGTCGAGGTGGCGGCTCGTCTCGTCGCTGTAGCAGTAGCCCAGCATGTAGTAGACGGCGCCGATCTCGTCGTAGTCCGGGAACTTCCGGATGATCTTCTTGTACAGCGCGATCGACTTGCGGAGGTCCTTCTCGGGCGGCTCGGGGAGGAAGTCGAGCTTCCCCTCGTCGAACAGCAGCTCCATCTCGTCGTACTTCTCGTTCGCGAGGAGGTAGTCCTCGTCGGACTTCTCGAAGTACAGCTCGGCGAGGCGGAACATCCGACGGCCGGTGTAGGGGGAGTCGGGGTGGTCCTTGACGAAGCGCTCGTGGGCGGCGATGGCCGCGTCCCGCAGCTGGCGCTCCTCGAGATCCGCCTGCCCGATGAGGCGCTCGTAGCCGTCGCGCAGCTCGACCATCTCCTCGGCGTACTTCCGGCGGATGATCCGGTTGACCTCGCCGGCGAACTCCAGCGCCCGGAGCTCGTACCGCTCGACCGCGTCCCGCCACGCCTGGAGCTCCTCCTCGGAGACCTCCCCGTCGCCGTCGGTGTCGACCACGTCGTCGTCATCGTCGGCGGCCGAGTCGTCGTCGTCCCCGGCCTGCTCGTCGGCCGCGCGGCTCGCGCCGATGTCGGCGAAGGCGTCGGTCACCACCGTGGGGAGGGACTGCTCGTCGAAGAGATCGTCCTTGGGGGCCTCGATCGCGGGCCCCTCGTCGGGCTCGCAGGTGAACTCCTGCTGGGCCCGCTCGAAGTCGGACGCGGCGAGCGCGGAGCCCGTCGCCAGGAGGACCGCGGCGGCGGCCGGGAGCAGCAGGCGGAGGGCGGTCATCAGTAGTCCCCCAGCACGGCGCGGAACGCCTCTTCGAGCGCCTGCAGGCGACGGACCTTCTCGCGGGTCAGCTCCTCGCGGTCCTTGCTCGTCGTCTCCTTGCGGTACCAGTAGACGTCGGCCACGCCCATGTCGGCGCGGGTCAGCATGTCCTCGAAGTAGCCGGCGACGCTCACGAACGCCTGCTCCCCGATCTTCCCGCTGACCGACGTGTTCGAGACGGCGATGTCCTCGCCCTCGCCGTCGAGCTCGCCGACGACGCGGCGCTGGAACGTGACCTCGTCCTTGATGTCGTCGACTTCGGCGGCCTCCGCGCGATCCATGAGGTCCCGCGCCTCACGCGCGATCCGCTCGAGGTCGAGCAGCCGGCTCCGGGCCGCGTCGAGGCGGCGGAAGAAGTCGCCCCCGCCGGAGGCGGAGCGGCGCAGGCTCGCGAGGCGGGACTCCGTGCGCGTCAGCCGCGCCCGCGCGTCGCTCCGGTCCTCGCCCTGCTGCTCCCCCTCGGCGCCCAGCCGGGCGGTGAGCACCCGAGGCTCCAGGGACTTCTTCATCTCGCGGAGCAGGCCCTGCATCTCGTTCAGGGCCGCCCGCTCCCCCTCGATCTGGCGGCGCGCCTCGATCTCCTGGTCGCGCGTCCGCTCGCCTCGGGACCGGGCGTCGACGAGGTACTCCTCGACGGCCGTGAGCCGGCCGAGGAGGTCCTTGACCGCCAGCTCGACGTGGTAGATGCGCGTCTCCACGGCCTGGGCCTGGAGGTTGAACACCTCCCGCCGCTCCAGGATCGCCTGGCGCTCGGCCGACACGGTCGTCGCCGCCCCCGTCGCGGCCGCGATCTCGTCCTGGATCTTCGCCAGGTCCCCCCGCCCCGCGGGCCCCAGGTTCGCCTCCAGCCAGGCGACCTCGGTCTCGATCAGACGCGACCTCAGGAGCAGCCCCGCCGCCTCGGCGGAGGAGAGCTGCTGCCGGTGCAGGCGGTACGTCTGCAGCAGGCCCCCCGAGCCCTCCTGGTAGAGCGCCTGCTCGAGCAGGTCGAGGACGTCCGACGCGTCCCGGATCGCGCCCTGCTGCCGGTACAGATCGCCCGACACGGCCACCGCCTTGGCGACCTTCTCGTCGGCCTGGGCCTGCAGCTTCGCGCCCTCGGGGACCGTCAGGTCCGCCTCGGCGACGAAGTTGTCGTCGACGAGCTGGTTGAAGTAGATCATCGGGTCGGCGCCCGAGTCGACGATCTGGTCGACGATCGACTTGAGCTCCCGGAAGTGGTCGCCCGCCAGCTCGTACTTGCTGATCGCCGCCTCGTACTGCTCCATCCGGACGCGGACGTGGCCCGACAGGAGCCGGAGCGTCGGCTCGCGGCGGTCGTCGGGGAAGGCGAGGTTGAAGATCTCGATCGCCCGGAGCGCCTCCTCGTACTTGCGCGTCCGCTCGAAGGAGGTGCCCACCTGGTTCGGGTCGGCGCCGGCGCCGATCTGCGACGCCGCCTCGATGTTCGCCCAGATCATCTCGTACAGGGCGTCGGCGTAGTAGTCGCTGTCGGGCTGGACCTGCGTGTACTCCGCGATCGCGTCCGGGATGTTCCCGCTCTCGTAGTAGAGGCGACCGATCGCGAGGTGGCAGAGGTCGGCGACGCGGCGGTGCTCGGCCGTCGAGCGGGGGAGCGTGAGCACCTCGCGGAAGACCACGATGGCCTGGTCGAACCGCTGCCGGGCGAGGTCCTCGTCGCCCTCGGCGAGCGCGCTCTGCCCTCCCGCGACGAGCACGACCCCGCTGAAGTAGCGGGCCTGGGGGGTGTAGGTGGAGCCCCGGGGGAACGCCGCGAAGATCGCGTTGGCGTCGCGCAGCTTGCCCTGGCGGTACAGGCTCTTGCCCATCTCGTAGCGGATCCGCAGCGACGTCGGGCTGTCGTCCATCGAGGAGCGGACGAAGCGGTTGTAGTACTCGTTGAAGCGGGTCTCGTCCCCGGTGCGGCCGAAGATCTCGATCAGCTTCAGGAGGCTGTCCCCGTAGAACGGGTGGCTCGGCCCCTGATCGACGATGCCCTGGAACCAGGACTGGGCGGGCCGGAGGTTGCCGTCCATGAAGAGGCACTCGGCGAGGTACCACTGCGCCTCGTTGCGGCGCGGGTCGCCGGACAGGTCGTCGTTCTCGAGGAGGGACCAGAAGATGAGCGCGCAGCGCTCGTAGTCGTCGACGAGGTAGGCGTACTTCGCCTCGGTGAAGCGCTCGCTGATGATGCGCGGGCTGCGCGTCAGGGAGCCGCCGCTGACGTCCGCCCGGAGCGACGCGATCCGGCGCTCCAGGCCGACCACCTCGGTCTCGACCAACGCCAGGTCCGTCTCGAACGCACTGCTCCCGCGGCCCTGAGCCTCGGCCGGGCTCGGGACCATCCCGGCGCCGGCGAGGAGCAGCCCGCCGAGCACCAGCGCCGGGGCCAGGCCCCGGCCGAGCTCAGGTACCACTGCCCTCGCTGCCCTCGTCCGCGGCTTCCGCATCGTCGGCCCCCTTGCCCTTCTTGCGGCCGTCCAGGAGCTTGAACTCGATCGTCGGCCCCTCGACGTAGTCGGCCAGCGCCCCGCCCTTCTTGTAGAGCGTGCTGTCCAGCCGCGTCGTCTTGCCGTCCTGGGCGACGAACGAGTACGACGAGCTGAACTCGAAGCTGTAGTCCGACAGGTACGCGAAGAGGCCCGATCCCTTCCCCTTGATCAGGCCCGTCACGCTCAGCGTGTGGTTCCCCGGCGGCACGTTGGCCTCGAAGATCTCCACCTTCTTCTCCTTCGACAGCGCCCCCTTCGTGCCCACGTCCGTCTTCTGGTAGATGGGGTTGCCGTCGAAGTAGTAGGTGATCGACTCGAGCGCGTAGGACGGACCGAGGTTGTTCACGTGGCGGATGATGGCCTTCGCGCCGCTCACCACGCCCCGGATGACCTTCTCCTCCAGGAGCAGCAGGCGCGCCTTGCTCTGGAACACCTTCTCCTTCAGGTCGTCCACCTGGGACTCGACCGTCTTGAGCTCGCGGAAGATGGACATCTCGACGTCCTCCTCCGCTTCGGCCGTGGTCGGCTGGGGGGTCGGGAGGCCGGAGTCGGACTCCGACTCCGCCTCCTCCTCGGCTTCGGCTTCGGCGCCCTCCTCGGCGGGGGCTTCGGCGTCCTCTCCCTGCGCGTGGGCGAACGGCGCCCAAAGAAGGGCGAGCCCGAGCAGGAGCGGGATCAAGCGGCGGGGGGTCATCTGGTGTCTCCGGGTTCCCAGGCGCGACCGCTGCAAACGCTGGACGCAGCGTGGAAACGGTACTCGTTCGGGGGTCTCGCAGTCAATCCGCAGCGGCTCCGGGCAGTGGATCCGACGCTC
>CAYFOA010000246.1:11226-11593 GCA_964344575.1 uncultured Rickettsiales bacterium | reverse complement strand
TGCGACGGCGACTGCGACGACGGCGACGGCGACGTCGCCCCCGGGTTCCCCGAGATCTGCGACGGCGAGGACAGCGACTGCGACGGCATCCTCGTCTCCACCGAGCTCGATCTCGACGGCGACCTCCAGGCCCCCTGCGCCGGTGACTGCGACGACGGCGACGACACCGTCTGGACCGGCGCCCCCGAGCTGTGCGACGACCTCGACAACGACTGCGACGGCAGCCTCGACGGCGACGAGATCGACGACGACTGCGACGGCCTCACCGAGTGCGACGGCGACTGCGACGACGGCGACGGCGACAACTTCCCCGGCAACGCCGAAGCCTGCGACTCCGCCGACAACGACTGCGACGGCAACCTCGACG
>CAYFOA010000246.1:0-11123 GCA_964344575.1 uncultured Rickettsiales bacterium | reverse complement strand
CTCCGCCGACAACGACTGCGACACCGACGTCGACGAGGGGGTCTGCATCACCGGGGACTGGGCCGTGAGCGGGGACTTCATCGTCCTCACCAAGCCCGACGGCGACGTCTTCGCCGGCTCGGACTGCAACGGCAACTTCTTCGGCGCCGACTCGACGACCGTCAACGGCATCCCCTTCGAGGTCGGCCCCTACCTCGCCGGCGGCAGCAACATGGCCGGCCTGCTCCCCAACGGCACCTACGTCCCCGCGCCGACGTCCGAGGCGCTGATCGAGCACGTCTACATGATCTTCCCCGGCGGACGCTGCAGCGCCCAGCCGCTGGACGTGACCTTCGAGTACTCCGACGGGGGCAGCTACACCACCGGCACCCTGTCGATCACCCACGACTGCAGCGCCACGTCGACCATCACCGCGACCGACGCCGTCGCCTACCACCAGGGCAACTACGGCGGCCCCTGCTGCGCCGAGTGGTACCAGGGGACCTTCACCAACCCGTCCCCCGCCGACCCCGTCGAGGGGCTGACCATCTACTACACGGACGGCTGCGGCGGCTCCTACAACGGCCAGATGTGGGCCCTCACCGTCGACTGAGCGGACCCCGGCGGACCGTTCAGCAGCCCTCGCCGGCGTAGACGGTGGGGTCCAGATCGTCGCAGTCCCAGCCGAACGTCGGGTACGTCGCGAAGTCGTACGGCCCTGGCTGCCACCACGAGGGGGAGCCGTCGCCGTCGCGATCCCACGTCCCCGCGTCGGGGCCGCCGAAGGAGCCGATGTCCACCGGGGACAGGTCGAGGTCGGTGTCGATCGAGGCGCCCGCGTCGACGAGCGGCGACGCGACGTCGAGGTGGAGGTCCCAGAACAGCGGGTCGGGGTGGGAGGTGTCGAGCAGCAGCGGGTCCTCCGACAGGTTGCCGTCGCTGCCCGCGGGGTCCGCGAACCCCGCCCAGTCGTCCGGGGTGTTCCCCCACACGTTGTTCGACTCCGGGTACAGGTCGGCGTACCCCATGAGCTGGATGCCGCCCGTGCCGGAGGTCACCGAGGCGTTGCCGGTGACCGAGACGCCGTCCATCCAGACCGACGCGGAGTTGCTGCTCAGCCGCAGCGCCGCCCCGCCGCCGGCCAGGCTCCCGAGCGCGTTCCCGATGAAGTGACCCTGGCTGAACGTCCCCGCGCCGCTCCCGACGTCGGCGCCGCCCCCGCCCTGCACGTACCCCCACGCGAGGTTCTCGGCGACGACGAAGTTGGTGACGGTGAAGGTCCCCTCCATGTAGAAGCCGCCCCCCCGGGAGGCGGAGTTGGAGACCACGATCGCCCGGTCCAGGGTCAGGCCTCCGGCGACCCGGATCGCGCCGCCCCCCGCGCCCGCTTCGTTGTCCACGAACACCACGTCGCCGGCGACCAGCGTGGTGCTGCTCCCCATCCAGATCGCGCCCCCCGCCTCCGCCGCGACGTTGCCCGAGAACGTGGACCGCTCGATGACGGGGGCGCCCCCCTGGAGGTAGAGGGCGCCGCCGTGGAGGCCGGTCGCCTCGTTGTCGGTGAACCGGCAGTCCACGATCGAGACCCCGGAGTTCGACGTCTGGATCGCGCCGCCGTAGCTCGCCGTGTTGCCGGCGAACCAGAGCCGCCGCAGCGTGGGGCTGTACCCCGTGAGCGAGAGCGCGCCGCCGCCCGAGCCGGCGCCCCCGGTGACGGTGAAGCCCTCCACCGTGCCCCCCGTCATCGTCAGCACCTGCCCGGCGTCGCCGCCGTCGAGCACCGTCGCGCCGGGGCCGGCGACGCCGGCGAGGTGGACGTCGCCGGGGAGGGAGAACGGGCCGACGTACGTCCCCGGCTCGACGCAGACGACGTCCCCCGCCCCGGAGGCGTCCAGCCCCCCCTGGAGGGTCGGCTCGTCGGTCGGGACGGTGAGGTCGCAGACCACGCAGTCGTCGTCGGCGACGCCGTCGCAGTCGGCGTCGGCGCCGTCGCAGACCTCGGTCGCGCCGGGGCTCCGGGAGGTGTCGGCGTCGTCGCAGTCGGCCTCGCAGACGCGGAAGCCGTCGGCGTCGTCGTCCGCCTCGGCCGCGGGGACGCTCCCGTCGCAGTCGTTGTCGAGGCCGTCGCACAGCTCCGGGGCGCCCGCGAAGACGTGGTCGTCGAGGTCGTTGCAGTCGCCCGCGCAGGCGAGCTGGCCGTCGTCGTCCCCGTCCACCCCGATCCCGTCGTCCACGGCGCCGTCGCAGTCGTTGTCCACGCCGTCGCACTGCTCCGGAGCCCCGGCGAACGTCACGGGATCGGTGTCGTCGCAGTCGCCGTCGCACTCCGTCTGCCCGTCCCCGTCGTCGTCGGCGGTCTCCAGCGTCGCCGCGTCGCAGTCGTTGTCGAGCCCGTCGCAGGCCTCCAGCAGGCCGGGCGCGATGGTGTCGAGGGCGTCGTCGCAGTCGCCGTCGCACGTCGAGGCGCCGTCGGCGTCGAGGTCGATCACGTTGAGGGCGGGGTCGCCGTCGTCGCAGTCGCCGCCGCAGAACGAGGCGCCGTCGGAGTCGTCGTCCTCGGGGGTGATCCCTGCGTCCGAGTCGACGCAGTCCTCCCCCCCGCTGAGCACCGAGGCGAACCCGTCGCCGTCGAAGTCCATGCCGTCGTGGCCGTCGCAGTTGTGGTCGAGCCCGTCGCCGACGGTGTCGATGGCGAACGGGTGGTACGCGATCGAGGTGTCGTCGCAGTCGGTCTCGCTGTCGTCGACGCCGTTGCCGCAGAGCGTGTAGCCGTCCCCGTCGGCGTCGAGGGCCTCGATCGCGGGGTCGCCGTCGTCGCAGTCGTTGCAGGCGGGGTCGCCGTCCCCGTCGTCGCCGACCTCGTCGACCTGGACCCCGTCGCAGTCGTTGTCGACGAGGTCGCACACCTCGGGGACCGACGGGTTGACGTCGTAGGCGGCGTCGTCGCAGTCCCCGAAGCAGGTCGAGAAGCCGTCGAAGTCGCCGTCGACGGGGGTGAGGTCGGGGTCGGCGTCGTCGCAGTCGCCGCCGCACGTGCTGTAGCCGTCGCCGTCGAGGTCGTCGGGGTTCAGCGCCGGATCGGAGTCGTCGCAGTCGTCGCCCTGCGGGGACAGGTCGCCGTCGGCGTCGATGCCGTCGATGCCGTCGCAGTTGGAGTCGATCCCGTCCCCGAGGAGGTCGAACGCGAAGGGGAACACGTCCGGGTCCTCGTCGTCGCAGTCGTAGCCGCAGGACGAGTAGCCGTCCCCGTCCGCGTCGGCGCTGGTGACCTCCTCATCGTCGTCGTCGCAGTCGCTGCAGCCGGGGTCGCCGTCGCCGTCGAGGTCGGCCTCGTCCGCCCCCGGCCCGCCGGCGCAGTCGCTGTCGAGCCCGTCGCAGATCTCGTCCGCGCCGGGGTGGCGGGCGTCGTCGAGGTCGTCGCAGTCCTCGCAGGCGATCCAGCCGTCGAGGTCGACGTCCGCCTCGTCCGCCGGGACCTCGGCGTTGCAGTCGTTGTCGAGGCCGTCGCAGACCTCGGGGTTGCCGACGAAGCGGGCGGCGTTGCCGTCGTCGCAGTCGCCGTGGCAGATGGACTGGCCGTCGCCGTCGGCGTCGCTGCAGTGCTCGGGGAAGAAGCAGGTCGAGTTGGCGTCGTCGCAGTCGGTGCCGCCGGGGCACAGCTCGTGGTCGGCGTCGACGCCGTCCTCGTCGTCGTCGCACCGGAAGTCGCCGCCGGCGCAGTCGTTGTCGATCTCGTCGTCGGGGATCTCCTCGGCGGCCGGGTTCACCGCCGGGTCGGCGTCGTTGCAGTCCTGCTCGCCCCCCTCGAGCGGAGCGTTCGCGGCGAAGCCGTCGCCGTCGGCGTCGACGCCGTCCAGCCCGTCGCAGTTGCGGTCGACGCCGTCGCCGACCTCGTCCAGGGCGCCGGGGTGGATGCTCGGGTCCGCGGAGTCGCAGTCGCGGGCGTCCTCCGCCCCGTCCCCGTCGAAGTCGAAGCGCTGACTGGTCTCCGGACAGCCGATCGCGAGGACCGCGACGAGCAGCAGCGGAGCCGGGCGCCAGGCAACCACGGGCCGAGCATGGCACGGGCCGGATCAGGCTTCTTCACCCGATTCCGGTTCTTGCTTGCGTCGATCCCCGGACCCGTGCCAAACCAAGCGGTACCTGGGGGCCAGGAGGGAATCCAGGTGGGAAACGCACCTCGGGGACCTGCTGGCGGCAGCCTGTCAGCGCGTCGGGTCCGAGAACTCGTCGACGAGATCTGCGAAATCGATCGGGCGCGGCTGGAGCTGAGCCCGGCCGACCGTGAGTTCGTCACCCTCAGCGCCGAGGCCACGCAGCGCGCCGACGCGATCCGGTGGGGCTTCGAGCCCCGCGCCGGAGACGACGTCGCGGGCGCGACCCTCGTCAAACCCATCGACGGGGCCAACGGAGCGTGGCTCTCGCGCCGCTCCGGGGGAGCGCAGTCGGTCACGCGGGTCTTCCCCACGGCGCGCCTCGAGGAGGTGGCCGCGCTCGACTTCTTCGTGGACGGGATCCGCGCGATGCGGCTCCTCCGCCGGCCCGACCTCGGCACCCCCGACATCATCCCCGTGTCCCGGGTGGACGAGTCGCTCCTGGCCTGGTCCATGCCGCTCCTCCGGGGCGGGGACATCGGCCACGGCCAGCACCGGTTCTGGAGGCCCCGGCAGCGGCTCGACTTCCTCGGCGCCCTCGTCGAGGCCGTCGCGCACGTCCACAGCAAGGGGTACGTGCACGGCAGCCTGCGCCCCGGCAACGTGCTCGTGCAGCGCTCCAACCTCCCGCTCCTGACCGACTTCGGCGCCCCCCGACCCGGCCGCGGCGACCGGCGCGGAGGGGCCGCCTTCATCGCCCCCGAGCTGCGCCCGCAGGGGAGCGTGCCGACGCCCCGGGGAGACGTCTACGCCCTCGGCAAGCTCGTCTGCATGGTCCTGTGCGGCCTCGTCGCCGGGCCGAAGCTCCACTCCGGCATCGCCGCCGTGGGCGCCCACAAGCTCCCCCGGAAGCTCCGCGACGTCATCACCCGGGCGACGGCCGACGACCCCGCCCAGCGCTTCGGGTCGGCGTCGGAGATGCTCGGCGCGCTCAAGGCGGGGTCGGGCCGGTGGGCGACGCTGAGGCTGTCGCAGACGGGTCCGTTGCCCTGAGCAGGCGCGCCCGCTCACTGGATGCGTTCGTAGGACAGCGAGAAGGTCACGTCGGCGGGGAGGCGGGGGTGGCTGACGGTGACGTCGACCTGCAGCCGCGTGCCGTCGGCGGACAGCCGGTAGACGTTCTGGCGCGACGACTTGCCCCGGGCCGCCCGCTCCCACAGCGTCCGCCCCCCCATCACGAGGCGGCGGATGCTGATCCTCCTCCCGTCCACGCTGAAGTAGACGCTCCTCCCGTCGACCGGGGACCAGCGCGGGTCGTACGGGGGGGCCGTGATCGTGACGCCGTCCTTCTCCACGGTGAAGGCGTACATCTCGATGATGACCAGCCCCTCCTCGAGCCGCTTGCGGGCCAGGCCGCGGAGCAGCACGGAGACCGGCTCGAGCACCTCGTCGGCGGCGGCGTCGACGGCCTCCCGCTCGCGCTCCCCGCCCACGAACACGAAGCTCCCCTGGTAGGCGCTCAACCCGTCGGCGGCGACGGGACGGGGCAGCAGCGCGAGCAGCAGGAGGACCGCCGGAGTCAACGCGCGCGCCGTCACCCCAGGAGCCTAGTCACTGCCCGCGCGAGTCAAGGGGGCAGGCGCCGCGCAGCATGATCACCGTCATCCCCGGCTGCCGATCCGCGACCTCCCCGGACCCCCTCCGATCCGGGCGCGGCGGACGTCCGTACCGGGGACATGCTGACCCGGCTCCTGCTCCTCGCCCTGATCCTCGGCTGCGCGGCCTGCGTGCTCCAGGCGGGGATCGTCCCCGAGACCGTCGTCCCCCACGAGGGGCGGCTGCTGGTGCGGGGGGCGACGCTCGCGGGGACCGCGGATGCGGTCGACGTCCTCGTCGTGGACGGACGGATCGCGGACGTCGCGGACGCCGGCACGATCGCCCAGCGGAAGGGCGACGACGTCGTCGCCGCGGAGGGCCGCTGGATCGCCCCCGCGTTCATCGACTCCCACGTCCACCTCGAGTACGACCCGCGTCCCTCCGAGCTCGCCGACGGGGGCGTCGCCGCGGTGGTCGATCACGCCGCCCCGGTCCGCTTCTTCGAGCAGGACTGGGCGCCCCTGCAGGTCCTCGGCTCGGGGCCGATGGTGACGGCTGTCGGCGGCTACCCGACCCAGGGCTGGGGCGCCGGCGGGTACGGGCACGAGGTCGTCGGCGGCGAGGAGGCGGCCCAGGCCGTGCGGGACCTCCGGGAGCTCGGCGCCGGGCTGATCAAGCTGCCGGTGACGGGCGGCAGCCAGCTCCAGGACGAGGCGATGGAGGCGGCGGTGGCGCAGGCGCACGCCCTCGGGCTCAAGGTCAGCACCCACGCCCTCGGCGACGAGCACGCGCGGCGGGGGGCCGACGTCGGCTGCGACCTGCTCGCCCACACGCCGACCTCCGCGCTGTCCGCCGCCACCGTCGAGGCGTGGGCGGGCCGCGCCGTGATCAGCTCGCTCCGCGCGTTCGGAGGCAGCGGGGCCGCCGTCGACAACCTCGCCGCCCTGCGCGGCCGCGACGCCACCGTGCTCTACGGGACGGACTTCGGGAACACGCGGACCGCCGGGATCGACCGCCTCGAGCTCGTCCTCATGCAGGAGGCCGGCCTCGACGGCCGCGCCATCCTCGCCTCCGGCACGTCCGCCCCGGCAGCCTTCTGGGGCTTCGACGACCTCGGCGCGATCGAGACCGGCAAGCGGGCCAGCTTCCTCCTCCTGCCCCGCGACCCCGTCGCCGACCCCCTCGCCCTGAGCGAGCCCGACGCCGTCTACATCGACGGCAACCGCCGGTAGCGCCCCCCGGTCGTCCTCCGGACCGGCGTCGTCGGCACGACGCTTGCAGCCGTTCGTCGCGCAGGAGGACCCATGGATCCGCGCACTCCCCCCGCTCCGTCCCCGTTCCCCTCCCTCGTCGTGCGCGCCGGCGGCCTGGAGCCGATCGGCGCCTACGCCGAAGCCCAGGCCGACTTCCTCGACCCCGACCCCGAGGTGACGGCCACCCTCCGCTCCGCGCTCGAGGCCCACAACGCCGGCGTCGTCGCGCACTTCTACATGGACGCCGAGCTGCAGGGCGTCCTCACCGCCTGCGGCGGCCCCCGGATCTCGATCTCGGACTCGCTCCTCATGGCCGACGCCGCCGTCCGCATGGCCGGCGAGGGGGTCGAGCGGATCGTGGTCCTCGGCGTGGACTTCATGTCCGAGGGCGTGCGCGCCACCCTGGACGCCGCGGGGCACGACGGCGTCGACGTGGTCCGCGTGGTGCCCGACCCCATCGGCTGCTCCCTCGCCGAGTCCGCCGAGAGCCCCGCGTACACGGCCTGGCTGAGGCGGGCCGCGCTCACGCCGAGTTCGCTGCACGTCGTCTACGTGAACACCAGCCTGGTGACCAAGGCGAGGGCGCACCGGATCGTCCCCACGATCGCCACGACGTCGTCGATCGTGGTCCGGCTGCTGCTCCAGGCGTTCGCCCAGATCCCCGACCTGCACGTCTGGTTCGGCCCCGACACCTACATGGGGCGCAACCTCGAGCACCTCTTCGCGAGCCTCGAGCTCCTCGGCGACGACGCCATCGCGGAGCTGCACCCCGCGCACGACCACCGCACCGTCGCGGCCGCGCGCGAGCGGCTCCACCACTTCGAACAGGGCGTCTGTGTGGTCCACCACATGTTCGGGGAGCGGGTCGCCGAGCAGGTCGCCACCACCTGCGGGGACGCGTTCGTCACCGCCCACCTCGAGGTCCCGGGGGAGATGTTCCGGCTCGCCCTCGGCGCGCAGCGGCACGGCGAAGGGGTGGTGGGGTCCACGTCCGACATCCTCCGCTTCATCGAGGCGCGGACCGTCGCCGCGGCGGCGGCCGGCTCCCGGCACCGCCTCCGGTTCGTCCTCGGGACCGAGGCGGGCATGGTCACGTCGATCGTGCGGCGGGTCCGCTCCATCCTCCGCGAGGCGGCGGTCCCCGGCCTGGAGGCCGAGATCATCTTCCCCGTGGCCGCCGAAGCGGTCGCCCGGACCGACGATCCGGCGCTGGGGATCGTCCCCGGGGTGGCGGCGGGCGAGGGCTGTCCGGTCGCCGGCGGGTGTGCGATCTGCCCCTACATGAAGATGAACTCGCTGGACGCCCTGCTCGACCTCCTGCCCCGCCTGTCCGACGACGCCGCCACGCTCGAGCCGTTCCGGCCCCTCGCCTACACCGAGACCCTCGGCGGCCGCACGATCGCGGCGCTCGGCGGCGAGACCATCGCGTCGATGCGCCACTTCCAGCAGACGGGGACGCTCCCCGACGCCCTCGTCGAGGCGGTGGCGGTCAGTACACGCGATCGCCCGTGAGCTCGCCGTACAACAGGCAGGCGAAGTGCACGAGCGTGGCGAAGCCGGGGAGGCTCGCGCTCGCGCCGACGTAGTGCAGGTTCGGGAACGGGCTGCGGTAGTTGACCCGCCTCAGGTTGACGTGCCGCGGGTCCAGCGGCGTGCTGTAGCAGTTCCCCTTCGGCGCCCGCACGTAGAACCGGTTCGTCAGGGGGGTGCCGACCACCTCCACTTCGACGTGCTCGCCCAGGTCGGGCACGAACTCCTCCTCGATCACGCCCCGGAGGCGCTCCGCCCAGGTCCGCTTGGCCGCCTGGTAGGCCTCCTCGCTGCGGGCCCGGAGCCGCTCGAACACCTCGAACCGGCACGGCGCCACCACCACGAGCTGCGCGCCCCCCTCCGGCGCCAGCGGCCCGCGGTGCCGGCGGAGCGTGGGGGCGTTGCAGAACAGGAACGGCCGCTCCGGGATCGTGTCCCCGAGCTGGTCGTCGTAGACCTCGTTGAGGTCCACCTTGGGGTGCCAGTAGATGTTCTCCTCGCCCAGCCCGTACGCCCGCAGGTCGATGTCCTTCAGGCCGAGGTACATCGACACGACGCTGGGGCCGTACTCGTAGTCGAGCTTGCGGCGGAAGCGGCGCCCGAAGTGCTCCGCCCCGATCAGGTCCATCGAGGCGCGGGCGTCCCCGTCGAAGAGCACGAGATCCGCCTCGAACCGCTCCCCCGCCGCGGTCGTGACCGACTCGGCCCGGCCGTCCGCGACGCCGATCCGGGTCACCTCCGTGGACAGCACCCGGGTGACTGCTTGATCACCTTCATCAGCGCCCGCATCACCTGCAGGAAGCTGTGGGACGGGTAGTACGCCCCCTGGTCGTAGCTCCCCACCCCGCCGGCGTGGACCACCAGCGAGAGGTCCCGCGGGGGGGCGAAGAAGATCGCGCTCTGCCCCGCGAGGATGAGGCGCAGGGCCGGGGGGAAGCCGAGCTCGTCGAAGAGGTCCTGCAGCGTCCACCGCAGGTAGCGGGCGACGTGCGAGAAGCGGCGGGGCTGCTTGAGCACGGTCCGCCACGAGAACCCGATCGGGAGGTCGTACAGCTGGCGGTGGATCGTCGCGACGATCCGGTAGTACCGCTCCAGCCCCCGGGCGTGGTCGGGGAACCGGGCGGTCAGCCGCTCCTGCTCCCGCGCGAACCCGCTGCCGATCGTGTAGTCGACGCCCGGCGCCATGATCCGGTCGAACCCGTCGGGGTCCAGCCGCTCGAAGGTGACCTCGTCCGCGAGCCCCAGCTTCTCCAGCATGCGGGTCACCCGTTCGCCGGGGCCGCAGTCCCAGACGTAGTGGAGCTCGGCGCAGAACGCGTAGCCGCCCTCCACGAACGTGTGGCCGTACCCCCCGGGGACGTAGTGCTGCTCGAAGATGACCACCTTCCGGCCGGCCCGCGCGAGCAGCGCGCCGAGGCTCAGTCCGCCGATCCCCATCCCCACGATGGCGACGTCGTAGCGATCCCCCATGGCCCGACGCTAGCGGAGCCCCCCGCCTCCGAGGCAGCCGATGTCAGCCTCGGGGGGCGCCCCTCAGGTCTCGCCCGCGCGGGACGGGTACGCTTTCCCGATGGGTTCGAGCCCTCCGCCGGATCGGCTGCACCGCAACCTCGGGCTCGTCGACGTGTTCGCGATCAGCACCGGGGCGATGTTCAGCTCCGGCTTCTTCCTCCTCCCCGGCATCGCCTTCGCCACGGCCGGCGCCTGGATGGTCCTCGCCTACGCCCTGTCCGCCCTCCTCGTCGTGCCCGCGATGCTGAGCAAGGCCGAGCTCGCGAGCGCGCTGCCCCGGGCGGGGGGGACGTACTACTACCTCGACCGCAGCATGGGCCCGCTGGTGGGGACCATCGGGGGGCTCGGCACGTGGTTCGCCATGGGCCTCAAGAACACGTTCGCCCTCATCGGCATCGGCGCCTACCTGACGCTGTTCGTCGACCTCCCCATGATCAACGTCGCGCTGGCGCTGACCGCCGTCTTCACGGCCCTGAACGTGCTCGGGACCAAGGAGACGGCGCGGCTGCAGCGGTGGCTCGTCTACGCGCTGGTGGGCATCCTCGTCGGCTTCGTCGCGGCGGGCGTCGGCGAGGTGAGCGGACCGGGGTTCGGGGACCGGCTGCGCGAGGCCCTCGACCTCGCCCCGTCGACCGACCTCGACGGCGTGCTCGCCACGGTCGGCCTGGTCTTCGTCTCCTACGCGGGCCTCACCAAGGTCTCGGGCGTCGCCGAGGAGGTCATCCGGCCCGACCGCAACATCCTCCTCGGCATGAAGCTGTCCCTGGGCGTGGCCGCCACGCTGTACGTCGCGGGGACCGCAGTCCTCGTCCTCGTCGTGCCGGCGGAGGACCTCACCGGCGACCTCACCCCCATCGCGACCGCCGCCGAGCGCGTGTTCGACGGGCTCCCCGGCCGGCTCGGCGTCGCGCTCGTCGTCGTCGCCGCCACCGCCGCCTTCGCCTCCACCGCCAACGCCGGGATCATGTCGGCGTCCCGCTACCTCCTCGCCATGGGCCGCGACCGCCTCGTCGGCGAGGGGTTCGCCCGGGTCGGCCGGTTCCGGACCCCCACCCCGGCCGTCCTCGCCACCGGGGGCTTCGTGGTGATGGCGCTGCTGACCCTCGACGTCGTCAGCGTGGCCAAGCTGGCGAGCGCCTTCCAGCTGCTGATGTTCGCC
>CAYFOA010000245.1:4441-11622 GCA_964344575.1 uncultured Rickettsiales bacterium | reverse complement strand
GCGGGGCTGGGGACGGGGCTGTTGGCGGTGCTCGGGGCGGGGCGGCTGTTCGAGCTGGCGGCGTCGGCGCAGGCGGCGTTCCTGGCGGCGGCGTTCGCCCGGGCGTGGGGGACGGCGCTGGAGCCGGCGGTCCTCGGCGGCCTCATCGTCCTCGTCCCCGGGTTCACCATGTGGCAGGGGATGGCCGAGCTGTCGACGGGGCACCTCGTCTCGGGGACGACGCGGCTGGCGCGGGCGCTGGCGGTGCTCCTGATGATGGGGGTGGGGTTCGCGATCGGGGAGCGGGCGGCGGAGCTGGCGGTGCCGCTGCTGGCCGCCGTGGGGGCGCCGGGGGCGACGATCCCGACACCGCTGGCGGTCCTCGCCGTCGGCCCGACGCTGCTCGTCCTCTTCGGCGGTCGTCCCCGCGAGCTCCCCTGGATCACCGGCTCGGCGCTGGTCGCGTGGGCGGCGGCGACGGCGGCGGGGACGTTCGTGGCGGCCGCCGCGGTCGGCTTCTACAGCCGCGCCTACGCCGCGTGGACGGGCCGGTCGGCGGCGGTCGCCCAGGTCCCCGGGATCATGCTCCTCGTCCCCGGAACCGTCGGCTTCCGGGCGGTGGCCGCGCTGCTGGCGGACGACCCGGTCGCGGGGATCGCCGCGGCCTTCGAGGCCCTGGTGACCGCCGTGACGCTCGTGGCAGGGCTCTTGGTGTCGGAATCTCTAGGAATTCCGGGTAGATATGAAAAAAGTCAAGGAAATGTGAAACAAATGTTGACAGGGTGTGAAGGGGAGGGGCATGTTTGACAAGCGGGAACGAGGAGCCCCGCTAGAAAAGAGGGAACGGAGGCGCCGAGGGGGCGCCTCCGACCACGCAACCACAAGCTCCTGAAGCCACCCCCCCATCCTTCGGGATGGGACCTTAGCGACGCGTCCCCGGGGAGGGTTACTCCGGCCCCCAACCCCCTCCCCGGGGGCGCTTCGCGCTTCAGAGCCTACACCGTCATCACCAAAAGGGTCTCCTCCACCTCTTCGGCGACGTCGAGCCTTCCCATCGCGGTCCACTGGTCGCGGGCGAGGTTGAGCGCCCGGCGGCCCCGGTCGATCTCGTCGGCCGCGAGGCAGGCGTCGCCCGCCCGCTTCGTGAACCGGGCGATGTCGATGTCCACCACGCCCGTCTGCGACAGCCACACCTCCGCCGCCTGGACCTCGCGGTCGTAGTCGTCCCACCGCCGCAGCGCCGCCAGGGGGAGCAGCCGCAGCGCGTGGACCGCCGCCGTCATCCCCGCCCGCCCCGACGACCGGAGCTCCCCGGCGACCTCGTCGAGCTGCTTCAGCGCCCGCTTCGGCTGGGACCGCTCCAGCAGCGTGACGGCGACGTTCATCCGGGCGAACACCGCGTCGCCGCTGCCGCACGCGTCGTAGCGCTCGGCCGCCTCCCGGTACGCCGCCTCCGCCCCCTTGAAGTCCCCCCGCGCGCGGCGCAGCTCGCCGAGCGTGTTGGTCGTCGACGCCAGCCCCCACCGCGAGCCCATCCGCTCGTGCCGGATGCGCGCCTCCGCGAGCAGGAACTCCGCCTTGTCCAGGTCGCCCGCCTGCCACGTGCAGCGGGCCAGCTGCGAGTACCCGGACGCGACCGTGTGGGGGGCGCCGGCCGCCTCGGCCTTGAGGATCGCGTCCCGCGCCGCCTCCATGCCCTCGTAGTGCGCCCCCTGCCGCATGTGGACGAAGGCGAGGTTCACCGCCATCGCCGCCGCCTTCGCGGGGAGCTGCTTGTCGGTGGCCACCTCGATCCCCTCCCGGAGGAGCTGCAGCGCCAGCTCGGGCTTCCCCACCGCGACCGCCGTGCTCCCGGTCGTCGACAGCGCCTCCACCAGCGTCTGCGGGTCCTTCTGGCGGCGGGCCCGCTCCAGGGCGTCGCTCGCGATCGCGTACGCCTGCTGGATGTCGCCGGTCCGCCGCAGCACCCGAGCGGCGAGGACGTCCCCGAAGATGCGGCGCTGGTCGTCGTAGGGGACGCCGAGCCGGTCCAGGGCGGCCATGTACAGCTCCTGCATCTCCCCGGCGCGGGCGAACTCGCCCTGGCGGAGCTCCGCGAGGACCGCCTGGGACAGCGGCTCGGGCGTCTCCTCGGTCCGGTTCGCGGCGAGCAGGAGCCTCGCGCGGCGGACGATCTCCTCGGGGCGGCGCTCCAGCGCGTCGGCCGCGATCGAGGCCCAGAGCGCGTGGCGCCCGCCCCGGTCGGCCTGCCGCTCCAGCGCCTCGCGGAGCATCCCGTGGACGAACGCCCAGCCCCCCGGGACGTCCGTCCGGACCGCCAGCCGGAGCCGCAACAGGTCGTCCACGAGCGAGTGCGGGAGCCCCACCTCGGCGAGGTAGCAGGCGTCGCGCCACTCGTACGGGTCCACCGTCTGGCCGAGGACGGCGGCGAGCTCCAGCGCGTCGATCTCCGGCTCGGACCGCCCCTCCAGCAGCTGCTCCAGCCGCCCCTCCCACACCTCGAGCAGGCTCTTGGGGAGCGACGCGTCGGCCCCGGGGACGAGCCGGAAGCCCCGGTCGCCGCTCTCCAGGAGGTCGCGCGCGACCCAGTCGCCGACGAGCTGGACGGCGAAGAGGGGGTTGCCCCCGGAGCGGCTCTCGACCTGGGCGGCTAGGTCCGGCTCCAGGCCGAGGAGCTCCCGCACCAGCGCCGACGCCTCCTCCCGGTCGAGCGGTGCCAGCGTCATCCGCTCGGCGCCGGGGAGGGCGAGGAGGGAGTCCACCCGCTCCGCCCGCGCGGGCTCGGCTGCGAGCGCCTCGGTCCGGACCGCGCCGACCACCAGGATCGGCGCCTCGTGGTCCGACCGCAGCAGGTACTCGACGAACCCCATGGAGTCGAGGCCGAGGTGGAGGTCGTCCAGCCACAGGATCAGCGGCCGGTCGGACGCCAGCGCCGCCAGGTAGCGGGCGAGCAGCGCGTGCCGCTCGGTGGGGCCGCTGAACGTCGCCCCCAGCCCCGTCACCGTCCGCTCCTCGGCCATCGACGGAATCGCCAGCTCGGTCAGCGCGACGGCCTCGTTGGGATCGTCGTGGCCGACCCGGGCCAGGGCCTTCGTCGTGCGTTCGATGGCTCCCGCGCGGTCCATCCCGCCGACCCGCAGGTGCGTCGCCAGCATCGGCGCGAGGCCGTCGTTGGGGCCCCCCGTCTCGGTGTGCGTGGCCGACAGCACCTGCGCCGCGCCGAGCTCCTCGGCGCGCTCCGCGAACCACCCCACCAGCGCGCTCTTGCCCGTCCCCGTGGCGCCGTCGACGACGACGAGGTGGGGGCTCAGGTCGGAGTGGGCGGACCGGAGCGCCGACCAGAGCTGGTTCCGCTCGGCGACCCGCCCGACGAGGCCGTGGGCGCGCTGCCCGAAGAGCGCGAGGCCGGCGCCGTGGAGGTGCTTCCGCGCGACCCGCTGCCCCTTCCAGGACTTCGGCATCGGCGGCCGGTCGGACCCCGCCACCACCTCGAACGTCTCGTCCTCGTCCTCCTTGTCGCGCCCGAACTTCCACCACCGCCGCTTGCTCTTGGGGCTCTTCGTCGACGGCTCCCGGGGGGCGTCGGGGTCGATCGTGTAGAAGTTCCCGGTCGACTCGGGGTCGAGGGTGGACTCCTCCTCCGGCTCGCCGAGGTGGACCAGCGCCCAGGACGCGTCCGCCGCCCGCTGAAACCGGTTCCGCGGCTTCGTCGCCATCAGCGTCTGGATCCAGCCCGCGAACCCCTCGGGGACCGGCTGCGCGGGCGTGAACTCGGGGAGGTAGCCGGCCATGTGGCCGTACAGGACGTCCTTCAGCTCCCCCTCGTAGGGGGGCGTCCCGCACGCCAGCGTCCACGCCATCGCGCCGACGGCGTACAGGTCCGTCCACGGCCCGAAGTCGCGCCAGCGGCACTCGATCTGCTCGGGCGCCATGTACTCCGGGGTGCCGTGGAAGTCCTCGTCGGTGGGGCCCGTCTCGTCGCCGCGGATGGAGTGGGCGAGGCCGAAGTCGGTCAGCTTGACGCGGCGGTCGGCGCGGTCGATGAGGACGTTGCCGGGCTTGATGTCGCGGTGGACGACGCCGCGCGCGTGGGCGTGAGCGAGGCCGTCGAGGACGCCGAGGAGGATGCCCCGCAGCCCGCGCCAGGGGAGCCGCCCCCGCAGCGGCCCTGCCGACGTCCCGTCCACCAGCTCCATCGCCAGCCACGGCGCCCCGCTGGGGAGCTCGCCGCCCGCCTCGGCGGGGGTCACCTGGCCGTGGTCGTAGACGGCGGTGATGCGGGGGTGGTCGAGGCGCGCCGCGGACGTCACCTCGTAGCGGAACGCCTCGGCGAACGTCGGCTGGGCGGCGACCTCGGGGAGCAGCACCTTGAGCGCGACGGGCGTCCCGTCCCCGCGGTGGCGCGCCCGCCACACCAGCGCCATCCCCCCCTTGCCGAGGACCTCGTCGATCAGGAAGGGGCCTAGGAGCTTCTTGCCCATGCGGCGCGGCGCGTCAGGGTTGCGGGTTGTGCGTCAGGTCCAGTCCACCGGGGTACAGGTACGACGTGTAGGAAGCATAACCGTACGCGGTCAGGCCGAACGGAGACGCGCCCTTGCTGAACGCGTTGTGGGGCCCGGGCTGGAGCTGGGCGCGGTGGACCTTGTAGGGGGTGTCCTCGATCAGCGACCAGGCCGTGACCTCGACGCCGTCGAGGTACACCGTGGCGCCGAAGCGGGCGACGATGTTGACGTAGTCGGACTCGTACGTGTCGGGGACGAGGAAGTCGTAGCTGCTCCGCCAGTGGTTCGTCGGCGGCATGACGCCCATCGCGGGGTCGCCCGCGAACGTCCCCAGCGCCTGCTCCCCGAGGAGGTACTGCATCGCGAGGATGGGGCCGTCGGCGGTGACCATCACGTCCTCGGCGATGTCGAGCTCGATCGGGGTGAACGGACCCGCCGTCGTGGGTGCCGCGACGGGCGGGGTGAAGGTGACGAGGGTGTCGTCCTGCTGGGCGATGATCCGGACCTTCGTCGGCGCCCACGTGCTCCCCCCGGGGATGACGGGGGCGCTGAAGACGGCGTCGGTGCCCCACACCTCCAGCGGGAGCATCGACTCCTCGAGGTGGTCGCAGGCCCACCGGTCGAAGGGGATGAACGTGCAGTCGTGGCCCGCCCACACCGCGACGGGCCGGCTGGACGCGATCCAGCTGCCGGTGAGGTCGCCGCGCTCGTGGCTGAGGCAGACGGGGAAGGGGGTCCCGGAGATCTCGGCGTTCCCCTCCTCGCCGCCCACCGCCGCGCACGAGGAGCCCGACGCCTCGCTGAACATCTGGAGGACGTCGCCCCGGTTCAGGGTGACGGACGTCTGCTCGCCGGGGTTCAGCGCGGCGATGCCGCCGCCGATGGTGTGGGCCGCCGACGTCACCTGCACGGTCGTCCCGTCGTACGCCGCCGCCACCGCGATGAAGCCGGGGCTCCACGTCCACGTCCCGATGTCGACGATCCCGAAGGTCGGCATGGTCGACGCGATGTGGTCCTGCCCCAGCGCCGCCACCGGCAGGAGCAGGCTCGCGTCGTTCGTGTACGAGTAGAACCCCTGGTCGGGGGTGCTGAAGTTGAGCGGGTTGTACTGGTAGGCGACCACCGGGATCGACGACTGCACCTCGTACGCCCCCTGGGGGACGACCTGCGAGACCAGCTCGTTCTTCAGCTCGTGGACGTACGGCAGCGGGTACGCGCGCGTCCCTTCGGGGGGGAGGATGGAGTCGACCATCACCTCGCCCGCGCGGGTGATCTGGATCGTCGCCGACCGCTCCGGGTCGGGGTTGCCGAGGACGATGGCGAAGTCGTCGTCGAACCCGAAGAGGAGGCTGTTCGACGACGGCACGGCGAGGAACTCGCACCCCAGGTACGAGCCCGTCTCGGCGGCGAGGTCGCACAGGTCGTAGCACTCGCCCCACAGGCAGGAGCTGTCGCCGCAGTCCTGGACCTGCTCCCAGTCCGTCCCCTCGCCGTTGCACTCGTAGACGGCGTCGTCCACGCAGTAGCGCTGGGACGGGCCGCAGCCGGTGCAGCCGATGGCGACGTTGCACTGGGGGTCCGGCGCCGCGCAGACCTCGTTGACGTTCCAGTAGCCCTCGGTGCACGTCCGGTGGACGTCGTCCGCGCACTCGGTCAGCCCCTCGGTGATGCAGGGCTCCCGCTCGTCGGGGGTCGGCTCCGGCTCGGGGTCCGGACCGGGGCAGTCGCCCGCCGCGAGGAGGGGGACGAGGAGCAGGAGGGGGAGCAGGCGACGGCGCACGTCCGCCGACCCTAGCAAGGCGCGGGCCGCCCGGGACGGGCAGGTTCGGTCAGAGCGACTGCAGGTACGACAGCGACGGCGTGAAGTCCATCGAGTCCACGACCATGTTGCTGTCGATCGCCCAGAAGGTCGGGAAGTAGCTGATCTCCGACAGCAGCTGCTGGGACGTGTCCCCCACGATGGGGTGGCTGAGGCCGTGGGTGCTCTCCCAGCGGGCCGCGTCGGTCTGGCCCGCGGTGCCGCCCCAGGAGTTCTCCTCCATCACCGCGAGCACGATGACGTCGCCGCCGCCCGCGTTCCAGATGTACTCGCCCTCGGGGGCCATGTCGTTACACGGTCCGCACCACTCGGCGAAGATGTCGACCATGATCGCCTTGCCGTAGAACTGGTACAGCTCCACCTGGTCGCCGTTCTGGTCGACCATCGTGAAGTTCGGCGCCGTCTGCCCGACCGCCCAGTACGAGCCGTTCAGCCCCGACGGCAGCGACGACGTGTGCCACCAGTCGTTCGGGGGGCCGTACTCGTCGCCCGAGGGGGTCGCGTCGTCGTCGTCGTCGTCGTCGTCGCCCACGGGGCCGCCGTCGCAGTCCTCGTTGGTGGAGACGCTGAACGCGGCGCTGCTCCCCTCCCAGCCGTCGACCACGATGTAGTACCACTGGCCCGCGACGACGTTGACGTTGACCGACTCGCCGACCGAGGTGCTGGACGACTCGCCGAGGCAGCTGTTGCTGCTCTCGCACGACGAGATCACGAAGAGGTCGAGGTCGGCGCCGCTGTCGGACCAGTCGAGGCTGACGGTGACGTTGCCGGAGCTCGCCGCCTGCCACTCGAAGACCGCCTCGCCGCCGGTGTAGCCGGCGCCGTAGTTGACGCACTGGGCCCACGTGTCCTCGATCGAGGAGCCGCTGTTCGACCCCGAG
>CAYFOA010000245.1:0-4431 GCA_964344575.1 uncultured Rickettsiales bacterium | reverse complement strand
GTTGGTGACGCCGCACTCGAACGTGGCGGCGAGGTCGCACAGCGGGCCCGACGTGTCGGGGGGCGTGCCGTCGTCGTCGTCGTCGTCCCCGGGGGGCGGGGTGTCGTCGTCGTCGTCCTGCTGGTCGTCGGACGTGTCGTCGTCGTCGTCGTCGTCGCCGGGGCCGGCGTCGTCGTCGTCGTTCGCCGCGTCGTCGTCGTTCGCCTCGACGTCGTCGTCGTCGTCGTCCCCCCGGGAGCCGCGGGACGAGCGCGTCGGCGTCACCAGGTAGCAGGCCGTCTGCGAGGCCAGCAGCAACAGCGCGAAGAGCGCCAGCAGCGTACGCTTCGACATTCTCGATTCTCCCGTGTCCGGTCCCCGTGCGTGCCGTGGGTGTTGGAGCACGCACATGTTGAGGAGGTGTGGAGATGCAGAGATGTTTGCTTTATGGCAGCTACGGCTTTACAGGCTCGCTGATCGCGGACCTCGCGAAGGCCGAGGGGGCGGCGCCGATCCTCGCGGGGCGGAACGCCGAGAAGGTGAAGGCGCAGGCTGAGCGGCTGGGGTTCGAGCACCGTTCGTTCGCGCTCGATGACCCCGCCGAGGTGGACGCGGGGCTGGCCGACGTCGACGTGGTGCTCCACTGCGCCGGGCCGTTCAGCCGGACGAGCCGGCCGATGGTCGACGCCTGCCTCCGGACGAACACCCACTACCTCGACATCACGGGCGAGGCGGACGTGTTCGAGGCGTGCGCGGGGCGGGACGGCGAGGCGACCGAGGCGGGGGTGATGGTGATGCCGGGGGTCGGCTTCGACGTCGTCCCGTCGGACTGCCTCGCCGCCCACCTCAAGCGCCGGCTCCCCGACGCGACCCACCTGAAGCTGGCGTTCATGCCCATGGGCGGCGGGATGTCGCACGGGACGGCGACGACGATGGTGGAGAACCTCGGCCGCCCGAACTTCGTCCGCCGCGACGGGCAGCTCGTCCCCGTGCGGCAGGGGAAGCTCCAGCTCGACGTCGACTTCGGGACGGGGCCGCGCCGCTGCCTCGGCATCCCCTGGGGGGACATCTCGACGGCATACCGGTCCACCGGCATCCCCAACATCGAGGTCTACGTGGGCGTCCCCCGGAGCATGATCCGGGGGGCCTGGTGGGGCGGCTGGATGGGGCCGCTGATGCGGACGTCGTTCGTCCGGAAGATGGCGCAGAAGCGGGTCGACGCCGCGCCCGCGGGGCCGTCCGCGGAGGAGCGGACCGCCGGCCACACGCTGCTGTGGGGGGAGGCCCGCGCCGGCGACGACGCCGTGCAGACGCGGCTCCGCACCCCCGAGGGGTACGACCTGACGGCCCGGACCGCGTGGGACGTCGCCAAGCGGTGCGTCGCGGGGGAGGCGAAGGCGGGCTTCCAGACGCCGTCGATGGCGTTCGGGGCGGACTACGTGACGACGTTCGAGGGCGTTGAGCGGACCGACGCCGACGCTCAGGGGTAGGGGTCGAGCTCCGTCGCGGAGCAGTTCGACGTCGTGCTGCTCAGGTACGCCTGGTAGCCCCCCTCGCCGTCGTACTGGTTGGACGTGATGACGACGTCGACGAAGCCGAGGCCGAGGTCGGAGACGTCGAGGGTCTCCTCCGGGTCGCCCTGGCAGCCGCCCATGTCGTTCTGCCAGGCGACGAGGTTGTCGCACGGGGCGTTCGCGTCGAACGGGTACCGGGAGCCGTCGGCGGCCTGGTAGAGGAGCACGAGGGCGTCGTAGTCGTCGCTGCACATCTCGACGCTGAGGTGTTGCAACGCGGCCGAGCTGACCGCCGCCCACTCCCACACCTTGAGGTGCATCAGGGTGAGGTTCGCGGAGCAGCTCGTCAGCGACGTCGGCGGGTACCACGTCGGGGTGGGGGCGCCGTTGTTGCCGACCACCTCCTGCTGGCCGCAGGGGTTCAGGGGGCAGGCGGGGTTGTCGGTCCCGGGGGAGCCGAAGTCGCCGTTGGACCCGAAGATCGGCGCGGGGGACGCGCACCACGCGCTGCTGACGTCGTTGAGGTCGGCGCTGAAGACGCCGATCTCGAGGCTCAGCGAGGCGCCGTTGGGGTCCGCCCAGGGGCCGCCGTCCTCGTACTCGACCGCGTCGATCAGGTCGCCCTCGGGGGAGTGGAGGTAGAGCTCGTCGGGGCTGTTGGAGAGGCTGATGGCGGAGTTGTAGGGGAGGTCGACGTTGACGCCGCCGTTGAGGATGAAGTCGGTGTCCTGGCCGAAGAGGGCGTAGCCGCCGGCGGGGACGACGACGGGCTCGGGGACGGTCCAGACGTCGCTGTCCGCGTCGCTGAAGGTCCAGCCCATGACGTCGATGCCGGCGCCGGTGGGGTTGAAGACCTCGAACCACTCCTTCTCCTGGTCGCCGGACGACGGGTTGTAGAGGATCTCGGTGATGACGAGGTCGCCGGGGGCGGCGCCCGAGGGGGCGATCGCGCAGGCGGCGTTGGCGGAGCCGGGGGAGCCGACGTCGTCGCCGGGGCCGAACGTGCCCGCGTAGGAGATGCACCAGCTGGCGGCGAGGTCGTTCTCGGTGTGGGAGACCGCGCCGGGGCTGAGGTTCAGCGCGGCGCCGTCCTGGTTGGGCCAGGTGTCGTCGTAGGCGACGACGTCGACGACCTCGCCGACGCGGTTCTCGAGGACGACCTCGTCGAAGAGGTTCGCCATGTTGAGCTGGCCGCCGAACTCGACGTCCACGGTCACCCCGCCGTTGAGCGCCGTGTCGGCGCTCTCGCCGAACACGAGGAAGCCGCCCGCGGGGACGACGGGGCCGCCGGGGCCGACGAAGTAGTCGTCGCCGTCCTCGTCGCGGATCAGCCAGTCGGACAGGTCGAGGTCGACGCCGCTGACGTTGTGCAGCTCGAACCACTCCTTGTCGGAGTCGCTGTCGTAGGCGTCGGCGTGGATCTCGTTGACGATGAGGCCGCCCTCGCAGTCGGGGGTGGCGGCGTCGCAGTCGTTGTCGGCGCTGTCGCAGCCGACCTCCGGGTTGCCCGGGAAGGAGTCGGCGTCGCCGTCGTTGCAGTCGCCGTCGCAGATGAGGGACGCGTCGCCGTCGAAGTCGTCCTCGGCGGCGACGGTGACGGTCTGGGGGTACCAGCGGTTGGACCCTTCGAAGAGGTCGGCGCCGGTGGGGACGCCGAGGATCGTGGAGTAGGCGCCGCTGAGGAGGGCGCCGAAGGGGGTCGGCTCGATGAGGGCGACGCCGGCCTCGGCGGGGTAGAGCGCCTCCGCGAACCAGTACACGCCGACGGCGTAGTGGTTGCCGGCGGTGAGGGGGACGTCGAGGGCGCCGCTGTCGTGGTACGTCATCACGGCTCCGTCGGCGGGATCGACGGTGGTGGTGGCGGACGCGAGGAGGGTGTAGCCGGCGGTCGGGAGGGTGGACTCGTAGACGGTCCAGGTGAGGGTCTCGCCGGCGGCGATCTGGAGCTTGTGGGTGAAGGAGACGAGGGTGGCGTCGGCGTCGGCGCGGTAGAGGTTGCCGCGCCACCGGTCGCCGCCGCTGGACGGCGGGGAGAAGGCGGACTCGTCGCCCGTGGCGAAGGCGACCTCCTCGAAGGAGGTGACGGGGTCGCAGTCGTTGTCGGCGCCGTCGCAGACCTCGGGGTTGCCGGGGAAGGCGTCGGCGTCGGCGTCGTCGCAGTCGCCGTCGCACTCGGTGACGGTGTCGCCGTCGTCGTCGACCTCGTCGGGGTCGGTGACGTCGTCGCAGTCGGTGTCGGCGATGCCGTCGCAGGCGGCGGGGGAGCCGGGGTAGACGGTGTCGATCGTGTCGTCGCAGTCGTCGTCGCAGGTGGTGAAGAGGTCGCCGTCGGCGTCGTCGAGGTTGAGGGACGCGTCGGTGTCCTCGCAGTCGCCGTCGCAGGAGGTCCAGGTGTCGCCGTCCTGGTCCTCGAGGTTGAGGGAGACGTCGGTGTCGTCGCAGTCGCCGTCGCACTCGGTGGCGAGGTCGCCGTCGTCGTCGGTCTCGTCGGGCTCGGTGGCGCCGTCGCAGTCCGTGTCGAGGATGCCGTCGCACGCGGCGGGGCTGCCGGGGAAGACCGTGGCGATCGTGTCGTCGCAGTCGCCCCCGCAGGGGCTGAAGGAGTCGCCGTCGAGGTCGTCGGGGTGGAGGGCGGCGTCGAAGTCGTTGCAGTCGCCGTCGCAGGTGCTGGAGAAGTCGCCGTCGGCGTCGGTGAGGTTCAGGGTGGGGTCGGCGTCGTCGCAGTCCCCGTCGCAGGCCGAGGCGCCGTCTCCGTCGCCGTCGACGGGGGTGAGGGTGGCGTCGTTGTCGTCGCAGTCGGGGGGGGAGTCGCAGGTGGAGCTCCCGTCGCCGTCGGCGTCGAGGGTGTTCAGGGCGGGGTCGGTGTCGTCGCAGTCGGTGTCGGCGGGGTCGCCGTCGCCGTCTTCGTCGGGGGGGCCGGAGTCGTCGTCGTCGGTGG
>CAYFOA010000244.1:0-11769 GCA_964344575.1 uncultured Rickettsiales bacterium | reverse complement strand
GGCGGCGGCGGCGGCGGCGGCGGCGGCTGGGACGACGACGGCGGCGGCGGCTGGTAGCGACCCCCCCGAGCCGAGCCCTACCGGGCCGGTCCGAACAACACCCACTCCTCACCCGACCCGCCGCGGACGAGCCCGTGCGCCTCGGCGCGGTCCATCCACGGTCCGTCCTCGTGCGCGATCAGCGCCCACGTGGGCTGCACCTCGGCCTTGGCGAGGAGCGGCTCGCGGGCGCCCGGCGTGATCACGTCGGGGGACTCCTGGTGGTAGCTGTAGACGTGCTCCCGCCCGCTGAAGAGGTGGACCGTGTGCCAGTCCGCCATGACGGAGGCGTCCGCGGGGACGAGGCCGGCGAGGCGGTGGGCCTCGACGACCCGGTCCTGCTGCTCGAGCCAGGGGGTCAGCTCCTCCGCCACGTGCCGCTCCCAGCGGGGGTAGATGACGTGCTCGCTGCCGACCTTGAGCCCCGTGAGCCAGACGATCTCGGCCGCGAAGAGCGCGCCGATCAGCCCGGTCACGACCACGGCGCGCAGGGCCCGGAGGACGAAGCGGACGGCTGACGGGGCGGCGTCGGCGGGGCGCGCGTCGAGGCGGGGGTGGGTCAGGATCCGCGTCCACCCGACGGCCGCCGCGGCCGCGACGAGGCCCATGGCCGGGGCCGAGTGATGGATGTAGGGGCCCTCCCACGACGCCCACTCGTGCGCCTGACTGAAGAGGTAGACGAGCATCGGGCTGGACGCGAGCAGCAGCTCGGGCGCGAAGATCGCACCCAGTCCCAGCGGCACGAACCACTCCCGCAGGAACGCGAGGCGGGTGCCCAGGAGCTCGCCGGCGGACTGCCCCCACTGGGCGATGGCGCCGTCGGCGTCCTCTCCGCCGAGCAGGGTGCGGAGCCAGTCCAGGGGCCGGATGTAGAAGGTCGTGTTGGTCCGCAGCAGGGTGGTGAGCACGGCGAAGACTACGGCCGCGACGGCGAGCAGGATCGCGATCCGGCGTCGCTCGGTGACGGGGTCGAGGCGCCAGAGCCAGGCGGCGGCGCAGAGGCCCATCACGAGCAGCGGGATCTCCTCGCGGCTCAGGCAGGCCAGCAGGCCCCAGGCGAAGGCCTCGGTGTGCCTGGCCTCGCGGAGGGCGGCGGCGCAGAGGAGGAGGAGCGGCAGGGCCCAGGTCAGGGGGCGGACGTCGGCCATGGCGACGCGCCACAGAGGCCACCACCCGAGGTAGAGGAAGGCCGCCCCCGCGGCGGCGAGGGGGACCCCGGCGCCGTCCCCGGCGCCGGCCTTGACGAGGCGGTAGACGCCGACCGCGCCCAGGGCGAGGAGGGTGCTTTGGACGGCGAAGACGGTCGTCAGCCCGGGGGCGACCTTGTAGAAGGGGACGACGAGCAGGATGATCGGCTCGAAGTGCGTCTCGGCGAAGATCCCCGGCGGCTCGTGGTAGGTCGCGCTCTGGCGGTACCCGTGGCCGTTGCTGACGTTCCAGACGAGGTTGTGGAAGAAGGTCAGATCGAAGCCCCACTCCGACTGCAGGCCGAGCGCCTTCCACCGCGCGAGGGTGGTGTGGAAGGCCGCGAACGCGACGACGCCGACGGCGAGCAGCCCGCGCGCGACGAGCTCGACGACGCGGGGCGGGCCGGCGGGGGAGGCGGCTCCGGCGGGGCGCGCGGGGGTCGTCACCGGCCAAGGCTGGCACAAATCGCGACGCTCTTCGCGTTGCTCGCCGGGTGCGGGGGCGGCGACGAGGGTCCAGCGTCGGGGACGGGCGCCGCGGGGGGCGACCCGTGCGCGTCGTCGTCCGCGGTGGAGGCGCGGGAGGAGCTGATCGGGCGGGCGGGGATCCCGACGCGGCGGCCGAAGCCCCCGGAGGTGGAGCGGCTGTGGACGCGTCCGGCGCCGGGGCTTTCGATCACGCAGGTCCAGTGGAGCCACGGGACGGTGGACGGGGACGTCGTGCGGGGGCTCTGGATCCTCCCCGAGCCGGTCCCCGCCGGCGGGTCGCTGCCGCTGCTGGTGAACGTCCACGGCCACTGGGAGGCGGGGGTCGAGGCGGACGAGGTGCTGTACCGGAGCGAGCTGTTCGCGCGGCAGGGGTGGGCGGTGCTGTCGGTGTCGGGGCGGGGGACGGAGCACGGCGACGGGGCGGTCCCCGCTGGGCGGGCGGTCCACTTCAGCGACGGGCTGTACGCCGAGATGGTCGGGCGGCGCGCGGGGGCGACGCCGCTGGCGTGGGACGTGGTCGCGGCGTGGGGCGGGATCGACGCCGCGTTGGCGGGCCGGATGGGGGGCGGCGTGGTGGTGGACTCGGACGTCGTGGCGGTGGCGGGGTTCAGCGGCGGGGCCGAGCGGGCGACGCTGGTGGGGGCGACGGATCCGCGGGTCGGGGGGATGCTCCTGGGTTCCTACGAGTACGCGTTCGGGAGCCACGACGGGACGAGCTCGTGCAGCTGCGGGGCGCTGTCGGGGGGCCACGACAAGGCGACGGTGGCGCGCTGGCTGGGGGTGGCGGCGTGCCGTCCCGGGGCGCCTCCCCGGGGGCGGCCGGCGCTGGCGTGGGACGGTCAGCCGCAGCTGGGGATGAGCGGGGAGCTGGCGGCGCTGGGGGTGGTGGTCCGGCCCACGCCGAATCGGCTCCACGGCATCAACCACCCGATGGCGGCGGCGTCGTGGGCGTTCCTGGAGGCGCGGCTGCGGGGCGGGGCGGTGGACGCGGCGGCGGAGGACCGCGCCCGGGCGGCGACGTCGGGGAGCTGGACCCCGATCGACCCGGCGTGGCGGACGCCGCTGCCCGACGGGTTGCCGCAGCCGGGGCTGACGGAGCAGGCGGGTCCGCCCTGGAAGGTGCCGGTCCGGTTGGGCCGGGAGGCGGCGGCGACGCTGCTGGGGGTCGCGGAAGGCGCGGACCCGGGGATCGTGGAGGGGGAGCCGTGGGTGGGGCTGGGGGACCTGCACCGGACGATCCACCGCGCCGAGGGGACCCCGGACGGCACGGGGTGGGTCGTCGTGGCGGTCAAGACGCCGGCGCAGGAGGGCGACGGGAGCGTCACGTACGTCGATCCGACGATCGCGGGCATGGCCCCGGACGCGTTCCGCCGGTTCGTGCCGGGCGCGTCCGTGGCGGTGGTGTGGCCGCGGACGTCGGGGGCGGCCGACATGGACGAGCGGGTGGCCCGGATGGGGGCGGAGCGCGGGATCGCGCCCTTGGGGATCGCCGTCCGGGACGCGCTCGACGCGGCGGACGAGCTGGCCCGGCGGCCGGAGGTGGATCCGGAGCGGATCGGCTTCGTCGGGGTCGGCGCGGGCGGCGTCGCGGCGGCGTGGGCGGCGGTGATCCGGGGCGGGGACGAGCCCGTGGTCCTGGTGGACGCGCCGGTCACGCTGCACGTCAGCGGCGACGCGCTCCCCGTCCGCCCGTGGCCGGTCTCGCTCCTGCAGCCGATCCGGCAGGGGGCGGCGCTCGATCCCTGGATGGCGGCCGACGCCCTCGGTCGTCGCGTCCGCTGGGTCGACCCGCGAGGCGGAGACGCGCTCCCCTGGACGGGCCGGTCGCCGCCGGGCGCGATCCACCCCGACGTCCCCGCCGCCCTGGGGGACTGAGAACGAGCAAGAGCACGAGCACGAGCACGAGCACGAGCACGAGAACGAGAACGAGAACGAGAACGAGCACGAGAACGAGCACGAGCACGAGCACGAGAACGAGAACGAGCACGAGAACGAGAACGAGCACGAGCACGAGAACGAGAACGAGAACGAGAACGAGCTTCGAGCCTGCCTAGGCCGCGATCCTCCTGGCAGCGTCCTCCTCGTCGATCTCCTCGAACGTGAACCCCGTGATCCCGTACCCCAGCGAGATCAACGGCACCACCCAGTTCACGATCGCGAACGGCGCGTACGCCAGCGTCCCCACCCCCAGCACCCCGGCCATGTAGGCGCCGCATGTGTTCCACGGGACCAGCGCCGACGTCAGCGTCCCGCTGTCCTCCAGCACCCGGCTCAGGTTCTTCGGGTGGAGCCCCTTCTGCAGGTACGCCGTCCGGTACATCCGGCCCGGCACCACGATCGCGATGTACTGGTCCGACGCGAGCACGTTCAGCCCGACGCAGCTGCCGATCGTCGCCGCCACCAGCGACCCCGTCGACTTCGCCGCCGACAGCACCGCCGCCGCCAGCCGGTCCAGCATGTCCGTCCCCTCCATCACGCCCGCGAACGCCAGCGCGCAGACCACCAGCGCGATCGTCTCCAGCATCCCCGTCATCCCCCCGCGCGACAGCAGGTCGTCCACCGACGCCACCCCCGTGGCGCTCTCGTAGCCGCCGTACAGCGCCGCCATCATCGTCCCCGCGTCCTGCCCGGGCTGGACCCACACCCCCAGCAGCGCGCCCGCCAGCACGCCCCCCGTCAGCGCGGGCAGCGCCGGGACCTTCTTGATCACCAGCACCAGCACCAGCACCGGCGGCAGCAGCAGCACGGGCGAGAGCACGAACCCGGTCTCCAGCCCGGTCACGATGTCCGCGTAGACCTGGGCGTCCGCCGAGCCCTCGCCGCCTCCCGCCAGCCCCAGCGCCCCGAAGACGACCAGCGCGACCACCAGCCCCGGCCCCGTCGTCCACGCCATGTGCCGGATGTGCTCGAACAGCTCCGCCCCCGCCACCGCCGGCGACAGGTTCGTCGTGTCCGACAGCGGGCTCATCTTGTCTCCGAAGTACGCCCCCGAGACGATCGCCCCCGCCGTCATCCCCGCGTTCATCCCCAGCGCCTGCCCCACCCCGATCAGCGCCAGCCCCACCGTCGCCGCCGTCGACCACGACGAGCCCGTGGCCAGCGACACGACCGCGCAGATGACGCAGGACGCCACCAGGAACCAGCCCGGCGACAGGATCTTCAGCCCCCACAGGACCATCAGCGGCACCACCCCCGATGCGATCCAGGACCCGATCAGGAGCCCCACGACGAGCAGGATCAGGATCGCCGGCAGCGCCCCCGTGATGCCCCCCACCATCCCCTTCTGGATCTGGATCCAGGGCCGCTTCAGCCCGAACGACGCCACCGCCCCCGCGAGCACCGTCCCGCCGATCAGGGGCAGGTGCCCGGAGCCTTCCAGCACCACGATCGTGTAGACCAGCATCGCCACCAGCCCCACCACCGGGACGAGGGAGAGCGCGAGCGAAGGGGGGCGGGGGTGGTCCATGGCGGGCCCGACCTACCACGGTCCGGTATCCTTGGGAACGAACCCCGGCACGCAAGACGCTCCCGATGCTGCGCTTTCGCTCCCTCCAGAAGGAATTCGCCGCCGCCGCCTGGGCCAACCGGGCGGAGCTGGACGACTTCGCCGGCCGCGCCGCCCACGCCGACGGCGGCGACCTCGCCAAGCTCGTCCCCCTGCTCGCCCCCGCCAACGGCGTCACCGCCGAGCAGCGCCGCAACCGCCTCCGGGCCTTCATCCTGCTCGCCGAGGGGAAGCGCGACCCCCGCCTCTTCCCGCCCCTCTTCAAGCTCACCCGCGACGGCGACGAGGCGGTCCGCCGGGTCCTCCTCCCGGTGATGGCGCGCTGCTGCGAGTCCAAGCACCACCCCGACATCGCCGCGCTGCTCACCACCCCCGACGCCGCCCAGCGCCGCTGGGGCGTGACCCTCCTGAAGTCCGTCGGGGGCGGCAAGACCGCGCTCAAGGCCCTCGCCCCGATCCTCCGCAAGCCCGGCGGCGCCCGCATCGAGGCGATGCACGTCGCCATGGACATCGCCGGCCACTACGCCATCGAGGTCATCGCCCCCGTCCTCCAGAACGGCTCCCCCCAGGAGAAGCTCCAGGCGCTCCGCCTCGTCGGCGACCCCCGCTACGTCAAGGCCGCCCCCCGCAAGGCGCTCGAGACCATCGCGCCGTGCCTCCACGACGAGCACCTCCAGATCGTCGTCGAGGCCATCCGGGCCTACGGGCAGCTCGCCCCCGAGGACGAGTTCTACGGGATGGTCGGGGAGTACTTCGTCCCCGGCGCGGACCAGCGCCACCAGATGGCCGCCATCCGCTGCCTCGGCCAGTTCCGCACCCGCCGCACGGTGCTCGAGCTGCACCGGATCTTCCGCGTCGCCAACATCACGATCCGCGAGGCCGTCATCGAGATCCTCGAGGAGATCGGCAGCGACGAGGTGCTCCCCCTCATCGTCGACGCGATGGGCGACGAGGTGCTGTCGGTGCGGAACAAGGCGCTCGCCGTGGCCGTCAAGCTGGGCAAGCTCCGCAAGGTCGACATGGGCCGGATGCTGCTCTGGCTGCTCCGGTCCAACGAGGTGATGGTCAAGCGCCAGGCGGTCGAGATCGTCGCGCAGGTGGGGGAGTCCCTGAAGGAGCTCTGGCCGCGGCTGCTCGACATGCTCCGGGACGAGGACTGGTGGGTCCGGGAGCGCGTCGTCGAGGCGCTGATGAACATCGCCGGGGAGGAGCTCACGCGCCACGTCGCCGGGTTCCTGACCGACGAGCGGGCGGTCATCCGGCGCTGGGCGGTGGAGGTCCTGATGCGGATCTCCGACCCCCGCAGCCTCGGCGCGCTGGTCCGCGTGGCCGGCGCCGACGAGGACTGGTGGGTGCGCGAGCGGGCGGTCGAGGCGATCGGCGAGATCGGCGACGTCCGCGCGCTGCCCCACATCATCAAGCTCGCCGAGGGCGACCCCACGCTGGTGTGGGCCGCCGTGGCCGCCCTCGGCACCCTCCAGAGCCCCGACGGCCTCCGCTTCCTGTGCCGCGCGCTCCGCCACGACGACCCCGACCTCCGCTACGAGGCCCTCGACTCCATCCTCGCCATCGGGGACCCCGTCGCGGCGCCGTACGTCGAGCCGCTGCTGGAGGACCCCGACCCCCGGGTCGCCCGCCGCGCCGAGGACCTGCTGATGACGTGGCAGGGGATGGGGGCCGTGGGCGGGGAGGCGGCGCGCCGGCTGGAGGGGCTGGAGCGGCTGCTCTACGAGATGGTCGAGCAGGGCGGCGACGACCTCTTCCTGATGGCCGGCCGTCCCCCGACCATGAAGCACCTCGGCGAGATGACGCCGCTCAACGACATCCCGATGAGCCCCGAGGACGTCGAGACCACGCTGAGGACGGTCCTCACGCCGGTCCAGATCCGGTCGCTCGAGGACGACCTCGTCGACGTCGACTTCTCGATGGAGGTGAAGTCCCACAACCTCCGCTTCCGCGCCAACGTCCTCCAGCAGCGGGACGGCTGGTCGGCGGTGTTCCGGTCGATCAACGACGAGATCCACACCTTCGACGAGCTCGGCCTCCCCGACCTCGTCAAGCAGATCGCCGATCTCCCCCACGGCCTCGTCCTCGTCGGCGGCCCCACCGGCAGCGGCAAGACGACGACGCTGGCGGCGATGATCGACTACATCAACCGCACCCACGGCAAGCACATCATCACGATCGAGGACCCCATCGAGGTGGTGCACCGGGGGCAGCGGGCGCTGGTGACGCAGCGCGAGGTGGGGAGCCACACCGACAGCTTCGCCGCCGCCCTCCGCTCGACCCTGCGCGAGGATCCCGACGTCATCCTCGTCGGCGAGATGCGGGACCTCGAGACCATCGCGTTCGCCGTCTCCGCCGCCGAGACCGGCCACCTCGTCCTCGGGACCGTCCACACGGTCAGCGCCGAGACGACGATGGACCGGCTCATCGACGCGTTCCCCGTCCGCGCCCAGCAGCAGGTCCGCGCCCAGATCTCGCAGACGCTCCGCGCGGTCCTCTGCCAGCAGCTCCTCCGCCGCAAGGGCGACGCGGGGGGCCGGGTCGCCGCCATCGAGGTCCTCCTCAACAACGACGCCGTCGCCAACATCATCCGCAAGGGGCAGTGCTACCAGCTCCCCTCGGTGGTCGCGACGTCGCGCGAGCAGGGGATGCGGTCGATGGACGCCGAGCTCATGCGGCTCTACCGCGAGGGGCTCGTCCACGCCGACGAGGTCTACGTCAAGGCCATCAACAAGAAGGAGATGGCGGCCTTCCTGGGGGCGGATCACGATGGCTAGGCTCGACTCGTTCCTCCGCCTCGTGCTCGACCAGAAGGCGTCGGACCTGCACTTCGTCAGCGGGAGCAAGCCGACGATCCGGCACAACGGCGACCTCGTCGCGATCCCCTTCCGCGAGCTCAAGGAGCGGGAGACGCGGCGCTTCCTGTACGAGGTCCTGACCGACGAGCAGGTGGCCGAGTTCGAGGAGCACGCCGACCTCGACTTCGCCTACGACCTCCCCGGCGAGGGGCGCTTCCGGGCGAACATGTTCCGGCAGCGGGAGGGGCTCGGGGCGGTGTTCCGGATCATCCCCCAGAAGATCCCCACCATCGCCGAGCTGGGGCTCCCCCACCAGCTCCGGAAGATCATCGACTACAGCAACGGGCTCGTCCTCTTCACGGGGCCGACGGGGTCGGGCAAGACGACGACGCAGGCGGCCCTGATCAGCGAGATCAACCGGACGCGGGCGAAGCACATCATCACGGTCGAGGACCCGATCGAGTTCATCCACCGGCCGATCCGGTGCGAGCTGACGCAGCGCCAGGTGGGGAAGCACGTCCGGAGCTTCCACGACGCGCTGCGGTCGGCGCTGCGGGAGTCGCCGGACGTCCTGCTGGTGGGCGAGATGCGGGACCTGGAGACGATCTCGCTGGCGATCTCGGCGGCCGAGACCGGGGTGCTCGTGTTCGGGACACTCCACACGGGCAGCGCGGCGCGGTCCATCGACCGGATGATCGACGCCTACCCGGACGAGCAGATCGACCAGATCCGGGGCGTGCTGTCGGTGATGGTCCGGGGCCTCGTGGCGCAGCGGCTGGTCAAGCTCCAGTCCGGCGAGGGGCGGGTCGCGGCGCTGGAGATCCTCTTCAACAACACGGCCGTGGCGAACATGATCCGGGAGGGCAAGATCCACCAGATCGAGTCGTACCTGCAGACGATCGACGCGGCTTCCGGGATGCAGAGCCTCGACCGGGACCTGCTGCGGCTGGTGCGGGAGCGGCAGATCGCGTACGAGGAGGCGCACAAGCACGCGACCTACCCGATGGTGTTCGCGGACATGTGCAGGCAGGAGGGGCTGATTGGCTGACGACATCCGGGGGCGGCTGGCGGCGGCGCAACGACTGGTGGCCGAGCGGAAGTACGAGGAGGCCGGGGAGGCCTTCCTGTCGCTGCTTCCGCCCAAGCCGACGCGCGTGGACAGCCTCGATCCGGGCCGCCGCAAGGCCGCCCTCCACGCGGGGGTCTGCTTCGCGCGGGCGGGGCGGGCGCGGATGGCGGTGGGGCTCTTCGTCGCCGTGGGGGAGCGGGAGCGGGCCGCCGCGGTGCTCAAGTCCGCGGGCCGCCGCGGGGACGCCGACCGGGTCATGCAGGGGCAGCCCGCGCCGGACAGCCCGTGGCCGCCCGGGATCCTCCACAGCCGGCCTCACGAGAAGGAGGTCGAAGGCACGACGGGGAGCCTGCAGGGGGATCCCTTCCTGCTCGCCGACCGGTTCGGCAAGACCGACCGTCCCCAGGCCGCGCTGGACGCGCTGATGTCGGTGGAGCCGACGCACAAGCGGTACCCCGAGGCGGTGGCGCGGGCGGTCCGGCTGGCCAAGCAGCACGGCCTCGCGTCGTACGGCCTGGAGCACTTCGCCGAGCCCTTCGTGCGGGGCGACCACACGGTCCTGTCGGCGATGCACGTGCCCACGCTGTACTCGCTGGGGACGCTGCTGGAGCAGCAGGGGGTGCTCCACGGGGCGGGCCGCGCGTTCCGGGCGGTGGTCAAGCTGGACCCGTCGTACCGCGACGCGGGGACGCGGCTGGCGGCGCTGCTGGAGACGAAGGACGCGCAGGACGAGGAGTTCGCGCGGGTGCTCGAGGCGGACCTGCAGTTCGCGGAGGCGGACTCCGACCTGCGGCGGCTGGGGTCGGTGCCGGGGCGGCGGAAGCCCGTGAGCTCGCTGCCGTCGCTGCCGGAGCTGCCTCCCGTGAAGTCGTTGCCGGGGGCGCCGGGGCAGGTGGTGGAGCCGCCGCGGAGCCGGCCGGGGGCGCGGGTGCCGTCGTCGCAGCCGGGGGCGGAGACGCCGGATCCGTTCTACCGGACGAGCGCGCCGGGGAGCCTGCCGCCGACGACGATCCCGCCGGAGCCCGCGGCGGGGGTGGCGGAGACGATCTCGGCGCCGGACATGGCGAGCGTGCCGGGCGGGGCGGTGCTGCCGGGGGACGGGGCGATGCCGCAGGGGCGGACCCGGAGCGAGGAGCTGGGGCTCGGCCCGGTCCAGATCGGGGACGTCATCGCCAAGCGGTACCGGGTGGACGGCGAGCTGGGGGCCGGAGGGATGGCGGTCGTCTACCGGGTGACGGACCTGGAGCTGGAGGAGGAGGTCGCGCTGAAGCTGTTCGCGCGGAGCCCCGAGGACGACCGGTCGGTGGCCCGCTTCAAGCAGGAGATGCGGATCGCGCGGCGGCTGTCGCACCCGAACATCGTCCGGACGTTCGAGTTCGGGACGTGGCGGGGGGCGTACTTCCTGACGATGGAGCTGCTGACGGGGCACGACCTCGACAAGCTGATGGAGAAGAAGGGCGGAGCGCTGCCGCCGGCGCTGGCGATGCGGCTGTTCGGGCAGGCGCTGGACGGGCTCGGGGCGGCGCACGCGCTGGGGGTGATCCACCGGGACATCAAGCCGGCGAACCTGTTCGTCAGCGAGGACGAGCGGACGCTGAAGGTGATGGACTTCGGCATCGCGAAGTTCGCCGACGCGACGTCGGGCCACACGGCGACGGGGAGCGTGGTGGGGACGCCGGCGTTCATCGCCCCGGAGCGGCTCCGGGGGATCGACGACAACGGCGTGGCGAGCGACCTCTACGCGATGGGGGTGGTGATGTACCAGGCGCTGACGGGGGCGCTGCCGTTCGGGGGGACGGACGTGGCGCAGCTGTTCATGCAGATCCTGGAGAAGACGCCGACGAAGCCGTCGCAGCTGGACCCCGACCTGAGCTCGCGGATCGACGAGGTCATCATGACGCTGATCGCGAAGAACCCCGGCGAGCGGTACGGGTCGTGCGCCGACGCGAGGAAGGCGGTGGACGCCGCGTGGGAGGACATGCGGCGGATGTCGATCTAGGGGTCTCGTTCTCGTTCTCGTAGCTCGCTCTCGTTCTCGTTCTCGTTCTCGTGGGCTCGTTCTCGTTCTCGTTCTCGTTCTCGTGGGCTCGTTCTCGTTCTCATTCTCGTTCTCGTGGGCTCGTTCTCGTTCTCGTGGGCTCGTTCTCGTTCTCGTTCTCGTTCTCGTGACTCGAGCTCGGTCGGGCGCTCGATCGCCGCGCTGGGGGGTCGGTTCTCGTGGCTGCAGGGGTGCTGCACTTCGGCTCCTGGGCCGCTGCGGGGGGCTCCCCTCCGACCCCCACCCGTGTACCCCACCCGACCCCCGAATCAAGCACGTCGGAGGTGCGAGCACCTCCTTTGGTGCTTGACACGGGGGACGGGTGGGGTGGTGGGGGATCGGAGGGAAGCCCCCCTCCGCTCAAGCCCAGGAGCCTACGTGCAACACCCCTGGTGGGGTCCATCCAGGACCCCATCCCTTCGGGACGCGCCACGCTTCGCGTGTCACGCGGCCCTTCGCTCCTGCTCCGGGCCCCGCCACGAGAACCTCCACGCCTACCAGGTCGCCCTCGAGGTGGCGAAGTGGGCCCGGACCGTCAAGACCGACAGTGACCTCAAGGACCAGCTGAGGCGCGCGACGGCCAGCGTCACGCTGAACATCGCGGAGTCCAGCCGCCCCAACCCCAAGGCCGGCCGGAA
>CAYFOA010000243.1:0-11847 GCA_964344575.1 uncultured Rickettsiales bacterium | reverse complement strand
CCCCGCCCGCGCTCCCGCCGAGCAGATGTTCGTGTTGCTGTTGTGGCCGTCCACGCCCCAGGCGCTGATCACCCGGTTGGTGTAGTGGTCCTCGCCCGGCCGACCGACGTGGTACATGATCCCGTCGCGCCGACGCTCCCGGCTCGCCCGCATCCTGCCCGCGATGTCCGTCAGCGCCTCGTCCCAGGAGACCCGCTTCCACTTGCCCTCGCCCCGCTTCCCGACCCGCTGGAGCGGGTAGAGGATGCGCTCGGGGTCGTAGATCTGGTTGTGGGTCGCGGGCCCCTTGGCGCAGTTGCGGCCGCGGCTGCCGGGATGGGCGGGGTTGCCCTCGAACTTGCGGATCTCGTACGTCTGCTTGTCGACGTACGCCAGCAGCCCGCAGGCGCTCTCGCAGTTGAAGCAGACCGTCGGCACGAGGCGGTAGTTGCGGGCGACCTTCCTGGGCCAGGCCTTGCTGTCGTACTCGGTCCAGTCGTCCCACCGCTCCGGCGGCGGGTACTGCGACATGCGGCCGTCGGGGTGCCGGACCGTCAGCGGGATCGGCCGCTCCTCCGCCTCGGAGTAGTCGGGCCGGTGCATGGAGGTCTCGGAGCTCATGAGTTGGGGACCTCCTGCGGGGCCATGACGAAGGCGTGTTCGAAGCAGTAGAGGCCGACGGCGGCGCACGCCGCGGCGACCGCGGCGGGGAGCGGGCCGGCGAGCGCCAGCAGCGCCAGGGGCACGACGTGTCCCAGGACGATCGCGCCGCCCCAGAACGTGCGGGCGTACTTGCCGTGGCTGATCGCGTGGGCAGCCTGGGCGGCCACCTCGCTGGCGTGGGGCATCCCGAGCTCGCCGAGCAGCGTGACGAACAGGTCGGCGACCAGCGCGAGCCCGAACGTCCAGCGCGCGACCGAGGCGAGCTCCGGCGACAGCTCCACGGCCAAGCCGACGACGAGGAGCGCGGCGGCGCCGATCATCACGGCCTGGACCAGCAGGTGCGGCGGCAGCAGGGGGCTCTGCCAGAGGTCGCGGCCCTCGGCCTGCCCGAACAGGAACGCCGTGTAGATCGCCGCGCCGACACCGAGCAGCGAGGCGATGGCGAGCAGGGGGGCGCGGACCGACTCGGCGAGCGCCGGCGACAGCCAGCCCATGTGCCCGGCGACCTCGATCGCCCACCACAGGAGCACGACGTTGGTGAAGCCGATCAGGAAGACCGCGCCGCGGGTCAGCCACGACCGCCACTGCGGCCGGACCAGGATGTAGAGGAACCGCTCGGGGTGCTCGAGGTCGTAGACCAACAGCGCCGTCGTCGCCCCCATCAGGAGCAGCGAGACGAGCCCCGCGGCGATGGCCACGGGCGCGCTGAAGGGGACGCCGAGGCCCAGCCAGGCCAGGGCGAGGACGAGCACGATCCCCGCCCCGATCCCCTTGGTGACGAGGTAGGCGGGCACCGGCCAGTGCCAGGGCACCTCGTGCTGCGCGTTGTAGTTGACCTGGACCATCTGCTCGGCACGTGGGCCGGGCATCGCGACGGGGCCGGCGTCGGGCAGGCCCTGGGGCTGCGGTGGTCGGATCGGCTGGCCCCAGCGTCCGGTGGCTCCCCCGATCTGCACCAGCTCGGGCTCGCGCGAAGGCCCGCCGTGCAGGCCGAGGACGTCGGCGTGGGTGAACGTCGTCGGTGCCCGCTCGGTCGCGGTGGGGTGCAGGTTGACCGCTGCGCCGTCGATGTAGAACAGCTTCGGCGCGGTGCCCTGCTCGGGCTTGCGGACGGTGACCTTGTTGCTCGCCAGGACCCGCCTGATCTCCGAGGTGGGATCGTTCATGTCGCCGGCGATGATCGCGTGCTCGGGGCAGACGACGACGCAGGCGGGCTCCAGCCCGATCTCGGTCCGGTGGCTGCAGAAGTGGCACTTGCTGGCGGTCTTGCTCTCGGGATCGATGTGGATCGCGTCGTAGGGACAGGCCTGCATGCAGGCCTTGCAGCCGATGCAGGCGTCCTTGTCGAACTCGACGATCCCGTCGGCGCGCTGGTACATCGCCTGGGTCGGGCAGATCCGCACGCACGGCGGGTTGCTGCAGTGGTTGCAGCGCGTCACCTGGAAGTGGCGGGTGGTGTCGGGGAAGGTGCCGACCTCGGCGGTCTTGACCCAGGTCCGGTAGACGCCGAGCGGCACCTCGTTCTCGGACTTGCACGCCGTGCTGCACGCGTGGCAGCCGATGCACATCCGGTTGTCGATGACGAAGCCGTAGTTCTTCTCACGCTCGGGCGCGGGGTGGGCGACGCCCGGATCCGGGTGGCGGGAGGAGGAGATCACGACCCCACCGAGGCCCGGGCGCCGCCGCCCGTCGGCGCGGGGGACCTCCGCGCCTCGAAGAGGTTGAACAGGACCATGCCGGCGAGCAGGCCGGGGGCGAACAGCAGCGCCTCGGTCATCCCCGAGCCGACCGCGACCACGGCAGGACCGGGGCAGAAGCCCGCAATCGCCCAGCCGACGCCGAACAGGCTCGCGCCCACGAAGAGCCGAGGGGGGAGGTCGCGGCGGGTCGGGACCTGGAAGCTGGGCGCCAGCACGGGCTCGGCGCGCCGGGTGATCCACCGGAACGCGCTCCCGTAGACCGCGAGGGCGCCGGCCATGACGAACGCGAGGCTCGGATCCCAGGCGCCGCCCGTGAAGTCGAGGAAGGCGATGACCTTCAGCGGCTGCGTCATGCCGCCGAGGACGAGGCCTGCGGCGAAGACCAGGCCGGCGAGGAAGGAGACGAAGTGGCTCACAGCGAGCCTCCGAGGGCGTGGGTCACGACGGCGGCCGTCAGCGCGCCCGTGCCCATGAACGTGAGGGTGGCGAGGATGGAGCGGCGGCTGAACCGGCTCATGCCGCAGACGCCGTGGCCGCTGGTGCAGCCCGAGCCGAGGCGCGTCCCGAAGCCCACGATCACGCCGGCCGACACGATCGCGACCGGGCTCCGGATGACCTCAACCGCGAAGCCGGCGGGGTATGCGAGGCCCAAGGCGAGGCCTCCGACCAGCAGCCCGACGACGAACGCCAGCCGCCAGCCGACCTCCCCAGGCTTCGGGCCGAGGAGACCGCCGACGATGCCGCTGATGCCGGCGATGCGGCCGTGGAAGAGCATCATCATCGCCGCGCTCAGGCCGATGAGGACGCCGCCGATCGTCGACGCGATAGGGGTGAAATTCTCCATCGGGCTAGCGCGCGATCGGGAGGCTGGAGTCATTCCAGGAGGTCATGCCTCCGGCCGCCGAGGCCACGCGGATGAAGCCCATCGACTCGAGCACATGGGCGGCGTCGCCCGAGCGCTTGCCCGACTTGCAGACGGTGACGATCTGCTGCAACCGGTCCCAATCGGTGGCGGCCTGGCCGATGGTCGCGAGGGGCACCAGGTCGCTGCCGTCGATGTGCCCGAGCTCGCCGGTGTACTCGGCAGGCTCCCGCACATCGACGATCCGCACGCCACCTCCGACGTGCTCGGCCAGCCAGGCGACCGTGATCTCGGGGATGCCGTCGCCGGACCGGACGACCGGCGCCCAACCGGAGACCGTTCCGTTGACGGGCATCCCGCAGTTCTGGTTCGCGGGGACGGCGACGGCGATCTTCTTCGGCTGGCTGAGGTTGAGGTTCGCCATGATCTCGACGAACTGCTCGACGCTGTTGCCGCCGCCGAGCCGCGGGTTGTGCGCCTTCTCCTCGGCGACCGTGCTCATGGTCCGGCCCTTGTAGTCGTGGCCGGGGTAGATCCTCGTCTCGTCCGGCAGCGTGAACACCTGCTCGTGTACGGAGCGGAAGAGGGTCTCGGAGTCGCCCTGCTGGAAGTCGGTCCGGCCGCAGCCGCGGATCATCAGGGCGTCGCCCGTGAAGATCATGCCGAGCGCGGGCACGTAGTACGAGACGCACGTGTTCGTGTGGCCCGGCGTCTCCCGGACCTCGATGGCGAGGCCGCCGACCTGGACTACGTCCCCGTGCTCGACGGCGTCGTCCGCGCAGTCGGCGCCGCCCCGGGCGCTGAGCACGCTCTTGCTGCCGAGGCGCTGCCGAAGCGTGCCCGACGCCGTGATGTGGTCGGCGTGCACGTGGGTCTCGAGGGTGTACTTGAGGGTCAGGTCGAGCTCGGCGAGGACCTGGACGTCACGATCGACGAGCTCCCGGACGGGGTCGATCAGGACGGCCTCTCGGGTGGCCTCGTCGCCGAGGAGGTAGGTGTAGGTGCAGGACTCGCGGTCGAAGAGCTGGCGGAAGATCATCGGGGGCTCCGAAGGCTGTTCTGTGAAGTTGGCCTTGGCACATGCAGGGCCCGTGCCAGGTCGCACAACGACCGCGGGGATGGCCTGACGCACGCGTCCAGCAGACACATGTTTGCTCTTGTTGCAACGCGTTGCGATCTCTTGAGCCAGTGCGGGCCACACCTCAACTGAACCCTTGTCGGTCCACGGTCGGATGTGTACTGTACACACGTGTCCAGTCGGGAGCTGATCAAGCTACTCGAGGCCGCCGGCTGGGAGCTGGATCGTCGCCGCGGGTCCCACCATGTGTTCAAGCACCCACAGCGGGCGGGGATCGTAGTCGTCCCCCATCCGCGAAAGGACCTGGGCAAGGGGCTGGTCGCGGCGATCCGGCGTCAGGCAGGAGTATGACGATGCGCTACCCGGTCTTTATCGAGCCCGGCACCGACGAGGCCGCCTTCGGCGTCGTCGTCCCCGACCTGCCGGGGTGCTTCTCGGCGGGCGACACCCTCGACGAGGCGCTGAGCGCGGCGGAGGAGGCCGCGACGGCGTGGATCGACGCCGCGCTGGACCAGGCTCTGCCGATCCCGGCGCCCACCTCGGCGGAGGCTCATCTCGGGGACTACCCCGGCTGGCTGATCGGCGTCGTCACCGTCAATCTGGCGGACCTCGACGACACCACCGAGCGGGTCAACATCACCCTGCCCCGCCGCGTGCTCGCCCGTCTGGACACGAAAGCCCGGGAGGCCGGCGAGACGCGGTCGGGCTTCATTGCCCGCATGGCCGCCGGCTGAACCCGAGGCGCGGGGCGCGCGAATCAGCGTGCGTTCGCGAGGAACGCGAGCATGTCCGCTTCGTGGTCGAGGCCGCTGCCGTCCGCGACGCCGTCGGGCCACCGCACGTGGCTGAGGGTGGCGACGGCCGGGCCGCAGAGCGCGGGCCCCGTGCAGGACTCGACCGGCTCCCCGAAGCCGTTGACGATCCGGCGCTGCACGTTCGGGTCGCCGACCCGGGCGTCCAGGTCCTCGATCCAGGTCTCCACGACGAAGCCAGGCGCCAGCGGGACCCCGTCGTCTTCGAGATCGCCCGCCTGCGCCGCGTCGCAGGCCACGAGGTCACAGGCTCGCCCGACGACGAAGATCGGGACCTCCGAAGTCGGGTACGGGTCGAGCCGGCACGAGGGGTCTTCGCCCTGCCGAGCGCCGTGGAACGGGTCGGCGGCGCTGAAGACCGCCGCGGCGGCGACGGTGTGGCCGCCTGGCGTCGCGGTGTCGTGGCGGGCGATCGCGTACATCTGGGCGAAGAAGCCGCCGTTGGACCACCCGGTGACGAAGATCCGGTCGGGATCGACCGCGCCGCCCGCGACCAGGTCGTCGATCAGGCGGTCGAGGTTCGCGACGTCGGGGTTGGCCGATGGAGATCCGAGGTCCCGGTGGAAGGTGTCGTGGTGCGCGCCGTCGCGCGGGTCCGACGTCGGCCAGTGGAGGTTGCGGCCCTGCACTGCCAGGAGGACGAAGCCGGGGCGGGCGGGGTCGTCGGACAGGTCGAACGAGGCCGCCTTGGATCGCAGCGACGTCGCGTCGTAGACGTTGTCGGCCGACCCGAACGCGCCGTGCAGGAACACGACCAGCGGGCGGCGCGAGGCGGGGCCTGCGCCATCGGGGACGAAGAGGCAGGACGACCGCACCGCTCCGTCGGGGTCGGTCCACTGCGAAGCAGGGCCGTCGCCGAAGAACGGGCGTTCGGGATCGCTGGTCGCGCAGGTCGGCGCCTCGGACGCCGTGACGATCTCGTCGCGGTCGTCCGTCGAGGGCAGCTCGACGCACGGGGCCTCGGCGGAGCACGACGGGAGCGGCTCGACCGCCCCGATCGACGGGTCGCAGTCCGCCGCCGGCTCCTCGTCGCCCGGCGCCGGACCCGGGCCTGGCGCGGAGACGCACGCCGGTACGAAGGCGAGCAACATCGTCGCGACGAGGAGCCGGGAGGCCACCTCAGCGGTCCTCACGGGCGGAGCGGCGCAACCGCCGTGCCAACCCCGTCTCACCCGTCCAGTTCCGCCCGCACGTCGAGGAGCTCGCTCTTCATGTGCGTCTTGCAGACCGCGCGGCTGCGCGCCTCGCAGCCCGCGTGCCACCTGCTCCGCACGGTCATGACCGGCACCTCGGAGCGGCGGACGACGGCCTCGGCGACGCTGCCCAGGAGCAGTCGGTGCAGGCCGCGACGCCCGTGGGTGCCCATGACGATCATCGCAGCGCCGACGTCGGTCGCCGCTGCCAGGATCGCGTCGACCGGCTTGCCCTCGCCCACCAGGGACCGGACCCGCGCGCCCTCCGCCTCGGCGAGGCGGACGTATTGCGGCATCCGGCCCTCGGCGCCCAATCGGAGGTGCTCGCCCACGGAGACCGACGGACCGTCCTGCCGGGGCTCGATCCGCGTCTGCGGCGTCAGACCCGAGGGGATCTCGTACGAGTGCATCAGCACCAGCTCCGCGTCGAGCGCGGTCGCGAGCTGCGCGGCCCGACGGACGACGCCGGGAGCGCAGTCGGAGAAGTCGTTGGGGACGAGGATGGTGTGGATCGCTTCCATGGGTTCAGCCCTCCTGGACCTTGAGCGGGATCGCCAGGTAGCGGCGCCCGTTGTCGCGCGGCGCGGGCAGGCGGCCGGCGTCGATGTTCACCTGGATGCTCGGCAGCAGCAGCCGGGGGGCGTCCAGCGTCGCGTCCCGCTCGCTCCGCCACTGGACGAACTGGGCCCGGTCGGTGTCCGCGCGGAGCTGCTTGTTGGCGGCCTTGGACTCGCCGATCGTCGTCTCCCACGCCAGCTCGCGGCCGCCGGGCTGGTAGTCGTGGCCGACGAAGACGCGGGTCTCGTCGGGCAGCGTGTACAGACGGGTGACGACCGAGTCGTAGAGGTCCTCGGCGGAGCCCGCGGGGAAGTCGCAGCGGCCCGTCCCGAAGTCGGGCATGAACAGCGCGTCGCCGGTGAAGATCGCGTCGCCGATCTTGTAGGTCACGCACGCGGGGGTGTGGCCGGGGGTCGCGATGACCTCGACCTGCAGCGAGCCCGCCTCGAGCACCTCGCCGTGCTCCACCAGCCGGTCGAACTGGCTGCCGTCCGTGGGGAAGTCGTCCCCCTTGTCGAAGACCGGCGCGAAGACGCCCTGCACCGCGCGGATCCCGACGCCGATCACGACCTCGCTGCCGAAGGCCTCGACGAGCCGGCCGGAGCCGGACAGGTGGTCGGCGTGCGCGTGGGTCTCGAGCACGTGGTGGATCCGGAGCCCCTCGCCCTGGGCGAAGCCGATCACGACGTCGGAGGACTCGGTCCAGATCCGCCCGGTCGTGGGGTCGTAGTCCAGGACCGGGTCGATGACCACCGCGTCGCGGGTGTCGGGGTCCCACACGACGTAGGTGAGGGTGAACGTCCGGGGGTCGAAGAAGGCCTTGATCTGCATGGGGAGCACTCTCGCGGTTGTTTTCTCTTGGGCGGATCCTTGCAGCCTGCGTGCCAGGGCGCGGATCGAGGGGTGACGGTCGTCATGATCGGTCCGGCCCGCGGCGCCCGGGACTCGGGCTTGCCGACCGGCCGGAGGACGAGACCGTCTCGGTGTGCGAAGATGACGCAACATGACGCGACAAGCCGACACTCGGGTCGAGCGCTTCCACGGGATGTTCTCGGTCTCGCCCCAGATGACCCGGCTCTACGAGCTGATCCGACGCGTCGCCCGCACCGACGCCAGCGTCCTCGTGCGCGGCGAGACGGGAACCGGCAAGGAGCTCGTGGCCCGCGCGATCCACGACCTCAGTTCACGGCGGGACAAGCCCTTCCGCGCCGTCAACTGCGCGACGTTCACCCCCGAGCTGCTCGTCTCGGAGCTGTTCGGGCACGTCAAGGGCTCGTTCACGGGCGCCGTCAAGGACCGCAGCGGGCTGCTCCGCCTCGCCGACGGGGGGACGCTGTTCCTCGACGAGATCGCGGAGGTCCCGATGGACGTCCAGGCCCGCCTGCTGCGCGTCCTGCAGGAGCGGAGCTTCGTCCCGCTGGGGGGGAGCGAGCCGGTCCGCGTGGACGTCCGGGTGGTCTCGGCGACCCACCGGGCGCTCCGGCGCGAGGTCGAGGAGCGCCGGTTCCGCGAGGACCTGATGTACCGCGTGCGGGTCGTGCCCCTGTTCCTCCCCCCGCTGCGGGACCGCGAGGGCGACATCGAGGCGCTCGCGGAGCACTTCGTCGACGAGTTCAACGAGCAGGGCTTCCGCCGGGTGGCGGGCCTGAGCGGCGAGGCCCGCGCCGCCCTGCTGGCCCACCGTTGGCCGGGCAACGTCCGAGAGCTGAGAAACGTGGTCGAGTACGCCTTCGCCGTCGGCGAGGGGCCGACCCTGGGTGTCGCCGACCTCCCCCCGGAGCTGCGGGGCGAGGGGCCCCAGGACGCCGGGCCGCGGGATCTGTCGCTGGCCGAGCTGGAGAAGGAGCGGATCGTCGACGCCCTGCGCACCAGTCGCGGCAAGAAAGGGGAGGCCGCCGAGCTACTCGGCATGAGTCGATCCACCCTGTGGCGCAAGCTGAGAGAGCATGGGCTGTACGGCTGATCTGATGGTCCCGGCCGACCGGGTGACTGGTCAGTAGTTGCCCATGGTCCGCATTCGCGTCCCACCCCGGTGGATGAAGCGGTGGTCATGCTCTGGGCCGCCCCGGAGATCTACGCTCCGATCGTGCGCTGGGAAAAGAGGTCGGTTTGTCCTTGGTGCCACGAGCCCGATCAGTAGTTGGACCCGGAGCCCTTCGAGCACCCCGGATTGCGCCATCGGTCTTCGGGCCGGGGAGCGCGGATAATAGATTTCGACGACGAGGGTTCCTCCCGGCGCCGCCAAGATTGGAGGCCCCTCATGGAAGTGCTCTACCCCCGGTGCGCCGGGCTCGACGTCCACAAAGACACGGTGGTCGCATGCGTGCGGTGCGTGACGGCGCCGAAGGCGCATGAGGTCCGCACGTTCGGGACAACCACGCGCGAACTGCTGGAGCTGTCGGACTGGCTGGAGTCCGTCGGCTGCACGCACGTCGCGATGGAGGCGACCGGCGTCTACTGGAAGCCCGTGTGGCACCTTCTGGAGGACCGGTTCGAGCTCATCCTCGCCAACGCGCAGCACGTTCGGAACGTCCCGGGCCGCAAGACCGACGTCGCCGACGCGACCTGGATCGCGGACCTGCTCGCTCACGGGCTCGTGCGCAGCAGCTTCGTGCCCCCGGCGCGAATCCAGGAACTGCGGGACCTCACCCGCGCCCGGAAGCAGTTCGTTCGGGAGATTGCTCAGCACTCGCAGCGCATCCAGAAGGTCCTGGAGACCGCCAACGTCAAGCTCGCGAGCGTGCTGTCCGACATCCTTACGCAGAGCGGGCGAGCGATGCTCGCGGCCATCGTCGCCGGCGAGGACGACCCCGAGCGCCTCGCCGACCTCGCCAAGGGCAGCGCCCGGAAGAAACGAGCATCTCTGATCGAGGCACTCCGCGGGCACGTGACCGACCACCACCGCACCATGATCCGGCTGCACCTCGATCTCATCCGTGCGATCGAGAGCGCCCTGGCGGAGGTGGACGATGCCGTGGGAAAAGCGTTGGAGCCGATCTCCAGGGCCGCGGAGCTGCTCAAGACGATGCCGGGGATCGGTGACATCGCGGCCCACGTCATCCTCGCGGAGATCGGTGCGGACATGTCCCGCTTCCCGACTTCCGGCCACCTCATCTCCTGGGCCGGGCTCTGTCCGCGCAACGACGAGAGTGCAGGAAAGCGACGCTCGACCCGCGTGCGGAAGAGCGGCACGTGGCTGAAGACCACGCTCGTCACCGCCGCGTGGAGCGCGGCACGCAGCAAGAACACCTACCTGCGCGCCCAGTTCCTGCGGATCAAGTCCCGGCGGGGACCGAAGAAGGCGATCCTGGCCGTCGCCGCTTCGATGCTCACGGCTGCGTACTACATGCTCCGCGACGGCGTCGAGTACCGAGATCTGGGCGCCGACTACTTCGACCGAAGGGACAAAGCGAAAGCAGCCGTTCGGCTCCTCCGACGCCTCGACGCGCTCGGCTACAAGGTGGAGGTCAAGGCAGTGGCGTAGCGCTTCTTAATAGGGACCTGACACCACCAGCTCGACGATGGCCCCGGTGCTGCGGCCCTCCTCGACGCGGTGGACCCGCGCCTCGAGGTTCACGCCTCCGGCCGCGTGGGCCAGGTGCAGCATCTCGCGGGCGACGGACTTGGGGCGGCGGACCGGGACGAGGATCCAGGCAGTACCCGAAGCGACGAGGTCCCCATCGACGTCGCACTCCTCCCAGGGCTCCTGCCGAAAGCCGATGACGATCCTGACGATGTCGCCGCCGGGGAGCACCTCGACGAGGTCCTCGACGGCGTCCTCGACTTCGTCCGTCCACGCGGGAGCGAACTGGATGGGCTCGCGCCCGGACTTGAGCTCCTTCAGCAGCGTGCTGGTCTGCCACGAGTCAGCGACCTCGACCTGGGGGATCGTCCTCGGCGTCGGTGGCCACGGCGCGGAGGTGGCCGACGGCGGTTCGTACCAGGCCGAGGAGACCGGCTCCGGGCGGGGTGGACGACGGCGACGGAGCGGCTGTGGAGTGGAGCGCGGAGCGGACCGCAGGGCTGGCTGTGTCGGATCGGTGGGGCATCGGCGGGGTGACGGCGCGCGCTGGACCTGCGGCGTAGGCTCGGGCGGTCGCCGATGCCCGGTCCGCGGCACCGGCTCCGGTCGCGTGGGAGCGGTCGGGGCCTCCACGGTGGGGCCGGCATCCTCGTTCTGGCGGTAGCCCAGCTCGACGGAGAGGCGCGGATCGGCTGCGAGGGTGTGCAACGCCGCGCGCAGAGCATCCTGCGGGCGCAGCTGCCCGGCGCACCATTGTTCGAGCGCCGCGCGGTCAGAAGCGGCGAGCCGAAGGTCGAGTCGCCGCGACCGGGAGGTGTCGGTCGGAAGCGGTGGCACCGTGGCCGCGCCGAGCCGGCTGCGGACCGCCGGGGAGCTCGAAGCGAGCCGGGCCACCAAGTCGCGCATCGCGTCGGTGCGGCTCGTCGCGCCGCTCAGGGGCACGAGCCGGGCGACGGCGTGGCGTTCCTCGGGGCCGAGGGTGAGGGTGAGCCGCACCAGGGGTGGTGAGAACGTGCGATCGGTGGCTGTGGACGAGGTCATGGGGCGTTCCTTGGCGCGGTTGCCACGTCGGGCGGGACCTGGCGTGGCAGAGGTGGCGGTGATCGGCGCTGTCCTGCCACGTCGGGGCGTGGCGCTCGCCACGCTTGCCGCGCGATCAGGCCCGCAGTCAGCGGGTTGCCACGCTGCCACGTGGCTCGTGCCACATCGCCAGGTGGCGGGCGTGGCAGTGGGCGCCGACGAGGGGGTCAGGCATCTCGTGCTCCGGGCTCATCGTTCGGGGCCTTCGTGGTCCGCGCGGAGGTCGAGTAGGAAGTCGTCGACGATGCGGGCGACGATCCTGTCGAGGGTGGCGAGCTCGACGCTCTGCTGACCCTCGGGTCGGGCGACTCGCCCGACCACGGGTCGTAGCCCCCTGCGCTTCGCCTCGTGGGCGACCCGGCTGGTGAGCGCGACCAGGGCCCCGTGGCCCTCGATCAG
>CAYFOA010000242.1:0-11891 GCA_964344575.1 uncultured Rickettsiales bacterium | reverse complement strand
CCGTTGCCGCTACGTGGCCCGAATGACCCGTCGCATCAGCGGATCCGCACCCATCTCCGATGCACAGTCGTCGGCGGAAGCATCGGGACAGACCAACATGGTGGCTTGGCACCCGGTCAGGGACTCGATGGCCGAGGGACTCCGGAAGCCGAACGCCTCCGCTGCGATCTCGGGCCCGACGAGACTCGTGTCCGGCGGCGAGGTTCCCAGCTCTGCCCAGGCCTCCGGGGAGCTGGTCGTGTTCATCGATACGAACAGGCGACCGATCTGATCAGCCAACTCGATCGGTCGCTGCGCGCTCCCGACATGGACGTTCCGAACGGCAATGAGTTCGGACGAGTCGCCTCCGCCCTCGACCTGGAGCACCGCAACCTCACCGTTGCCTCCGAAGGTGTTGTGCATGAGCTGAAGGGAGAGGCTCGAGGCGAGCCTCGCTGTGATCAGCTCGTCTGCCCCCTCGTTGTCCACGAAGAAGTTCTTCGCGATCAGCAGTCCGCCCCCGTCCGACGGGAAGCCGAGCGACGGATCGACCCGGACCAGCGATCCGTCGTCGATGACAGCCAGGTCGGCGAACGGGCTCGCTCGAGACAACAGCGGCGTGTCCATCCATTCGCTCATGCAGCACTGCTGACAGGTCGAACAGTCTCCGCACGCGATCTCGCTCAGGTAGCTGGTGAACCCTGCATCGGGCTGGTCGGGCAGCTCGAAGGCATCGGGGATGTCGACGAAACGGTTCCTGGAGAAGACGCCGCTGACCAGGCCTCTCGCCTCGTTCTTCGGTGGTATCCGACCCGGGGCGTGGGTCGCCGTGGAAAAGCCGCTCTCGACCAAGGCCCCTCCTGGCGCGAGGCCGTTCCCGACGGCGACCAGGTTCGCCAGCAGGTCGATTCGCCCCGACAGGAGTGCCTTCTCACCCTCGACCTGGTTGCCGAACAAGAGCACGTGCATCAAGAACAGCCCGGGTGCCGTCGACTCCATCCAGATGAGCCCCGGCGCAACCGACTGGCCGGGGAGGCGATTGCCCGCGATCTCAAACCGCTCCCCGCTCAAGCTGCCGCCAGCACGGACGGCGACCCCTGTCCCGTTGCGGATCGAGCTGTTGATAATGTTCAAGCCGACAGGATCTCCGACCACCCCGCTAGCGATGCCCCAGCCGGTCCAGCCGACGACCTCGACCTCAGCAACTCCTACGCTTCCAGAGCCCCATACCAGGACACCGGAGTGCTCCGACGGGCACGGTCCGGTGGCCGAGAGATCGAGGTTGAGCTCCCTGATGCCGTCGGAGCCGGAAGTCGCGAACTCGACAACCGGGCTGCTGATGGTTGCGTCGGGGCTCGGGCACATCGGTCGGTAGCCGAAGAAGAGGCTGAGCGGCTCGCCGTAGAGACCGACGCGGTTGTCAACAAAGAGGGACTCGGCATGGGCCGTCGCTTCCTCCCCACCCAGCAGGGTGATGGCGACCACCGGCCGACCGCCGCCGGCCTCATCCGGGAGAGCAGCAGCAGCGGCGAGGGCCGCAGCGAACGAGGGGAACGAGCCGTCATCGCACGACTGGAACTCGGTCGGCGACTCGCCCCCCGGCGCGACGCAGAGAGCTGCAGCCTGCGCCCCGACGGGAAGGAGCGCGGCGAAAGCGGCGATCGCCGACCTCAGCACCGGCGCATCCTACCGATTGCCCCCTCCGGGAGCGAACGTGATTCATGACCCGGTCACGGCCGCGCCGGGGCCGTGGCAACAAGCACCACCAGCACCAGCGCAGCCTGCAACCACAGCCCCCACGACTCGTGGAACCCGAGTGGAAGCAACGGAACCGCCGGAACCATCCGCGGATTCTAGGGAGGGCATGATGCACGCGTGCGCCGCGCTGTCGCCGTTGCCCTCGTCGTCGCCTTCGCGGTCGCCGGCACGCGCGCCGTCTGGATGGACCGGATGCCGACGTGGGGGATGACCGAGCGGCTCGAGTTCGGCGCGCTCCCCCACCACCTCGCCTCCGGGGGACTGATCGCCGGCCCCGCGGACTACATGCCCGAACCCCAGGAGGGGTGTGCCCTGATCTGGGGCCTCGCCTGCGCCCCCGTCTTCGCCGTGGCGGGGCCGTCGCGCGGGTCCCTCCGGTGGTGCGACATCCTCTGGCACGCCGGGACCGCCGCGCTGTTCGCTCTCCTCGCCTACCTCGCCTGGGGTGGCGCCGCCGCCCTGCTCGTGGGGCTCCTCTGGGCGCTCGCGCCCCCCGGGGTCGTGGACGCCGGGCACGACGGCTGGGTCTCCCACATCGAGGGCGTGCTGCTGACGGCCCCCACCCTCGTCGCCCTCGCCGCCGCGGCGCACACGTCCGGCAGAAGGGAGACCGCCGCCCTGGCGGGGGGAGGCGTGGCCGCGTCCCTGGCGCTGTTCTTCTACGCCGACACCGTCCTCGCGCTCCTCCCCGCGGCCCTCGCGCTCACCCTGCTCCGTCGGGACCGGATCCGGACCGTGGCGCCCGCCGCGGCCGCGTTCCTCGTGACGACCCTCGCCTGGTCCGGGTGGTCGGGGTACTGGTTCAACGAAGGCGGGTGGGCCGCGATCGGGGGGAGCGCCGAGCCGGTGGGGACCGGCCTGACCTCGCTCTGGCGGGACGTCCTCGACTCGTGGGGGTTCTACGGACACGAGGCCCCGGGGACGCCCTGGCGGGAGGCCCCCGTCGGGCCGGCGACCGTCTACGCGGGGACCCTCCTGGTCCTCGCCGCGGTGGGAATCTGGCGCGCGGCGGCCGGCGCAGGCGAACCGTCGCGGTCCCCGGAGGCATCGCGCCTGGTGCTCTGGACCTCCGCCGGAGCGGTCCTGCTCCACCCCGTCGGCTGGCTGGCCTCCGGAATCGAGCTCCAGGGCCGCCACCTCCTCACGCTGTGGCCGTGGCTGACCCTCGCGGCCGGCGCGGCCTTCGCGTCCGGGAGGCTGCCCCGCGCCGCGGCCGCGGGCCTCTTCTGCGCCGCGCTCGCGACGCTGCTCTGGACGACCGGAGCTCGCGGCGTCGTCGAGGCCGCCGACCGGCACCCCCCGTGGGCCGACGACGCCGTCGCCTACGCCGCCGGTCTCAAGGGCTACACCCTGGTGGCCCACCCCGGGCTCGTCGAGGCGACCGCCGCCCTCACCGAGGAGCGATGGCAGAGGACCCTCCCCCGCCACGCCGCCGATCGCGTCGAGCTCCTGCGCCTGAAGGGCCGGCGAGACGCCCACGCCGGGGTCCCACCGTCGACCCGCTGGTCCGTCTGGCAGACGGAGGGGTTCTACGCCGCCTCGGAGCCCTCGCCGGACCGCGTCGGGGCCTCCTGGCCGGAGGCGTTGGGACGCGCGGCGGCCCGGGGGGACGCGGCCGCCCGGAGCGAGGCGGGGTCGTGGCGGGATCTGAAGGACGTCGTCGCTGCGGCGCCCGCTTCGACGCGACGCACGCAGTGCATCTGGCTCGGGCTCTTCGGGCAGGAGCTCTCCTGGACCCTCGACCCGCTGCGGGAGCCCGTCGCGTGGTGCCCCCCCGACGAGTTCGCCGCCGGGTTCGGGGTCGGCCTCGCGCGCTCGATCGCCCCGATCGGCCGACCGACCGCAGCCCCGCCGGACCTCCAGTGGTGGACCGGGCACGCCGCGCCGCCGGCCGTCCAGACCGCGTTCGTGTGCAGCTTCGAGGAGGAGCTCGCCCGCGCGCTCGACCGCAGCCGCGACCAGTGGGACCGCCCCCCCTGGGCCGACTGCCTCCCGCCTACGCCGGAGCCACCCTCCCCCTCACCTCCGCCAGCGCCTGCGCGTCCCGGATCACGCCCCCCAGCTGACTGACCGTCAGCGCCGCCACCGCGCTCGCGAGGTGGCCGCACGCGTCCACCGGCCAGTGCTGGCTGAGGCCGTACAGGAAGCCGCCCGCGTAGCTGTCGCCGGCCCCCGTCGTGTCGATCGCGTCGACCAGCACCGCCTCGATGGGGAACAGCTTCCCGTCCCGCTTGATGATGCTGCCGCGCTTGCCCAGCTTCAGCACCACCGTGTCCACGCGCGTCGCGAGGTCGTGGAACGACTCCATCGCGTCGCCCCCGCCCAGCGCCCGCGCCTCCTCCTCGTTGAGGAAGACCACGTCGCAGTACTTGTCGATCACCTTCTCCACCGCGTCGCGGAAGTGGTCGATCACGAACGCGTCCCCCAGGTCGAAGCTGACCTTCGTCCCCGCGTGGAGCGCCGAGTCCAGCGCCGCGTACGCCGCGTTCGCCATCTCCCCGCCCGTGAACAGGTACCCCGTGATGTGCAGCCAGCGGCTCCGCTCCACCGCCTCGGTGGGGACCTCCGCCGGCGTCAGCTCCATCGCCGCGCCCAGGTCCGTCAGCATCGTCCGCTCCGCGTCGTCCGCGCTCACAAGGCTCAGGCACTTGCCCGTGTGGATCCCCGGACGCTGCACCATCAGGTGCCCCCCGAGCACGTGCGCCAGCCCCTCCGTGTAGCGCTGCGCGAGCTCGTCCGTCCCCACCAGGCCGCAGAACGTCGCCGCGCCCCCGAGCAGCGCCACCGTCGACACCGCGTTCGCGCACGACCCCCCCGGGTGCAGCTCCACGTCCCCCCCCGCGACCTCGTCGTAGACCCCCCGCCAACGCTCGTCGCTGACCAGGTGCATCGTCCCCCGCTTCAGCTCGTGCCGCCGCAGCACCGGACCGTCGTCCACCACCACCAGCGCGTCCACGAGCGCGTTCCCAAGACCGAAGACGTCGACGCTGCTCATCGCTTTCCTCCGCGAAAACCGCCGGAGTGTAACCGAACCCCCGCCGGTCCGTACCGACGCTCGTCCCCTGGCAAGATCCCCCCGGAGGAGGCCCCATGAGTTCCCGTTCGAAGCGCGTCCGCGCCCGCGTCTGCCTGTTCGACCGCCGCGAGGTCCTCAAGATGGGCGCCGCCGCCGCCGTCGCGGGGTCCGCGGGGACCTCGCTGGTCGGCTGCGACACCCTCGCCCTGCCCGAGGTCCACCTCCTCGAGTCGCTGCCCGGCGTCGTCTCCAACGAGGACTTCTACGTCCAGTCCGCGTTCGGCACCCCCGACGTGGACCCCGACACCCACGTGATGGACATCGTCGGCGAAGACGGCACCGTCCTCGCCTCCATCGACAAGGCCTTCGTCCTCGGCCTCGCCGCCCGCGAACGGGAGCACACCCTGCAGTGCATCGGCGCCAACCCGCGCTTCCTCTTCATCGGCAACGCCGTCTGGGCCGGCCTCCCCTTCCGCGAGATCCTCGACGAGCTCGGCGTCGAGGTCCCCGCCGACGCGGAGTGGATGCGGATCACCGGCGCCGACGAGTACGCCACCGGCCTCCCCGTCACCGACCTCGACGGCACCGACGGCGCCGACCCCATGTGGCTCGTGTGGCTCATGAACGGCGAGGACATCCCCCCCGCCCACGGCCACCCCTTCCGCTTTCTCGTCCCCGGCCGCTACGGCACCAAGAACCCCAAGTGGCCCCGCGAGGTCGCCTTCGTCCGCGACGAGTTCGTCGGCCACTGGGAGTCCCGCGGCTGGTCCCAGCTCGCCACCTACCGGACCAACGGGCTCGTGCTGTCGCCGCCGACCATGGCCGTCGTCGGCGAGGGCACCATCCGCGTCCTCGGCAGCGCGTTCTCGGGACACACGCAGATCGACCGCGTCGAGGTCACCACCGACGGCGGCGAGAGCTGGGTGGACGCCACGATCGCCTACAACGGCGACGCGTCCGACATCCCCCCCGATCTGACCGACGTCGCCGACGGCCGCCACATCTGGACCACCTGGCAGTACGACTGGGTCATCCCCGTCCCCGGGGACTACAGCCTCCAGATCCGCGTCACCGACGAGACCGGCCGGCAGACCGAGATGGACCCCGCCGGCACCGACCGCTTCGCCGGCTACAACGCCGGCATGGCCATCGAGCTGGAGGTGACGTGATGCTCCGCGTCGCCCCCCTGCTGCTCGCCCTCCTGCTGCCGTCCGTCGCCCACGCCGGCGCCTGGACGAAGGGCTTCGGCGAGTACTACACGAAGCTCGGCGCCGACTACTACCTCGCCGCCCGGTACGTCGATCCGACCACCGGCGAGGAGGTCGAGGGGCTCGACTTCTTCGGCCACCAGTACTCGCTCTACGGCGAGTTCGGCGTCCTCCCCGTGTGGCCGCTCCAGGTCTCCTTCTCCGCCCCGCTGACCATCGGCATCGCCACCTTCGAAGACGACATGAACTTCGACGAGGGCGAGACCGGTCGCGCCACCGCCGTCCACTTCGGCGACGCCCGCGTCTCCATCCAGGCCGCCATCCTCCGGAAGGGCTTCCAGCTCGCCCCCGCCTTCGAGGTCAAGATCCCGCTCTACAGCAACGACCGCGTGGGGAGCCGCTTCGGCATCTGGAAGGAGGCCTTCCCGCTCCCCGGCGACGGCCAGCTCGACTTCACCGGCTGGGTCCACCTCGGCGGCTCCATCCCCGGCACGCCGATGTTCATGCAGGGCGCCGTCGGCTACCGGCACCGCAGCTCCGTCTTCGTCGGCTGGGAGACCGACCTCGACTTCGTGGACGGCGTCCCCTTCACCTACACGCTCGGCGTCGGCAAGGGCGCCTTCCTCGGCATGTTCCAGATCGACGGCATCAAGAACGTCAAGCAGGACGAGGTCACCCGCGAGAACCTCGCCCTCGGCGGCGCCATCTTCGTCAGCGTGTGGAAGGGGCTCGCCCTGGAGGCGCGGTTCGCCGGCGAGGTCTGGAGCAACAACGCCGCCCAGGGCATCAGCGCCGGCATCGGGCTGTCGTGGCGCATCCCCTACCCCGGCTACGAACCGAAGCCGAAGAAGAAGCAGAAGGGGTAGAGTCCGCGGCCGATGCGCCGCTGCCTGCTGATCCTGCTGTTGCTGACGACGTCCTGCGGAGGCGACGACGACGCCGCGCCCCCGCCGCCTCCGATCGAGGAGCCGGACGTCCCCACCCCGCCGCCCGAGTACGCGAACCCGTCCATCGATCTGACCGTGCCGCAGGAGCCGCTGCCGGAGGGGGTCGAGCCGGTCCCGAGCGAGCCCGAGAACGAGAACGAGAACGAGAACGAGAACGAGAACGAGAACGAGAACGAGAACGAGGTCGAGCACGAGCCCGCGAACGAGAACGAGCTCGGGCCGCTCGTCATCGAGGAGGCCGTCGTCGCCTCGAAGATCGAGGACCGCCGCCCCGTCGGCACCGGCCCCTTCCCCGACGGCAGCGAGCTGCACTGCTTCGTCCGCGTCGCCAACCCCGGCGGCATGCGCCGGACCATCCGCCACCAGTGGTTCCACGAGGGGACCCGCAAGTCGAACATCGAGCTCGCGATCAAGGGCACCACCTGGCGGACGTGGTCGACGCGGCCGGTGTACGGCGCCGGCGCGTGGCGCGTGGACGTCGTCGACGAGGCGGGGACCGTGCTGAAGTCCGTCGCCTTCGAAGTCCAGTAGACTGCAAAACGCTCGGGGACCGCGTCCTTCGGGGTTGGTTGCCATGGACCGCTGGACCCACCGCATCGCAGCCCACCGCAGCGGCCACGCCGCCGCCTCGCGGACCCTCCTGACCGACACGCTGCGCGCCACCGGCCGGCTCGGCCGCCGCTACCCGGGGGTCTACTTCGAGCTCTGCCGGCGCGACGACGACAGCGTCACCTCGTTCGGCCACCGCGTCTTCGTCCGGCTCGACGGGCGCCGCTTCGGGCGGTTCCCGTTCTCGGACCGGACCCCCTTCGACGCCTACCTCGAGGACGACTTCGAGGACCGGGACGTCCGCTGGCACTCCTTCGACGCGCGGCTCTCGATCGCCCGCGAGGTGCTCCGCGAGCAGTACGCGTTCAACGTCCGCCGCCACCCCGAGTGGGCCGCCAAGGACCAGCTCCACAAGGGCGTCGTGGCGACGCTCAAGGACGGCTTCCCGACGTGGCCGGGGCGATCGGCGCGGTACCCCCGCTACGGGCTGGAGGCGTGGCCGGCGGGGCCGCGGACCGTCCGCCGGGACTGGGACCGGGACGAGGTCGTCCGGATCGTCGCCCGCCGCGCCGCGTGGCCGCTCCGGACCCGCATCGAGCTGGTCCTCGCGCGGCACGGCGCGCCGATGTACCCGGCCGCGATCTCCTCGATCCTCCAGGACGCCGACGTCGCCTCGTCGGACAGCTCGCTGGACCCCGACCAGCTGGGCCGCGCCGACGACGCCGTCGAGCAGTGCATGAGCGTGCGCCGGATCGTGGCGGAGCGGTGGGAGGCGCTGGAGACGGACGAACAGCGTCTGCTGGCGCTGCTCGTGGCGGGGCGGCCGTACCGCGAGATCGTCGAACTCGTCCCCCGGTTCCGCGATCCGTCGGCGGTGACGCGGGCGCTGGGTCGGATCTGCGCGCGGTTCATCGCCGATCTCGCCGACACCCTCGGCGGCGAACGGACCGACCCCGACGGCGCGCCGCTCAAGCCCAAGCAGCAGGCGGAGCTCCTCTTCGGCGTCCTCGTCGAGCTGCCCCAGGTCCGGGCGGCGATGGAGGCGGCGGGGTGACATGAGCACCTTCGAGGACCGGATCCTGGAGCTCCTGAAGGAGCCGCCGTCGCCGGTACGGGCGGACGACCTGGGCCGCTCCGAGGCGGTGTTCGTCCACCTCGTGGAGGCCGCGCGGGGGGAGGCGATCGCGGACGCTCCCCCCGATCTGCGGGCCTGGGTCGAGGGGATGGAGGACGACGACCGGGCCGCCCGGGAGGTGGAGCGGTCGATGGTCGCCGCCGAGGTGCTGGAGGGGCTGATCGACCGGCTCCCCACGACGGCCGCGGACGGCACCGAGCGGCTGGCGGCAGCGGGGACGGGTGCGGACGCGCGCGACGCGGCGGGCGCAGCGGCGCGGGCCCCGTTTCCCGCGACGTACACGGGCGGGGGCTGGCGCGTGACGCTCGGGGTCGAGGAGCAGGGACGCCTCTACGCGGCGGTGGACGCGGCGCCGGCGGGCTCCGGTGAGGCGCGGCTGCGGCTGGAGGGGGTCGACTTCACGATCCCGGCCGGTCCCCCGGCGCTGATCGGCGACCCCCTCGACGTCATCGGCGCGCCCGCCGAGTTCAACCCCTGGTCCGTCGTCACGGTCGAGACGGACGAGGGCGACGTCGTCCTGGAGCGGACGCCGTGAGATCCGTCGCCGCCGTCGCCGTCGCGCTCCTGGCGATCCTGCTGCTCGCCCCCGCACCGGCGTCCGCGCTCGATCCGGCCCCGCCCGCGGGCGCGGCCCCCTACGGCACCGTCGTCGTCCTCAAGGACCGGCGCGCCGGCTTCTTCGAGGACGTCCGCAAGGTCAGCCGGGAGGTCTCCTACGTCCGCGACGGCGTGGAGCGCCCCCTGACCCCCGGCTTCGCGCTGTACGAGGGCGACGCCATCCGCACCGCCGACGGGACCGCCGTCGTCGAGACCCCGGCCGGCTGGCGCGTCGAGGTCGGCGAGCGCTCCCAGGTCCGCCTCGAGCGGAGCGTGCTGCAGCGCCTCGGCGAGGTCTTCTACAAGGTCAGCGGCGCGTTCTCGGTCAAGGTCGACGACGTCGAGCTGCTCGTGGAGGGGACGGCGTTCAAGGTGACGCGCGACCTCCCCGGCAACGGCGAGCTCCTCGTCGCCGAGGGGGGGGTCCGCTACCGCATCCCCGCCATCCCCGGCGAGAAGGTGGCGGCGGGGCACGAGCTGAGCTTCACGCAGACCTCCCCCGGCGAGCTCCGGTCGGTGACGGCGGACGATCTCGCGGCGCTGGCGGCGTGGCGGGCGGCGCGGTTCGAGCCGGGGGGCGCGGTCGGCTGGCGGCGCAACCGGGTCCAGCTCCGGATCGGCGGCGGGCTGACGTTCTTCGACGGGTTGAAGGGCTGGGGGCGCGGCGGGATCACCGCCCGCGTCCGCGCCTACGGCCCCCTCTGGGTCGGCGGCGGCGTGGACCTCATGGGGCGCCGGGCGGACGAGGTGCTCGGGGCGCCGGTCCTCCTCGGCCTCCCCGCCCACGTCGGCGCCCGGTTCGTGGCCGACCTGCCGCGCGCGTTCTTCGTCTCGGGGGGGATCGACTTCACGCTCCTGGTCGGCGGCCGGTGCGCGGACCAGACCGACTGCGAGCGGGTGACGACGGCCGAGCCCGGCGGGCGCCTCACCATCGCGGGCGGCCTCCGCCTGACGCCGCTGCTGGCGCTGGACGTCGAGTTCAGCGGCGGCGTGGCGCGGTTCCTCCTCCCCCCGGTGACCGCGGACGAGGCGCCGGTGGCCGTCGTCGAGCCGCAGCTGCACCTGACCTTGGGGCTCTCCTTCCGCTTCGGAGGCGACGGTGGCGGCTGAACGGGTCACGAGGACGACCGCCGCGGCCGGGGCCCTCGCCCTGGTCCTCGCGGGGCTCGCATCGGCGGGCGGCGGGGGTCCGCTCCAGCTCGACGTCGAGGGGACGGTCGTGCCGTCGGGGGAGCTCGACGCGGACGCCGGCTTCTCCCTCGCGGCGGGCGACTTCGACGACGACGGGTTCGACGACCTCGTGGTCGGCGCGCCGTCGGCCCAGGGCGGCGGCGGGGAGCCGAACGCGGGGGCGGCGTGGCTGCTCCTCGGGTCCGAGGACGCGTTCGACTCGACCTCGCTGGCGGCGGGCGCGCCGGTGTTCGAGCTGCGCGGGGACGCCGACGGCGGTCACCTCGGCTGGGCGGTCGCCAACGTGGGCGACGTGGACGGCAACGGCGTCGACGACTTCGCGGTGGGGCAGCCGGAGACGGGCGCGATCGACCCGCTCGTCGCCCCGGGGCGGCTGTGGCTGTTCCTCGGCAGCAGCGCGGGCGTCTCCACGAGCGGCGACGAGCTCGTCCCCGACGCCGAGATCGCCGGCTCGGCGGGCGCCGACGTGCGCTTCGCGGAGGCGATCGCGGGACCCGGCGACGCCGACGACGACGGCTTCGACGACCTCCTCGTGGGGTCCCCCGGCTACCCCGCGGGGTTCGACTGCGGCGCGGCCTGGATCGTCTACGGCCGCGGCGTCTGGACCGACGGCGACGTGGTCGACACGCTGGCCGACACGGCGGTGTTCGAGGGGGCTACGGGGAACGACCGCGGGGGCGCGGGGATCGCCTGGATCGGGGACATCGACGGCGACGGCGGCGACGACCTCGCGGTCGGCCTCCCGGGGGCGCCGGCGGGCAACGACGTCGGCCAGCTGCACCTCATCCCGGGGCTGAACGCGGCGGAGGTCGACGGCCGGTACCCGCAGTTCGCGGGCCAGCTCGCGGCGGGGTTCGGGATCGGCGCCGCGGTGTTCGGCCAGTACCCCGGCCAGGAGCTGGGCGCGGCGGTCCACGCAGCCGGGGACCTCGACGGCGACGGCGAGCCCGACGTGCTGGTGGCGTCCACGACCGACGTGGCGGTGGCGTCGCCCGGCGCGGGGCTCTACCTCCAGGGGCCGTTGGTGATGGACGTCATCGCCCCGCCGGTGGTCGGCCCGGTCGGTCCGGGGACGGGCGCGAGCGTGGACGCGGGGGGGTGCCTGACGAACGCGCCGCTGGGCTTCGCGGCGGTCGGGGACGGGTCGTTCTTCGCGGGGTCCGTGTGCGCGACCTCGCCGCCGCTGCCGGGTCCGGGGGCGTGGCACTTCGTCCCCCCGGCGGGCTGGAACACGCCGCTCGACGCCGCGGGCGCGACGGAGGGATGGCTGGACCCGGTGCCGTCGAGCCTCGCCGGCGCGTCGCTCGCGGCGGGCGACTTCGACGGGGACACGTACGTCGATCTGGCGGTCGGCGCGCCGGCCCTGAACCCGGGCGGCGGGGCGGCGGGGGGCGTCTTCTTCCTCGCGGATCCGCTGGAGCTGGCTCCCGCCGGAGGGGACGACGACGACTCCGGAGACGACGACGACTCGGCGGCAGACGACGACGACTCGGCGGACGACGACGACGACT
>CAYFOA010000241.1:2939-11895 GCA_964344575.1 uncultured Rickettsiales bacterium | reverse complement strand
GGGCACTCCTCCCACGAAAGTGGGGAGGTGTCCACGGAACCGGGGTAACTCCAGAGAACGAGAACGACCTCGAGTTCGAGAACGAGCCCATCGATCCCAGCGCTGGGAGCCCTCGGTTCTCGTGGCTGCAGGGGCGCTGCAACTCCGGCTCCTGGGCCGCTGCGGGGGGCTTCCCTCCGACCCCACTTTGTACCCGACCCGCAAGCGGGCCGGGTGGGTGGGGATCGGAGGGAATCCCCCCTCCGCTCAACCCAGGAGCCTCCGATGCAGCACCCCTTTCGCCACGAGAACCTCCACGCCTACCAGGTCGCGCTCGAAGTCGCCCGGTGGGCCCGGACGGTCAAGACCGACGCACGAGCACGACAGAAGCAAGGTCGTCCTGTCTTCGAATTGGATCTTCGTGACACGGGGACGGGTCGGCGGAGTCGCCTGGTACACGCGCTCGACCCTGAGCCTCACCCTGCCTGCGTTCGCGGGCACCACGCTGGCGCCGGATGCGGTCGAGGTCTTCGTGGCAGGACCCGGCCGCGAGTACCTCCTGGTCGGGGTCAGCGCCCGTCTGGGGACCGGTGGCACCGGCTACATCCCCCGCCTGCTTGTCTACGACCTCTCGTCGGTCGACCCCGAATCCTGCGACGACGCTCCCACCTGTGACCCCGACATGCTCGTCGGCGTCGTCGCGACCCCGGCTCGACCCGCGGGGCCCGACGCAGCGACAATGGTCTGGTCGATCGCCGTCCAGCGGATGCCGGGAAGCCAGACCTACAGCGCCGCGTACGGCTTCAAGCAGCGCGCGGTCGTCCTCATCTCGACCGCGTACACGGTCGACGCCGTCGACCTCAGCCCGCTGATCGGCGAGGATCTGCTCTGGCCGGCGAGTTCGGATCCGGAGGTCGAGGACGACCTCCGCGCCCAGTTCACCGGCCTGACCCTGACCGAACCCACTACCCTGCCGATCCTCACCGCGGTTGCGGACACGTTCACGATCAGCGCCCAAGGGTGCGACGAATCCGAGTCCTGCGGACCACCGGCGTTCCTTCAGTGCGACCCCGACTACCCGGAGATCAGGTCGTTCGGGGGGCGAGGGCTGGTCGCCGCGGGTCGCTGGGCGGCGGTGGGATGGGCGAGCCGCGGCGACAAGCCCGGCAACGCGCTCAACGTGATCGCGATCGCCTACGAGACTCTCGACCTGAGCGACCTGCGCTTGAGGCTGGTGGGGCTCGCGTCCCCGGATCTGACGGAGGCGAAGCAGTTCGAGACGTACGGTCGCTTCCACTTCGTGGAGTCGTTCTCCGGGGCGCCCTGGATCGTCGGGCCGGCCCGCGCGTCGTACGGCGTGGTCGGCTTCGAGCTACCGCCGCAGTCCCAGGCCGTCTGTGCGGCCGACTACGTCGAGGCTGCCGGCTTCTTCCCTACCGACGCCACCATTGCCCTTCCCGGGAACAGCTGCGAGTGCGAGGGTGGGTTCGTGACCGCGGTCAACGACCTGTATCCCGGCGATGGCGCCATCATCCCCGTCCAGGAGGGGACGAACTGCCTCGTGCCCGCAGACTGTCTCTACCCGCCGATGGTTCCCACGGGCTGTGCTGACCCCGCGGAGCAGCTCCCCATCAACCTCGAGCCCGGCCTGTTCGTCAGGGGCTACAGCGAGGGCTACTCCGGCCTGATCGAACTCGGCTTCGGCCAGGAGTTCCTGGGTGGGACGGTGATCGAGGGCGTCGGGCAGGACGCCCTGCTGCTGGCCGACCGCTCCTCGAACGCCGTCTGGGCCTACCACGCCGATCCCGAGACCGCCCCCATCCTGGACGTCGAGGGCATCATCCCGACCGCCCGAGCGGTCGTTCACCTCCCATCGGCGAGCCACCACGCCGCGCCGGGCGGAGACCGCCTCGTAGTCGCAGCCGGAATCCACGGCTCAGCCCTGACCCTGCTGTACTGGCGCTGGAGCCCCCTCCTCGGCGGCAAGCACCTGGAGCGTCGGCTGGCGCTCGTACCCAAGTACGGGCCGGGCGACGGGGACCGGCCGGTGGGCTACGGAAGCGTGGTGGCGATGCCGCCCCCGGACTCCACGGCGACCGTCCCCACCGTGGTTGTCGCGGCGTTTGGCCGGCCGCGTACTCGATACTTCGGGGCCTTCGACATCCTCGTCGTCGAGGCGCTCGGACTGGGCGCGCAGATCGAAGCCAACAAGAGCCAACTGGAGACCCTCGTGGCCAGCCTGGAGGCCTCCGGTCAGGGGGTTTCCCTGACGTACGGCCAGACGGGGGTGACGTTTGCCGATCTGCCTTCGGCGGGCGTCCCCTCTCCGAGGCACAGCTACTTCCGGTTCGGTCGCAGCTGCGACGCCGACGAGAGCCTCTCCACGATCATCGAATGGGACGACGGCTCGGTCGTCCTGGAGGGCGAGACCGCGGTGGAGGCGCTGGCCCAGCACGATCAGTGGGTCTACGCGCTGGTCCGGAGCACCGGCGGCGCCGACGGTCCGCTGGCGGACGGCGGCTCCGAGTTCTGGCTGGTGACCTTCGAGATGGTCTCGATCTCCAGCAGCGTCCCGCTGTCGCCGTACGAGTCCTGCGAGCTCGCCGCTGCCGCCGGAGGCGCCGAGGTGGACCAGGGGCACCTCGGCGACGTCGGCGTGTGGGGGCTGGAGGTCAGGGGGGCGATCCCGCTCCGCAGCCCGGTCGTCGCCGGCACGACGGAGCCGCCGTCGCTGACGGTCTCGCCCGGCGGCGACTTCCTCTGCGCGATGGGTGAGGGGTACGCCGGCTGCTGGCTGGTGCACGTCGACTCGCCCGCCGGGGGAGCCACCCCGGTGCTGCAGGTGGTCGCCGGGCTGAGGAAGGGGGGGAGCGGGTCCTGGTTCGGGTGGGACAGTGAGGGAGAGACGCTGAGTCTCGGTCTTGCGAAGCCGATGAATCCAGCGGACCAGGACCACAGAGGGCAGGAGTTCTATCCGACCTGGCCCCACGCGCTTGACCTTGAGAACTCCACTTGCCCCTCTCCAAGCCGGTTCGGCACCAACTCGGAAACCGGCGAGCAAGGCTGGCCGGCGGAGTACTCGATCGGGCCGCCGGCCATGGCAGCGCAGTTCGTGGAGCAGGACGGCGAGCTCTTCCTCTTCCTCAACACCGACCCCGTCACCGTCTGGCACATCGGCGAGCCCGCGGTCGCTCCTTGGACCTACATTGGTGCCGTGTGCGCGGAGGATCGGCTCCGAGTTTCGTTGGTGGCCGGCGACTACCTGTACCTGTCCGGCAACCGGGGCACCTTCGCGATTCCGCTGATGATGTCGCCGCCGGAGTCCGGCTGCTGTACGGGGGTCGAGTAGTCATGCGTTTGCCGAGGCCCGTCGAGCTTGCCGCCGTGGCCCTCATTGCCTGCGTCGCGTGCAAACCGTCTGACGACGACGACACGGAGTCGACGGTGGCCGATGACGACGCGGCGACCGATGACGATGACTCGACACTCGACGACGATGATTCGCTATCCGACGACGACTCGACGAGTCCCGATGACGACGACACTGCGTCGGATGACGACGATTCGGGGTCGGACGACGACGATTCGGGGTCGGACGATGACGATTCGGGGTCCGCACCGCCCTGCGCGGGAGCACTCGTAGGCGAGCTCGGAATCGATGCCATCGGCCAGCAGATCGTCGGCGCAGAGAGCGGGGACGACTTCGGCTGGTTGGTGACGGGCCTTCCCGACAGTGACTCCGATGAGGGTGGAGATGTGCTCACCCTGGTGCGAGGGACCGGCTCCTTGCTTGTGCTCCCTGGCGCTCCGGGGGCGGCGGTGGAGGCTGGCGACTCCGTCGCCACACTGGCACCGACGAGGAGTCCTGGTCCCTACGGGGCAGTCGAGGCCCAAGACCTCACGGAGGACGGAGTCTCCGATCTGCTCATCGTCGAACAGGGCTGGGAGCCGGTCGATGAGTTGACGGCGACAGTGTTCCTGTTGGCGGGGCCACCGACGACCATGGCGCTCGACGAGACGCACGCGGCGTTCCTAGCGCCCGACCAGGAGTACCCGCCCTTCGACTTGGGCCCATGCGGTTCGTATTCGTTCTCGCCGTTCGTGACCCACAACGGTCCCCGACCGTGGGTCTCTGGCGCCGGAGATGCAACTGGAGATGGAGTCCCAGACATCGTCGTTGGAGGGTGGATGCGGGACATCGTCTGGGGTTACGGCAAGGTCTACCTGTTCGCCGGACCTTTCGAGGGCGAATACCAGCCGGAGGACGCAGTCGCCACGATCACCGGTCTCGACCCCTGCACGCTGACCGGCTGGCCCGTAGCGCTTCCCGGGGACCTGGACGGCGACGGCGTCGGCGATGTCGTCATCGGTGAGCGGGAGAGTGACGCAGGTGGACCGTTCTCGGGGGCGGTCTACGGCTTCAGCGGACCGTTGGCCGGCGACTACACGACCGCGGACGCCGACTGGGCCCTCCTCGGCGGCGACTACAACCGCGCCGGATGGCGCGTGGTCGGCGGCTCCGACCTGACCGGCGACGGGATCCCCGACCTGGTCGTCTCCTTCTGGGGGAGCTGCTTGATCGACACCGACGACGAGCGTTGCGGGGGGGCCTACGTCGTCCCGGGACCGATGTCCGGGACCGCGAGCCTGGCGGAGGTTGCATACGAGTTGGAGACCGACGCCATCCTCCGCAGTCCCTACCTCGACATAGCGGTGGGCGGCGACTTCAACGCGGACGGTCAAGCCGACCTGGTGCTGGGAGATCGAGCGTGGCCGAGCGACTGGAACACGACGGTTCCCCTGGACGGTATCGCCTATGTCATCTACGGCCCGGTCACAGCCTCACGATCGCTCGCGGCGGCGGACCTCAGGCTCCTCGGGTCGACGTCCTCTCTGGCCGGCTTCTCCGTCGACTTCGTCCCCGATACCGATGGCGACGGCACCGATGAGATCGTAGTAGGGGCCCCCTACGATTCCGACTCCGGCGCCGTCTACATCGTTCGCGGCCAGCCCTGCTCCGAGCCGTAGATGGGAGTCCCCCAGAACGACGAACCCCCGGGCGGCGAACCGGCCGGGGGCACATCGAAAACGGGTGGGAGTCGGTCTAGACCTTCTCGATGCCCTGCTTCTTGACGTTGGCCTTCCAGACCTTGTCACCGAGCCAGTTGGGCCCGTTCTTCGGGGCCGCGACCTGCTCGCGCCAGCCCTTGAAGATGTGGACGCGGTTCGTGCCGCGCTCACGGAGGCGGATCGACGTGTGACCACGCGACGCAGCCTTCAGGGCAGCGCCCCGAGCCTGACGCGAGCAGAACACCGTCTGCGTGTCGCCACCACCATCCTGAAGAACGAAGTACTTCTTCTCACCAGCCACTGTTTTCTCCTCCAGCAAGCTCGACGTCCATCGCCGAGGTGAAACGATTGTAAGTCACAAGCTCCAAGGGGGGTCAAGCGAAACGCTGTACATCGCCGCAATTTTCTTTGCGTACAGCGTTTTTTTCGGTGCCCTCGATCGTGCATAATGGGACTCAACTACTGAAGAAGACTAGGTTTTCTCGAAATGAACGGGTATTCAGTTTTTCCGGCACTTTTTTCGTGCCTTTTTGGGGCCCCGGAGGCGTTCGAAGCCCGTGAGACGTGCCTGACGGACGTCTACGAGCAGTCCGTGACGACCGAAAACTTCTCGATCCAGTGGCCTCCGGAGATCCCCCTCGACCCGCAGGTCGTGGCGGAGTTCGGGGAGGTCCTGGAGGAGTCGCTGAGGATCCAGACCGAGGATCTGGGCTGGCGGCCGCCCCCCGGGATCGACGCCTGGGAGATGACCATCCTCCTCGAGGACCTCGGCGGCTACGGCGGCTACACGTGGTACGGGCCCTGCGACGGGGGCTGGATCCCCTACATCGTGTTCGACGACAACGCCGCCTCCGGAGGCCCCGAGGAGGGCTTCCAGGAGCAGCTCGTCGCCCACGAGCTCTTCCACGCGATCCAGATGGCGTACGGCTTCCAGGAGTTCTTCTTCGACTTCGAGAACGCCCCCAACAAGTGGTGGGTCGAGGCCTCCGCGCAGTACCAGCAGGGGGTCGTCTGGGACGGCGACGCGCTCTGGTCCCAGGTCGCGTCCGTCGCCTGGTCCACCCAGCCCTGGAAGTCCATCCAGACCCACGACCAGACCGGCTTCCAGTACGGCAGCTTCGTGTTCCCCCTGAGCATCGAGGGCGAGCTCGACGATGTCGGCTGGCACCGCGCCTTCTGGGAGCACCTCGACGCCCGCGCCGGCTACCACCTCCCCGACGAGCTCGACGACTTCCTCCGCGCGCGCGACTCCTCCCTCATCGAGCAGTGGGGCCGGTTCCTCCAGACCGCGTCGGAGGGCGACTTCCCCCGCTACGAGTTCCTCCTCGGCGTCCGCGACCTCGCCCTCTTCGCCAGCCTCCCCAACGCCACCGCCGCCGAGTACGGCGCCCTCGACCTCCCCGTCGAGGGCTCCGTCCCCCCCGAGACCGCCGAGTCACCCGAGTACCTCGGGGCCAACTTCGTCTTCTTCGGCACCACCCAGGCCGAGTCCAACCGACGGCTCGTCGTCCACTTCGACGGCGATCCGGAGGGACCCGACGGGACGCCCATCGAGTGGACCGTCGAGCTCGCCGCGGTGCGCTCCGGCGAGGTCCTCGCCCGCCACAGCGCCGTCCCCGAGCTCGTCGACGGGAGGTGGACCGTCCACGTCCGGGCCGACGGGATCGAAGACACGATCGAGGGCGTCTACCTCATCGCCTCGCCCATCACCCCCTTCGAGGGCGCCGCCGGCTGGGGCTGGGCCGCCGAGCTGCGGCGCGGGACCACGGACGAGCTGGCGTTCTCCGACGCGACGGCGGGACGCGGCTGCACCGAGGGCTGCCAGTCCACCCGCATCACCCAGGGCGCCTGGCTGCTCCCCCTGATGATCGTCCTCCGCCGCCGGCCGCATTCCCTGTAGTTTGTCCGCATGACCCGATTCGTCGGCCTGGCGGTGGCCGTCGTCCTCGCGGGGTGCACCGCAAACCGGTTGGAAGACGAGTGGCAGCTCACGCTGGACCAGCTCGCCGGCCTCGATCTCGCGATCCGTGACGGCTTCCCCGCCGACGGGGCCGACGGCGTGGCCCACAAGATCCGCCCCTACGTCCTCCTCACCCGCCCCCTGACCGACGACGAGCGCTTCGACGTCGCCGCCCTCATCACCGGCACGGGCCACAACGACGCCCCCCTCGTCGACATCGACGACGACGCCATGGGGGTCCGGCTCTACCCCGACGAGCTCGACCCCGACCGGACCTACGCCTTCGACCTCAGCCTCGCCGACGCCGTCACCTCCTTCTCCACCGCCCCGCCGCCGGGGACCGCGTTCAACATGAGCAGCGACCTCGAGGTCCTCAGCTTCGGCGCCCGCGCGGCCCAGGCGAACACGCTCAACGACCTCTTCGAGCCCGGCGTCTACCCCCTCTGGGTGCTCCAGGTCGTGGGGACGGCCCCCCCCTTCGACCTCGTCTTCGCCCCCGGCCGCATCGACGAGGAGGACCCGCCGTTCCTGCTCCGGAAGGAGTACGGCTACATCGGCCGGCTGCTCGGCGTGGACGTCGCCGCGGACGGGACCGTCGACCACGCCCAGGACGGCGTCTTCCTCCCCCTCTGGTCCGCCGAGGACGTCATCCTCCTGTACCTCGAGGACGTCCGCCTGACCGGGGAGATGGCCGGGGACGGGTCGGCGATCGGGACGATGACGCTGACGGGCGTGCTGACGACCCGGTGGCTCCTCCGAATGGCGGACGCGGGCCCCTCGTGGCGGGCTGCGGTGAACGTCGTCAAGCCCGACGTCGACACCAACGGCAACGGGATCGACGACTCCGCGACGTTCACGATCACCTCGTCGCCGACGCCGCTCCCCCAGTCCGAGATCGACTTCTAGACCTCGAGCTCGTCCGTCTCCGCGTCGTCCTCGTCGTCTTCGTCGTCGTCCACCTCGACGTCGTACTCGATCTCGGGGGGGACGCCGTCCATCGAGTCCTCGTCGTCGATCTCGATGTCCGCGCTGTCCCAGTGGCCGGTCGCCTGGTCCTCGCCGAGGCCCGCGTCGTAGGCGCGCCGCGCCGCCTGGTCGGTCAATACGCCGTACGCGCGCGCCGCGCGCGCGAGGAGCTCCTTGGCCTTGCGGCGGACCTCGGGGGTCGCGCTGTCGGGCAGCGACGTCGGTCGGTACCACCCCGCGGCCCGGTCGAACGCGTCCTGGATCGCCTGCTCGTCGTCCTCCGGGCCGACCTCCAGGAACGCGTAGTGGTCCATCTCCATCCGCGTGACGTAGTGGCGGATCACGCGGACCTCGGGGTCGTCGGACTGCTCCGGCGGCGCCTCGGCGGCCGTGTCCGCCGCCTGCCGCTCCCCGACCTGGGCAACCAGCTTGGCGATCATCTCCCGGCTGAACCGCGCCGTCGGCTCCGCCCCCGCGTCGAAGCCCCCCTCGTCCACCACCGGGATCGACCCGAACGACGTGATCTCGTCCTCCGGCTCGTAGTCCGTCACCGCCACGACCTGCGTGTGCACGAGGAACCAGAGGCAGCGGGCGACCTCCTCCCAGCTCGCCGAGAAGTACTCCCGGATCGAGTCGAAGTGCCGCCCCGTGGTCAGCCACTCGCGCAGCTCCTGGAGCACCGAGCTGGTGGCCACGTAGCCGAAGAGCCGGTCGTGCGTCCCACGGCGTCGGAGGTACTTGTCCTCGACCGACACCAGCCCGATCTCCGCCGCGCCCAGCCGGAGCGTCTTCTCGATCACCCCCCACAGGCACGAGATGGGGTTGAACTCGTAGACCGGGATGGACTCGGCGAAGGCGTCCCCGCCGGCGAAGGACAGCGTCCCCGTCCGCCCCACCGCCTGCTGCAGCTCGTGCTCCACCCACGCCTGGAGCAGCGGCTCGAGCTCGTCCGGCTTGAACACCTGCTGGCTCACGAGCACG
>CAYFOA010000241.1:0-2929 GCA_964344575.1 uncultured Rickettsiales bacterium | reverse complement strand
AGCTGAGGCGCGTCTGGGCCGCCGCCGCCGCCACCATCTGGTCCTCGGTGAGGTGCCCCTGGGCGTGCAGCCACTCGACGCAGCCGAGCAGCGGGGGGTCGACGTCGAGCCACACGGGGTAGCCGTTGAGGAAGTAGAACGTCCGGTCGCAGTCCGCCGAGGCCAGCTTCAGCTCGCCGCTGTCGTGCGCGTGGAAGAGGTCGGCCACCGTCTTGACGAACACCTCCCGGGAGTTGACCCGAGGGGGCAGGTTGCGGTGGGCGGGCGCGGACGGCTTGGCGTGCGTGCCCGTCGTGGGGCGGCCGATGTCGAGGCTGATCTCCTGCGTCGCGGCGGGGACGGGGGGGGCCGGCTCGGGCGGCGGCGCCGGCTTCTTCGGCTGCCCCAGGCCGAGGGCGGCGACGTCGATCTCCTGCGTCGAGCCCGTCGACCCCGACCGGTCCTCCCGCAGCGCCTCGGGCAGCGGTGGCTTCACCAGCCGGTCGATCCGCCGCAGCACGTCCGCGACGGAGAACGGCTTGGCGAGGAAGTAGCGGACGCCGAGCCGGCTGAGCTGCGACGCCTCCACCTCGGCGGCCCGGTAGACCTGGCTCGTCAGGATCACGGGGACCTGCCTGCCGCCGCGCATGCCCCGAATCCGGGAGATGAGCACGAGGCCGCTGCTGTCCGGAAGCACCAGCGCCGCGACCACCAGGTCCGGCGTCGATGCCTCGAACGCGCGCACCGCCCCGCCCGCCGTCTGCACCAGCTCCGGCTGGTGCCCGCGTGCGAGCAACTGCCGGTGCAGCGCAGTCGCGAGGTCGGCGTCGTCCTGCACCAGCAGGATGCGTGCCATGGGAGCCTCGCCCTCCCTCCCCGAAACCTGAGCTGAGCATAGGGGGGATCCCGATCCAACCCAAGGCGAGGTCCAAAAGGTCCAAACGACCTTGCCGTGGCGGCCGCCCGGTGGCGTCGTGTACCTTGTTGAGCGCAGTCAGAGGAGTCAGGCGATGCGGGACAAGTGGATTTCGGCGGCCGTCGCGGCCATGGCCGCGCTTGCGAGCGGGTGCGCGGTGGACGTCTCCATCCGAGAGCAGCCCGAGCGCGAGGGCGACGACCCCGGCGAGTGCTACGACGGCGCGGACAACGACGGGAACGGCCTCTTCGATTGCGAGGATCCGCAGTGCGCGGGCGCGATCGAGTGCGCCGACAACACCGCCCCCACGGCCCCCGAGATCTCCGTCTCCCCCGAGGTCCCGACCACCTCCGACACGCTCCTGTGCGTCATCGACGTCGCGTCGACCGACCCCGACGGCCACGCCATCGAGTACCGCTACGTGTGGACCGTCAACGGAGAGGAGTCCGGCGTCGAGGAGTCCAGCGTGGATCCCGGCCAGACCGCCAAGGAGGAGGTCTGGATGTGCACCGTCATCCCCGAGGACGAGTACGGCCTCGCCGGCCCCTCGGCGTCCGCGTCCGTCGCGATCGTCAACGCCGCCCCGACCCGCCCGGAGATCGGGATCGAGCCCAGCGAGCCCGTCCCCCTCGACAACCTCGACTGCGTGATCCACGAGCCGTCCGTCGACCCCGACGGCGACCCGGTCACCTACACCTACGACTGGTTCAAGAACGGCGCCCCGATGGGCTTCGGCGAGAACGGCGTCCCCTGGCAGCAGACCGAGTCGCCGGACGAGTGGGCCTGCATCGTCACCCCCAACGACGGCATCGTCGACGGCCCCTCGGACGAGGACATCGTCACCGTCCACGTGGACGTCTTCCCCCACCCCGCGGCGGGCTCGTCCCACACCTGCTCCGTGCAGATGGACGGCACCTACACCTGCTGGGGGAGCGACTCCTGGGGGCAGGTCAGCTCCGCGCCGGACGTCTCCCTGTGGAAGATCGAGTCGGGCGAGGACTTCTCCTGCGGCATCGTCTTCAGCGACACCTCGCTGGCCTGCTGGGGCGACCAGACCTACGACCAGCACCTCCCGCCGCTGGGGACCTACGTGGACATCGGGGTGGGCCGCACGCACGCGTGCGCGATCACCTCCACGGGGGAGGCGGCCTTCTGGGGGAGCGCGATCAACTGGTCCGACCCGGTGCCCGACAGCGGCTCCGCCGTGGAGGTCACGGCGGGCGACGACTACTGCTGCCAGATGAACGAGCAGGGGCACATCGACTGCTGGGGCAGCAACGCCCCCACCTCGGGGTCGTCCAGCGTCTGGGTCCGCTTCGACGGCGGCGCCGACCACCTCTGCGCGATCGACGGCGGGGGCGACATCGACTGCTGGGGCGACGACACCTACGGACAGGTCTCGGGCGCCCCCAGCGGGACGTACCGCGCGGTCACCGCGGGGATGAAGCACACCTGCGCGATCGAGGACAGCACCGGCTTCGTGGAGTGCTGGGGGGACGACTCGTACGGCCAGTCGTCGGTCCCCACGGGCGTGTTCGACGCGATCTCGGCGGGCGACTACCACACGTGCGGCAAGCGCCCCAACGACACCGTCGACTGCTGGGGCTGCGAGGGGCACGACGACGGGCAGTGCTCCCCGACGCTCTGACCCCGGCGAGCAGCGAGAAACAGACACGGGTGGACCGATCGTCGGCCGGAAGGTCCGCTCCGCGTTGGGGACGGCCGGGGTCTCCGTCGTTCTCACGCAAAGGCGCGAAGCCGCAAAGAAGGACGATGGGCGCGGGCAGATCGACCCTCACCGGCAGTTCGTTTCCGCGCGGGCAGGTTCGGATCGGGCTGCCGAGACCTCTGGCGCGAACCCGACCGGGGCCTTTGCGCCTCTGCGCCTTTGCGTGAGCACATCGGGACCAGAACCACGGTTCGTCCGCGGCGGTGCGGTTCGGTCCAGATCCAGCCTGCTCGCGTCTGTTCGGTTGCTGGGCTGAGATACCGGGACCTCGAGTCAAGCCTCCTCGGTGAGGATGGGCACAAAGG
>CAYFOA010000240.1:0-11995 GCA_964344575.1 uncultured Rickettsiales bacterium | reverse complement strand
GTCGCAGACCTCGGGGTTGCCGTCGAAGTTGGCGGCGTCCTCGTCGTCGCAGTCCCCGTCGCACTCGGTCTGCCCGTCGCCGTCGTCGTCGAGCTCCTCGGCGCCGAGGGCCTCGTCGCAGTCGTTGTCCTGCCCGTCGCAGATCTCCTCGTTGCCGGGGAAGTTCGCGGGGTCGTCGTCGTCGCAGTCCTCGTCGGCGGTCACGCCGTCGCCGTCGGCGTCGATCTCGGACGAGTCATCGTCGTCCGCGGTCGAGTCGTCGTCGTCCGCGGTCGAGTCGTCGTCGTCCGCGGTCGAGTCGTCGTCGTCCGCCGCGTCGTCGTCGTCCCCGCTGACGTCGTCGTCGTCTGCGGTCGCGTCGTCGTCGTCGTCGTCGGGACAACCGGTCAGGGGGAGAACGAAGAGGAGCGCGGACAAGGCGGCAGCGAGACGAGTCATGGGGATCCCTCCAGGAGCGCGACGCTACCAGGGGACGGCCGCCCCGCGCAGGGTCCCCGTCAGGCGGCGCGCGGAGACCGGCGGCGGAGGCCCGCGACGGCGCCGAGGAGGGCGACGAGGAGGCCCGCGGCGGGGGCGGCGTCGCGACCGCCGGCGTTGCACGCGCAGCCTCCGACGGGGCGGCAGCTGGCCGGGCGGGTCCAGTCGCTGTCGTCGCCGTCGTCGCTCGCGGGGCGAGACCACGCCAGGTCGGCGCTGCCGCGGACGTCGCCGAGGGTGGCCGTCACCGTGGTGGCGAAGTCGCCCCCGATCTCGGACGGCGGGCGGCACGAGTCCTCGAGGCGGACGTAGTCGTGGCCCATCAGGTCGGGGACGCGGTCGAAGGCGCTCGTGCCGAGGTCCATGCTCAGCTGCTCCGGCTCCGACGTCCACCGCACGGGGGGGCCGAAGATCCGGTCGCCGCCGGCGTTCGTGGCCACCGCGCGGGCGCCCGCCGGCTCGAGGAAGTCGCCCCCCTCGTCGTCGAACGCCACCTCGACGGCGATGTCCGTGATCTCCGACTTCGGCACGCCGCGGACCTCGCCCAGGGCGAACGTCTCGTCGCCGATGTCGAGGAACACGTCGAGGACGGTCCCGTCCTTGAGCTTGACGGTGAACGTGTGCGCGTTCGACGACCCCGCCTCGGGGGCCTCGCCGCTCGCCTCCAGCCGCTCCGGGGAGGGGCCGTCGAGGAGCTCGTACCTCACGCGCGCGACGTTCTCGTTGAACCCCACGGGGCGGACGTGGCCGTCGGCGCGGAGCCCCGCCTCGAGGCGGACGACGGCGCCCGCGGTCACCAGCAGCGGCGACGGGAGCGAGTCCACGAGGGAGTCCGGAAGCGGCTCCCCCTCGCCGTCCACGAGGTGCTCCCAGGCGCCGTACTCGCCGACCGGCAGGAACGCGCCCGTCGCGTCGGCGACCGCGATCCCGATGAGGTGGAACGCGTCGTCCGGGATCGCCCCCATCGCCGCCTCGGGGCAGTCGTTGAAGGTGAACGCGATCTCGACGTCCCCGGCGCCGATCTCGAAGCAGGTGTGGACGCTGTCGGGGTCCGTGATGGCCGCGTTCGTCGTGTCGACGTCGTAGCAGGCGCGCCAGCCGGCGGCGTCCTCCGGGAGCCCGCTGACGTCCGTCGTCAGCTCGCCGCACAGCGCCGTCCCCTCGAGCATGGGGGTCGCGTTGTTGAGGTGGAGCAGCTCGGAGCTGCGGACCTCGGGCAGGCCCGCGTCGGGATCCGCGGGCTGGAGGTCGAACCAACCCCCGTCGGACTCGATGTCCATGCCGGGACACGCCGTCAGGAGCAGGCTGCAGGGGAGCAGGAGGGTCAGGGTCCGGGTCGTCATGGCGGCCACCGTAAGTCGTCCCCCGGCGTGCCCGCCGGGTCGATGTGGCCCCGATCGTACGAACAGCATGACGGTTGTCCTGTCGCTCCGCGATCGGGGTGACAGCATCGAGGCCGAGGAAGGCAGTCCGATGAAGATCACCCCCCGATCCGACGACAGCGCCGAGGAACGTGACGCCCGCGAGCAGTTCCGGGACGACCACGTCCAGATCCTCCGCATGGTCGGCGAGCTCGCCGGGGAGACCCGCGTCTCGGCCATCGCGGCCGCCATGGAGACGCTGGAAGAGCGCCTCGTGCGGCACTTCCGCGAGGAGGAGGGGCGGTCCGGGATCTTCGGCCAGATCGAGCGCGCCCGGCCCGATCTCGAGCCCCGCCTCGCCGGCCTCCGGGCGCAGCACCGGGAGCTGCTGGGGCTGATCCAGACCGTCGCCCGGGCCGCCGCCGCGGGCGAGCCCGAAGACCAGATCATCGCGCGGCGCGACCAGCTCCTGAAGAAGCTCCGCGCGCACGAAGCCACCGAGACCCGACTGCTGACGGACTCCGTCTACCAGGACCTGGGGGTAGGGGATTGAGCATGGACGTACACAAGACCGCGCCCCTGGAGATCGGCGAGCACATCGTCGAGTTCGTGAGCGACTCCGGCGAGGGCGCGCAGACCGCAGGGCAGCTCTTCGGGAGCGTGTGCGCCAAGTCCGGCGCGGGCGTCTGGACCGTGGAGATCATCCCCGCCGAGATCGAGCCCCCCATCCGGTCCCGCGCCGGCGCCTCCGGCATCCGGATCCGGTTCGGCACCGACGAGGTCACCAACATGGGCGACGAGGCCGACCTCGTCGTCGCCTTCAACGAGCAGGTGCTCTACAGCCGGATCGACCAGGGCGCGCTCCGCGAGGGGACGATCGTCGTCATCGACGACGTCTGGGCGACCCACGCCGACGAGTCGATCCGCGAGGCCTACGCCGCCGCGATGGCCGACTTCGAGGCGCGCGGGTACGACGTCCGCCCCATGCCCCTCGACGCCGAGACGGCGAAGCTCGCCGAGAACACCCGGCGGGGCAAGAACGTCTGGGTCGTCGGCATGCTCGCCGCCTGGTACTCGATGGACCTGGCGCCGTTCGAGGACGAGATCGCCGTCATCTTCCAGCGGAAGCGGAAGGGGCAGGCCGTCATCGACGCGAACCACGCCCTCCTCCGGGCGGGCCACGCGTGGGGGCTGGAGAACCTCGAGCAGCGGCTCCGCATGCCCGTCGAGCCGGCGACCGCGCCGAAGGTCGTGATGAACGGCAACACCGCCGTCGCCCTGGGGTGCATGGCGGCGGGGATCGAGGTCTGCTCGATGTACCCCATCACCCCGGCGACGTCAGCGTCCCACTACCTCGCCGCGGCGTTCGACCAGGCGGGCGGGTTCGTCCACCAGGCGGAGGACGAGATCGCGGCGGTGGGGTTCGCCATCGGGGCGTCCTACGCGGGCAAGACGGCGGTGACGATCACCTCCGGCCCGGGGATGGCGCTGAAGACCGAGCTGATCGGGCTCGCGGTGATGGGCGAGATCCCGCTCGTCATCGTCGACGTCCAGCGCGGCGGCCCGAGCACGGGGCTCCCCACGAAGGTCGAGCAGGGGGACCTGCTGCACGCCGTCTACGGCCACCCCGGCGACGCGCCGAAGGTCGTGATGGCGACGTCGACCATCGAGGAGTGCTTCCACTACATGATCACGGCGCGGAAGCTGGCGGAGACGTTCCGCACCCCCGTCATCGTCCTCACCGACGCCAACCTCGCCACGGGGCAGGCGCCGTTCGACTACCCCGAGCTGTCCGAGGAGTGGCTCAGCCCGCCGATCGACCAGACACCGTGGCGGTCGGGCACGCGGCCGTACGAGTGGGACCCCGGCAGCGGGCTGTCGCCCCGCCCCGTCCCCGGCCAGGCGGGCGGGCAGTTCGTCCTCACCGGGCTCGCCCACGACGAGAACAGCCACATCGCCTACGAGTCGGCCAAGAACCAGCACGCCATGGAGATGCGGAGCCGGAAGATGGCGGCGCTGCGGGCGACGCTGAACCCGCCCCCGGTGGTCGGCGGAGACGAGGGCGATCTGCTGGTCGTCGGCTGGGGATCGACGCGGGGGGCGATCGAGGAGGCGGTCCGGACGCTGCGGGACCGCGGGGTGAAGGTGTCGTCCACGCACCTCCGCTTCCTGTCGCCCCTGGAGCCGGGGCTGCGCGAGCTGTTCGCGCGGTTCGAGCGGGTGATGACGGTGGAGATCAACTACAGCGACGGCGCGGGCATCGACATCGACGACGAGGGGCGGCGCCGGTCGCAGCTCGCGATGATGCTCCGCGCCGCCACCCTGGTCGACGTCGACTGCTGGTCGCGCGTCCCCGGCCAGCCCCTGCCGCCTTCGATGATCGTCGACGCCATCACCGACAAGCTGCGGGAGGACGCCTGATGTACGGAGTCAAGAACGACTGGTTCGAGCCGCCGCCGGGCTGCCACTACGAGCTGGAGGACTACGAGAGCCTGGAGCCGCGGTGGTGCCCGGGGTGCGGCGACCACGCCGTCCTCACGGCCATCCAGCGGATCTGCCGCGACCAGCAGCTGCCCCCCCACAAGACGGTCGTCGTGTCCGGCATCGGCTGCTCCAGCCGGTTCCCCCACTACATGAAGACGTACGGCTTCCACGGGCTGCACGGGCGGGCGCTGCCGCTGGCGGAGGGGATCCGGTCGCGCCGGCCGGACCTCCACATCTTCGTGGCGACCGGGGACGGGGACTGCTGCTCCATCGGCGCAGGCCACTGGATCCACGCCATCCGATACAACATGAAGATGGTCGTGATGTTGTTCGACAACAACGTCTACGGCCTCACCAAGAACCAGACGTCGCCGACCTCGTCGTTCGGGCAGAAGACGAACACGCACCCGCGGGGGGCGTGGCTGGAGCCGATCGACCCGATCCAGACGACGCTGGGGATCACGAACGTCTCCTTCGTCGCGCAGACGGTCGACTGGAACCCCGCCCACCTGACCGCGACGCTGCGCGCGGCTCACCTGCACGACGGGCTGTCGTTCGTCCGGATCCTGCAGCGCTGCCCCCACTACACCGACGACATCTTCGACTTCGCCCGGAACGACGCCTCCAAGGTCCTGCTGATGACGCACCCCGACGGGGTCGAGGTGTCGGCCGGGGTGGCGCGCGCGTTCCCCAACGCCGCGGAGCACGATCCGTCGGACATCGACGAGGCGCGGCGGCTCGCCCGGGGCGAGCAGGGGCTGCCGATCGGGCTGTTCTACCGGGACCGCGAGGCGCAGCGGTACGACGCCTTCTCCATCGAGGGGCTGGCGACGCCGCGGGCGGAGAAGATCGCCGCGATCCGCAGGGTCCTCGACGGGTACCGGGTCTGAGGGCGTGGACGTGCGCGCGGCCGACGACGGGGGGCCGATCGTCCTGACGGGGCGGGAGGCGATCGAGGAGACAGAGCGCCGGATCTGCGGAGCGCCGCCCTCGGCGTCCCCCCCGTCCGCCGAGGGGATCGCCGCCGCGGGGGCCGACGCCGCGAGCTGCGGGCCGGTCCCCCCGGGGCCGCCCCCGCCCGCACCCCTGCCCGCCTCCTGCGTCCACCACTTCTTCGGCGGCGACGGCCGGTTCGCCGGCCACGACGACGTCGTGCTCGCCCCCGCGAGCGCCCAGGAGGCGGTGGACCTGGCCCTCGCGGCCCGCGCCGTGGCGCGCCGGATCCGACGCCCCGTGGGGTGCCGCCACGGGGCCTACGGCGACGCCGTCGCGGCCGTCTCGCTCCCCCCGCGGTCGCTCCTCGTGGGGGACGCGGGCGCGACCGACGGGCTCTGGGAGCCGGGGGCGGCGGCGGAACGGATCGTCCAGCTCGCCGCCCACGCGGCCGCCGCGGTGGCCGCCGGCACGGGGCGACCCCTCGACCTCGTGGAGCGGACCGGACCGGCGGGAGCGCCGCTGGTTCTCGCCGGCGCCGGACCGGCCGGGGCGGCCGCGCAGCGCCTCGCCGCGGCGCTGACCGGGGCCGGTCGCTCCTGCGCCGCGGTCGCGGTCCGCCTCGTCCGGCCCGCTCCCCGCGCGGCGCTCGCCGAGGCGCTCGCCGGGGCGGCGCGGGTCGTCGTCCTCCGGAGCGACGACGGACGCCACCTGCTCCGCGCGGCCGCGGTCCGCGAGGCCGCGCCCGAAGCCGAGGTCGCCTCGGTGGGGGTCGTCTCGGGAGCGTCGGTCGCCGAGCTCGCCGAGGCCGTCGCGCCCGTCGCCGGGGGCCCCCTCCCCACACTCTCCGACGAGGCCGCTGGGGACTCCTTCCGCGTCGCCGTGGTGCCCGCCGGGCGGTGGGCGCAGGGGGTCGCGCGCGCCCTCGCCGCCGACCGCGTCGCCCCCGGGCTGGGGCCCGCCGTCGAGGCGGTCGGCGGCGAGGGTGACGCCGTCGTCATCACCGGTCCCGCCGCGGCGCCGGCGCCCGACGTCCTCGTCGCCGCCGGACCCCGCTTCCTCGACGCCGCCGGCCCGCTCGCGACGATGGGCGCCGGGGGCGTGGTGATCGTCTGCGCCGAGGCCGGCCGGGTGGAGCCCGTGGTCGCTGCGATCGACCCCGCCGCGCGGGCGCTGCTGTGGGACCGGGAGCTGACCGTGACGTGGCTCCGGGTCGGCGCGGACGAGGCCGCGGACGTGATCACGAGGCGCCTCCGCGCCGCCTGCGACGGCGACGCCGAGGGCGAGGGGAGCAGCCCCGGGACCCCGATCCCGGGCGCACTCCTGGGGCGCGACGAGGCGCCCCCCGAGATCGACTTCCGCGGCGGCGCCGGCCTCCCTCGTCGCGCCGCCGCCCCCGAGGGCGACGACGCCGCACCGGAGCACTCGCCCGCCGCGGTTCGCCGGTTCCACATGCGCGGCCGAGCCGCCCCCGCCCGCCCCACGGCCCCCTTCACCCCGCTGGCGGCGCGCGCCGTGGCGGCCGCGATGACGCGCCGGTGGCCGGCCGCCCTCGTCCGCCGCGACCCCGGGGCGCAGCCCTCCGTGGAGACCCTGGAGGAGGCGCTGGCGACGGCCCTGGAGGCGATCACGCCGGCGTCGCGGGCGATCCCCGAGCGGCTCGATCTGCTCGCGCGCGAGGTGCGCCGGGCGCCCGGTCCCGACGGAGACGGAGCCGGAGACGACGGCGACGGCGACGGCGAGCGAGGGGACGGCGACGGCGGGCGCGGCGACTCCGACGGCACCCTCGCGGCCGCGGTCGCCGCCGCGGCGGACGGGTTCGTCACCGCGCTCGACCTCCCCGAGGACGAGGCGGACGCCGTCCTCGGCGACGTCGCCGCGCTGGTGTCGGCGCTCCCCCCGGGCTCCGTCCTCGTCCGCCTCTCCGCGGACGCCCCCGTCCGCATCGCGGCGGCGGCGCTGGCGGCCTCCTCGGAGCTCGCCCGCGGCCGCCTCGAGGCCCGGGCGCGGGAGGTGCTGGAGCAGCTGGAGGACCGGCTCACCCTCGATCGCCTCCGCTCCGACGAGGGTCGCTCCCCCGACGCGCTCGGCCGGTCGCTGGGCGGCATGGCGGGGATCGACCCGACGCGCCTCTCCTCGACGCTCCCCGCGGCGGCCGCGGGCGACGCCCTCCCGCCCGTCCGGCGGGAGCGGCTGGAGGACGCCGCGGCCGTCCTCGCGAGCTGGCTCGCCGAGGCCGCCGACCGCCCCTCCGTCTTCGTCCTCGCCCCCCCCGACGGGCCCCCCGAGGCGCCCGACGGGGCCGACGTCCTGCTCCACGACGAGCCCCTCGCCGCCTCCCGCGGCGTCTTCGCGGCACACGCCCGCCGCCTCAGCAAGGTCGTCCGCGCCCTCCGCACGGCCGAGCTGGAGCTCGCCGACGAGTGGCGCGCAGACGTCCACGCCGACGCCCTCGCGACCCTCGGCTGGGAGGGGCTGACCACCGACGAGGTGGCGGCCGCCCCCGCCGTGCTCGTGGTCGTCTCGGCCGCCCACGTCCGCGGCCCCGGCGCGACCGGCCTCGAGCGGATCCTCCGGTCCGGGGAGCCCGTCCGCGTCCTCGTCCTCGACGACGGCACCGAGCCCGTCGGCGACTTCCACGGCCGCACCTCGTGGCGGGGCGTCGCGTCCCGAGAGGCTGTGGTGGTGGGCGGCTCCGTGGCCCGGCCCGCGCGCTTCGCCGAGGGCGTGGCGGCGGCGGCAGGGGCCCCCCGTCCGGCCCTCCTCGAGGTCGCGATCCCCGGGCCGGGGCCGACCGAGTGGCGCGAGCTGCGCGCCGAGCTGGGCCTCCAGGGGCGGAGCGCGCCCGAGCTCCGCTACCTCCCCGACGCCGGCCCCGACCTCGCCGACCGGGTCGACGGCGGCGGCAACCCCGCGCCCGCCGCGGCGTGGCCCGCCGCCTCGATCGAGCTCCGCGACGGCGACCCCCTCGAGCTCGCCGTGACCCACGCCGACGCCCTCTGCATGGACCCCGCGTGGCGGGACCACTTCGCGCTCGCCCGGCGCGAGGACGAGGCCGCCGACCAGCTCCCCGTGGCGGAGTGGCTGGAGAGGCTGGGGCCCGACCCCGAGCCGTGGATCCCGTTCGTGCACGTGATCGACGACGACGGCGTCGTCCGGCGCGCGGTGCTGACCCGCGAGCTGGGGCTCGCGTGCGCCGATCGGCTCCGAGCCTGGCGGGTCCTCCAGGACGCGGCCGGGTTCGACAACGCGTGGGCCCGCCGCGCCGCCGCGGAGGCGTCCGAGGCGGCGTCGGCGGCCGCGGACGAGCGCCTCGCCGAGGCCGCGGCGAGGCACGCCGCGGAGCTGGAGGAGGCGCGCACCGAGACGGCCCGGGAGGCGTTCGCCGAGCTCGCGCGGGCGCTCCTCGACGCCGGCTCCGGACCGCTGACGCTGGGGACCCCGCGGACGCCGGCGCCCGCGGCCGCGTCCGAGGCCGCGCCCTCGCCCGCCGTCGACAGCCCGACCTCGCCGCCCGGCGGCGACGACGGCGTCCCCGTCAACGGCGGCGGCCCCCCGTCGGTCCCCACCCCGGCCCCGTCCCCCGAGCCGGCCGTCTCCTTCGAGGAGGCCTGGATCGAGAGCGAGCTCTGCACCACCTGCAACGCGTGCACGAACCTCAACGGCCGGCTCTTCAAGTACAACGGCGACAAGCAGGCCTACATCGCGGACCTCGCCGCGGGCACGTTCGAGGAGATGGTCCGGGCCGCCGAGCTGTGCCCCGCCAAGTGCATCCACCCCGGCGCCCCGCGCGCCGGCGACGCGTCGGCGACCCCCGACCTCGTCGCCCGCGCCGCGCCGTTCAACTAGGGGCGCGGGCGTGACGGCCGTCGCCACCGCGGTCGGGATCATGACGGGCCTGGGCCTGTTCTTCGCCACCGTGCTGGCGGTCGCCTACCGGTACCTCCGGGTCGAGGAGGACCCCCGCTACGAGGTGATCTTCGACCTCCTCCCCGGGACCAACTGCGGCGCCTGCGGCGAGCCCGGCTGCGGGGCCTTCGCCACCAAGCTCCTCGCCGCGGCGGTCGAGCCGGGGGACTGCACGGTCAGCACCGCCGCCGACCGGGCGGACATCGCGGACTTCCTCGGCGTCGACGTCGGCGGCGGCGGCGCCCGCGTGGCCCGCCTGAGGTGCGGCGGCGCCGACGGACTCGTGGGTCGGCTGGCGGCGTACCGGGGGCGGGAGTCGTGCCGGGCGGCGGCGGTGATCGACGGCGGCGGGCGCGCCTGCCCGTGGGGCTGCCTCGGCCTCGGCGACTGCGAGGAGGCGTGCGACTTCGACGCGATCGCCATGGGCGCCGACGGCCTCCCCCACGTCTCGGTCGAAGCCTGCGTCGCGTGCGACGACTGCGTCGACGTCTGCCCCCTCGACCTCTTCGTGCTCGAGCCCCTCGCCCACCGCCTCTTCGTCCAGTGCGCCTCGCCGCTGGAGGGGAAGGATGCGCGGGCCCGGTGCGCGGTCGCCTGCGACGCCTGCGCGCGGTGCGCGCTGGACGCGCCCGGCGACTCGGTCCGGATGGAGGGCGGCCTCCCCGTCATCGCCTGGGACGGGCCCGACGAGCCCGGCGTGGAGGCGACGTTCCGCTGCCCCACGGGCGCCATCGTGTGGCTCGACGGGCCGCAGTTCGTCGCCCCCGAGCGGGACGACTGGGAGTTCGAGGGGAGGCGACGTGCCTAGCTGGCTCGACCGGCTCCGCGGCGGCGACGACGCCCCCCCGGCCCACCCCGGCACGGACGGGGAGCGGACGGCGGCCGACGCCGTCTTCGAGGTCGAGCGCCGCACGGGGTCGGGCGTGGAGGACGCGGGTGCGCCCCGGGATCGCCTCGCCGCGGCCGTGGGGAGGGCCCTCGCCGGCCGCCGCGCCGCGGCCGCGGTCGCGCCCGACCAGCTCCCCGCCCTCCAGGCCCCCCTCGCCCATGCCGCGGCCTCCCTGGTGCCCGTCCTCGTCCACGCGATCCGGCAGCCCGGGGACGCCTGGGGGGCCGGCCCCGCGGCCGCGGCGGCCTCCGGCGCCTTCGTGGCCGCCGCCCGCGACGCCGCCCACGCGACGGACCTCGCCCTCCTCGCCCGGGCCCTGACCGAGCGGAGCCTCGTCCCCGGCGTCCTCCTCCTCGATGACGCCGCGCCCGAGCCGGTCGTCGAGCCCGCCGAGGCCCTCCTGGACGAGCTCCCGGGGCACCCCGCCGACGTCATCGAGTGCCCCACGCCGGCCCAGCGCGGGCTCTTCGGGACCTCCCGGCGGCGGCTCGTCCGCTGGTTCACGCCGGACCACCCGATCGCCCACGGCGGCGCGCGCGGGGCCGACGCGGCGTCCGGGGTGCTGGGGCGGGAGCTGCTCTTCGCCGACGCGGTGGCGGAGCTGGCCGCCGGCTGCGCGGCGGAGCTGGCGGCGCTCAGCGGCCGGGCCGTCCCGCCGCTCGCGTCGTCCGGCCTGCGCGGCGCCGACACCGCCGTCGTGGCGTGGGGGCGCGCCGGCGCGGTGGCCGAGGCGGTGGCCGAGCGGCTGCGCCGCGAGGGCGGCCCCAAGGTCGGGGTGATCTCCCTGACGTTCCTCCGCCCCTTCCCCGCCGTCCAGCTCGCCGCGCTCCTCGGGCGGCGCAAGGCGGTCGCGGTCATCGAGCCGCCGGGGGATCCGCTCGCCCCGCTGCCGCCGCTGGCGCTGCAGGTCGGCGCGGCCGCCCCCGAGCTGGCCGGCTCCCTCCTCGCCGCGACCTGCGCGGGTGACCCCGACCCCGACGCTCTCGCCGCGCTGCTCGTCACCCTCGCGGGGGGCCGGCCCCCCCGCCGGCTCTCGCTGGACGTGCCTCGCGCCCCCGCCGAGTCCGGCTTCCCCCGGCGGGACGCGGTGGTCGGCGCCCTCCGGACCGCCCTCCCCCGCCTCGACGCGGAGCTCCTCCCCGCCGCGTCGACCCCGCGCGACGTCCCCGACGCCCCGCGGGTCCCCCCCGTGCTCGCGCGCATCGCCTCGGACCGCCCCGCCCCGGACAGCCTCCCCCGCTTCTGGGGCGAGGTCGTCCAGCCCACCCGCGCCGGCGCCACCGCGGGGGTCGGCCCCCTCGACGCGGCCGGGGTCGTGCCCGGGGGAGCGACCGCGTTGCAGGCTCCCGCCGGCGGGGGCGACCTCCTCCCCGTCCTCGACGGGGCCGCCTGCACGGGCTGCGGGGACTGCTGGACGGGGTGCCCCGAGGGGGCGATCGGGGCGACGCTCCTCGGCGCCCCGCCGCTGCTGAGCGCCGCCAGCAAGGTCGCCGGCACCCGGGGCAAGGAGGCCGACGCCCTCCGCCGCGCCCACCGCCACCTCGCCGCCCGGGTCGTCTCCGGCGCCGGGAGCGGCGAGGTCACCCCGGACGTGCTCGACGCCGCCTGGGAGTGGCTCGCCGGCCAACGGAAGCTCTCGGACGACGAGCGGCCCGGGTGGGAGGCCGCGTTCGCCGCCACCCGCGACGCGGTCGGGCTCCTCGCGCCCCTCGTCCCCACGGCCCTGAGCGGCGTCCGCGAGGAGCTGCTGGTCTGGTCCGTCGATCCGGACGTCTGCACGGGCTGCGGGATCTGCGTCGCCGCCTGCGCCGAGGAGGCGCTCGCGACGGCCCCGCGGACGGACGACGCAGCCGCCGCCGCGGCGGCCCGGGGAGCGGCCGCCGCGGCGCTCCCGGACACCTCCGGCGAGGCCCTCGCCGCGGCCGCGGAGCACGTCGGTCCG
>CAYFOA010000239.1:0-12159 GCA_964344575.1 uncultured Rickettsiales bacterium | reverse complement strand
CGGCGGCGGCGGCGGCGCGGCGGACGCGGTCGATCCCGGCGCGGCGAGGGCGGAGGTGACGGCGCGGGCGCGTCTGACGCAGCCCCCGCGTCCCCCGACTCGAAGCCCGCCACGGCCGCTCCGGCGGCGGCGGCGAAGCCGGCCTCGGAGCCCGCCCCCAAGACGGCGAAGGAGCCCGCTCCGGAGCCCGCCCCGAAGCCGGCGAGCCCGCCCCCCGCGGCGGTCGCGGCCAAGGAGCCCAAGGCGCCTTCCGGACCGCCTCCGGGCGAGTCGTTGGCCCCCCCGTCGGGCGGCCTCTTCAAGGGGCTGAAGCGCTACTTCGCCGGACGCCCGGACGACGGCGGATCGACGGACGCCTGAGCGTCGAAGGTCCGCAGCGCCGGCGGTGACCCGTCGGCGGCGAGCTCCAGGTAGCTGCTGAACTGGAGCCAGTCCCCGAGGCAGATCAGCCCGTCCTCGGGCCACTCCCCGAGCCAGTGGCCGTGCCCCAGCGCGGTCCACGCGAACCCCTCGGCGCGGCGCGCCCGGGCGAACCCCCGGGCCAGCCGGAGCCACGTGCGGCTCTGCCCCGCGTAGCCCCCCTCGGGCTTGCGCTTGCGCCCCACGAAGTTCCCCAGCGCGAACGTCCCGTCGCTCCCCAGCACGCGTGCCCCGGCCTCGGCCAGCGGCGACGTCAGCAACCGCCGCGTCCACCGCCCGCCGCGCCGCACGAGGTCCCCGTGCTCCACCCAGATCCGCTCGCCGCCGGCCCGGCGCAGCGCCACCCCGGCGGGGCGCGTCTCGATCCCGGGATGCCCGCCGAGCCCGCGCGCGAGGCGCAGGTCGTGGTTCCCCTCCAGCCAGATCGTCCGCCCCGGGAGGGCGTCGAGGGCGTCGACGAGGGGCGCGATCTCCGCGGGCGGCCCGGCGGGCATCGCGTACCAGAAGTCGACGAGGTCGCCCGCGACGATCAGCGTGCAGGCCGGATCGGGGGCGACGCGGAGGGCGACGAACTCGAGGAAGCGCTGCGCGGTGGCGGTGGCGGCCGACTGAAGGTGCAGGTCGGAGACGACGACGGCCCGCCCGACGACGACGTCCCCGCCGCCGCCGTCGTCAGCCATGCGTCTTGAGCCAGAACGTCCGGGCGATCCACCCCTCCAGGTCCTGCACCCACGGGCTCCACGCCCAGCACCAGATGACGAGGAGCAGGAACGCCACACCCCCGGCGACGCCGACGAGCGAGGAGGCCGTGATCGACCCCCGCCGCGACGCGATCGAGAACGACGCGAGGCTGATCCCGCAGGACCCGAAGGCCGTCCACGCGAGCACGGAGAAGTGGTACGCGTCCCAGTAGTTCTGGCGGCCCATGATGGAGAACGCGAGGACGAACGCGCCGATCGCGCACCCCGACAGGCCCAGCGACGTGATGCCGAGGACCGTGAGCGTTGGCGTCGTCCCCTTCCGCACGGCCGCCGCGAAGACGACGACGGCGGTGACGAGCGCGAGCCACGCGAGGTTGGCGAAGTCGTCCCCCGTCCACCGGTCCTGGCCGAGCTTGTCGAGCTTGATGACGTCTTCCTGGAAGGCGTTCCAGACCAGCCACGCGCCCAGCGCCGCGGGCGCGAGCGCGAGGATCGGCCCCAGCTCCCAGCCGCCCTTGGAGTCCGGGGACGGCTCCTTCCACTGCCCCCGCCCCGGCTTCTTGTCCGTCACCAGCGGTCCTCCATGAGCTGCCCGATGTCGGGCGCGCTCTCGTCGAGCAGGTCCAGCAGCCCGAACAGCCCGCTCATCGAGTGCTGCACGTGGTCGTTCCGGATCTCGCCGTGGTCGGGCTTGACGCGGAACCCGCCGTGGGACCGCGCGCGGTCCGGGAGCATGTACGAGTTCGGCCCCCAGTACTGGTTCCGGAGGTTGTACTCGGCGTTGTACAGCGCCCACGTCCGGTGGGTCGTCTCGCCCGGGCGGCGCCGCGCCTCGAGCCGCGCGCCCGCGCTCAGCGCCTCCCCGAAGGACCCCGCGGTGGCCGCGTGGGGCAGCGACGCGACCCCCGACAGCCCCGCCCCGAGCATGTCCGGCGGGGTCACCAGCGGATCCATGAACTTGTGGCGCGCGATCTGCTCCCCGATGGTGAACGCGTAGTCCATCCGGGCCTTGTCGGGGCGGACGCGGTCCATCTCCTCGAGGCCCTGGATCAGCCACGCGTCCATCGGCACGTACAGGTGCAGCCCGAGCGCCCGCCACCGCTCGTGGACGAGGTAGTCGGCGCCCTTCACGGCGACGTCGAGCCAGTGCTCGTCCCCGGTGAGCTGGTGGACGCGGAGCAGCCCGAGGATCGCCTCGCCGGAGTAGTAGATCGACTTGCGGAGGCGCTTGCCCTGGCCGCTGTGGTCGTAGAACGACTCGAACGAGCCGTCGGGGTTCTGCTGCCGCTCGGCGTGGCGCGCCATCTGGAGGATGACGTCCATGTCGACGCTGCCCGCCCGCGCCTTCTCGATCTCGACGAGCGCGCACAGCCCCAACCCGATGCCGCCGAGCTTGGCGTGGCGCCCGATCCGCGGCGACAGGTCCGGCCGCAGCTTCGTGACGCTCAGGACGTACCGCTCGCCGGGGTGGTTCTTGTCCTCGCGCGTCGCCGACAGGTAGAAGCCCATCGCCCGGATGGCCGCCTGGAGCAGGTCCTCGTCCTGCGTCAGCCGGTACGTCTGGGCCATCGCGTACACGCTCCCGGCGTGGCGGAGCATGTTGTAGTCGAGGAAGTCGTCGTCGTCCTCGGTCGCCTCGTACTGGTAGCGGATCATCCCCGCTTCGTTGGTCGACCGGGTCATGTACTGGCCGGCGAGGTCGATCCGCTCCTTCAGCAGCTCGGGCGTGATCTCGGGGATGTCGACGTTGCCGCGGGTGACCGCGACGATCGCGCCGCCCGGCTCCGACTCGACCCACGCCTTCGTCCGGAACGCCCGGAACTCGGCCTCCTTGGTGTGCTTCTTCCGCCAGTCCGCCAGCTCGCGGGCGTAGTAGCGGGCGCGGCCGTGGATCTTGCGGCGGGAGACCTTCCGCTCCACCGACAGGCTCGGCAGGTACCAGAACGTCGCCTCGTCGGGGTGGCGGAGGACGATGCCGTCGACCCCCTCGTCCAGCGCCGCGCCGTGGGGGCCGCCGTCCTCGGGGATGACGCGCTCCTCGCCGACCACGAGGTCGACCTTGATGGACGCCGCCGCGATCGCCTCGGGCGTCCGCTCGCGCTTGGACAGCGACCGATAGAGCGCGTTCGCCGCCGCGTAGACGCCGTCCTCCAGGGGCTGGATGCGGGGCCGGATCCAGGTGCCCGCGACGGGGACGTAGACGCTGACGATCCAGCGCTCGCCGTAGTCGATCTCCGCCAGCGCGGGGTGGCGCTCCAGGAGCTGCTCTCCCGTCAGCCGCTCGGGCGCCTCGGCCGCCGAGTCGTCGTCGTCGGTGGCCTCCTCGTCGGACAGCGCGGCCGCGGTCGCGGCGTTCGCAGCGGCCCAGGAGGTGAGCGCGTCGCGCGTCGCGGCGATGATCGCGTCGGCCCGGGGGTCGGGGTCGGGGAAGAAGGGCTGCACCGCCTCGGGCACGCTCCGGCGGACCCGGAGGGCCTCGATCTCGTCGCCCCACTCCCAGCGGACGAAGAGCACCACGCCGACGATCAGCGCGACGAGTCCGGTGAGGGCGGCCAGGCGTTTCACGGCGGCGGACTGTACTACGCCACGGACTCGGCCGCGAAGTACGTCTCGTACAACCGCCGGTAGAGGCCCTGTCGCGCGATCAGCTCGCCGTGCGTGCCGATCTCGGCGAGCTTGCCCTGGTGCAGGACGGCGATCCGGTCGACCTGCTGGATCGTCGACAGCCGGTGCGCGACGACCAGCGTCGTGCGCCCCTCCATCGCCGTCGCGATCGCCTCCTGAATGCGCGCCTCGGCGAAGGTGTCGACGTTCGAGGTCGCCTCGTCGAGGAGCAGGATCGCGGGGTCGTAGGCCATCACCCGGGCGAACGCGAGGAGCTGGCGCTCGCCTGCGGAGAGGTTCCCGCCGCGCTCGGTCAGCTCGGCGTCCAGCCCCCCCAGCCGCTTGACCATGTCCGCGGCGCCGACCTGCTCCAGCGCCTCCCACACGCGCTCGTCGGGGATGGACGCGTCGCTCAGGGTGACGTTGTCGCGGACGCTCCCCATGAAGAGGAAGACGTCCTGCAGCACGACGCCGATCGAGCGACGGAGACGCTGCACGGACCAGTCGGTGGTCGCCGTCCCGTCGATCGTGACCCGCCCCCGGTCGGGGTCGTAGACGCGCCCCAGGAGCCGCAGCGCGGTCGTCTTGCCGGCGCCGGTGACCCCCAGCAGCGCGACCTTCTCGCCCGCAACCACCTCGAGGTCGAGGCCGCGGAGGACGGGCTCGTCGGCGTTGTAGGCGAAGTGGACGCGGTCGTAGCTCAGGTCGCCCCGGACGTCCGCGTCGTGGCCGCCCCCCTCGGGGTCCTCGACCCGTTCGGTCTCGTCGAGCAGCGCGAACACCCGCTCGGCGCTGGCGAGGCCGGACTGGAGCGTCGCGACCTTCTGGCTGAGGTCCCGGATGGGCTGGAAGAAGCGGCGGACGTAGTCGAGGAACGCGACCAGCGCGCCGACCGTCAGCGCCTCGTCGACGACGGGCCGCGCCGCCCACCACAGCAGCAGGGCGACGACGAGGTGGGCCATCGCGTCGACGAAGGCGAAGAGCATGGCGTCGAGCCGGATGGAGCGGAAGTTCTCGCTCATCAGCTCGCCGTTGTGCTGCTCGAACTCGCGGTAGGCCCGCTCCTCGCGGGCGAAGAGCTGGATGACGCGGATGCCGCTGATGCGCTCCTGGAGGTAGCTGTTGAGCTCGGCGACGCGCCGCCGCAGCTCGCGGTAGGTGTCGCGCAGGGCGGTCTGGAACCACTGCGAGACCCCGATGAGGAGGGGGAGCGCCGCGAACGTCACCAGCGCCAGCTTCCAGTCCAGCAGCAGCAGCGCCCCGCAGATGCCGAGCAGGAGCACGACGTCGGCGAAGAGCGTCAGGAAGCCCGCCGCGAACATCTCCCCGATCCCCTCGACGTCGTTCGTGCACCGGGTCAGAAGGCGGCCCGCGGGGTTCCGCTGGAAGTAGCGGTCGTGGAGCGTGATGAGGTGGCCGTGCACGCTGGTGCGGAGGTCGTGGACGATGCCCTGGCCCCCGAGGTGGCTGCAGTAGCTGCCGATGAACTGCAGCGTGTAGTTGCCGATGAGGACGGCGAAGAGCGCGACCGCGATGGGGGCGAGGCCGGCGGGCTCGCCGTCCGCGATGGGGCCGTCGATGGCGTTCTTGATGAGCCACGGCTGAACGAGCTGCAGCGCCGACGTGACGGGGAGGATGGACAGCGAGACAGCGAGGACGCGCCAGTGCGGCTTGGCGAACGCGCCGATCCGCTTCAGCAGGTCCCAGTCGAGCCCCTGGAACTCGGGGTCGCCGACAGCGCGAGCTCCGGGGCGCCTCATGTCCGCTCCTCCGCCTGGGGCTCGTCCGCCGGCGTCGGCTCGAAGTCGCCGGTCAGCTCCTGGTCGAGCTTCTGCTGCTTGTACAGCCGCGCGTACCACCCGCCCGCCGCCAGGAGCTCGGCGTGCGTCCCCGTCTCGGTGACCCGCCCCTCCTCCAGCACGACGACCCGGTCCACGCCCTCGAACCCGAGGAGCCGATGCGTGACGAAGATGGCGGTGGCGTTCCCCGTCATGTTCCGGAGGTTCCGGATGATCGCCTGCTCGGTGCCCGCGTCGACGGACGAGAGGCAGTCGTCGAACACCCAGATCGACGGCTCCAGGGTGGCCGCCCGGGCGATGGTCATCCGCTGCCGCTGACCTCCCGACAGGGTCACCCCGCGCTCGCCCACGAGCGTGTCGTAGCCGGACGGGAACCGGGCCACGTCGCCGGTGAGCGAGGCCATCTCCGCCGCCCGCCGGACCGCCTCGGCGTCCGGCTCCTCCAGCCCGAACGCGATGTTCTCGGCGAGCGTCATGCTGAACAGGAACGTCTCCTGGGGGACGAACGCGATGCGCCGGCGGAGCCACCGGAGCGGCAGGGTGCGGACGTCGTGGCCGTCGAGGAGGAGCTTGCCGTCGGGGAGGTCGGAGAGGTGCGGGAGCAGGGACACGAGCGTCGACTTGCCCGCGCCGGACGGCCCCACGAGGAGCACCTGCTCGCCGGCGCCGATGTCGAGGTCGACGCCGTGGAGGACCTGGCGGTCGCCGTAGCTGAAGTCGAGCCCGACGAAGCGGACGGCCCCCCGGAGCTCGCTGGGGGCGTCGGCGTCCACGGGATCGCGGACGTCCGGCTGCTGATCGAAGATCTCCGCCAGCCGGTCCATCGCGGCCCGCCCCCGCTGCCACAGGCTGACCATCCAGCCGAGCGCGACGGTCGGCCACATGAGCATCGCGAGGTACTCCATCATCGCCACGAAGTCGCCCAGCGTGAGCGTGTCCGCGATGACGGCTTTGCCCCCGAACCAGAGGATGGTCAGCGTCCCCAGGCCGCCCATGCCGGCGAGGATGGGGAGCAGCACCGAGCGGTACAGGACGAACGACAGGTACGCCTTGCGGTACCCCTCCGACGCCTCCATGAATGCGTCCTGGCGGGCGTCCTCGCGGGCGTAGGCCTGGACGACGGAGATGCCGGTGATCGACTCGTTCGCCAGCGCCGACAGCGCCGACAGCTCCTCCTGCGCCTTGAAGCTCTTCTGGTAGATGCGCGGCCCGACGATCCGGGTGGACGCGAACACGAGCACCAGCGGGGCCAGCGCCCACGCTGTCAGGCTCGGGCTGATGATGAGCATCGGCGTGACGGCGGTGACGTAGACGATCGCCGTGTTGGCGATGTTGAGCACGCCGGGGCCGCCGAGGAGGCGGACGGCGGTGATGTCGTTGGTCACGCGCGAGATGAGGTCGCCGACGGCGAAGCGGCCGAAGAAGGTGGGGCCGAGCGTCTGCATGTGGGCGTAGACGTCGTTGCGGATGGCGTACTCGACGCGGCGGCCGCCGTTGAAGATGAAGATGCGGCTAAGCGTGCGGAACGTCGCCAGCCCGACGGCGAGGCCGACGATGACGGCGGCGTAGATGGAGACCTGCCGGACCGTCGCGTCGACGTCCGCGCCGGCGGCGTCCTCGAGCAGATCGAAGATCAGCTTGGTGGTGTAGGGGATGCCCGCCGTGCAGAGGTTGGTGACGAGGAGCGCGGCGATGCCGAGGACGTACTGGGACGTCTCCGCCCGGATGTACCCGACGAGACGTTCGCGAGACCTCTGCTGAACGTCGGACCCGGACACAGACCGCGTAATGTACCGTCCCCTCGAATGGGCCGCGAGGCGCTACCTCACTTGTTCCGGACCCCGCTCGCGGAGCGGATGCGGCCCCGCGCGCTGGGCGAGATCCTGGGGCAGGAGCACCTCCTCGGGACGGGTCGCCCGCTGCGTCGGCTGATCGAGTCGGATCGCTTGACGTCGATGGTGCTGTGGGGGCCCCCGGGGTCGGGCAAGACGACGATCGCGCGGCTGCTCGCGGACCACACCGACGCGGCGTTCGAGCCGTTCTCGGCGGTGCTCGGCGGGGTCAAGGACGTCCGCGAGATCGTCGCCCGCGCGGAGAAGCGCGAGGGGCGGACGCTGCTGTTCGTCGACGAGATCCACCGCTTCAACCGCGCCCAGCAGGACGCGTTCCTGCCCCACGTCGAGTCGGGGCTGGTGACGCTGGTGGGGGCGACGACCGAGAACCCGTCCTTCCGGGTGATCGGCGCGCTCCTGAGCCGGTGCGCCGTCCACGTGCTCAAGCCGATCCCGGCGGACGACCTCGTCGCCCTGATGCGGCGGGCGCTGACGGACGTGGAGCACGGCGTGGGTTCGCTCGGGCTCGAGATCACCGACGACGCGCTCCAGCGGATCGTGCTGGCGTCCGGGGGCGACGCGCGCCGCTGCCTGGGCGCCGTCGAGCGGATCGCGCTCCACTTCCGGACCCGCCCGATGGGGCTGGACCCGCTGACGGCGGACGACGTCGCGGAGGCGCTGGGCGACGACTCGCTGCTCTACGACCGCGCCGGCGAGGAGCACTACAACTGCATCTCGGCGTTCATCAAGTCGATGCGCGGCAGCGACCCCGACGCCGCCCTGTACTGGCTGGCGCGGATGGTGGAGGCGGGCGAGGACCCGATGTTCCTGGCGCGGCGGCTGGTGATCTTCGCCTCGGAGGACGTCGGCATCGCCGACCCCCGCGCGATCCAGGTGGCGGTCGCGTGCAAGGACGCCGTCCACTTCCTCGGCCTCCCCGAGGCGAAGTTCCCGCTCTCGCAGGCGACGCTCTACCTCGCGACGGCCCCCAAGTCGGCTTCGACGAAGGGCTACTTCGCGGCGGCGCGCGACGTCCGGAAGCACGGCGCGCTGCCCGTTCCGTTGCACCTGAGAAACGCCGCCACGCCGCTGATGAAGGAGCTCGACTACGGCAAGGGGTACAAGAACCCGCACCGCCACCCGGGCCACTTCGTCGACGAGGAGTACCTCCCCGAGGCGCTCCGGGGGACGTCCTGGTACGAACCGTCGGACCAGGGCTACGAGAAGATGGTGGTGGAGCGACTCGCGATCTGGGCGAGCCGCAAGCGCTAGTCGTCTTCGGGGACGATGAAGCCGGTGTCCTCGGCGAGCTGGTAGGTCACCGTCACGATCGACAGCTCCTCGGGCACCTGCTCGATGGGGAAGTCGATCGCGTTGCGGGTCCGGTCGTAGGTCCAGACCACGCCCTCGGCGCTCTCCAGGCCGTCGATCTCGACGACGATGGTCGACTCCAGCGGGATGCGACGCAGCTGGAACGACGTCTTCAGCCCCGCCGCCTCGAACCCGAGCTGCGTCAGGAACTCGGACCAGTCGTTGGAGCAGACGGACAGATGGTTCCCGCCGACGGCGTCGATGACCTCCCAGTAGCCGTGCCCCTCGTCGGCGGTGTTCCCGTTGGCGTCGCAGCCGCCGGGGCGATCGCCGACGATGCCGTTCCAGATGAGCTTGTCCTGGTTCCCGACGCCCTTGAGGGAATTCATCCACCACGGAATGTATTCGACGGGGAGGATGCCCTCGCAGCTCGGGAACAACGGGATGGTCGTCTCGTCGCCGCCATGATCGACCTCGTCGCTCACGACGACGAGGGTCAGCAGCGCGTCCTCGCGGTAGAAGCCCTCGTTCGGCCGGCCGGGGTTGGTCTGGTACTGCAGGGCGGAGAACGACGCCTGCAGCCCCATCTCGCACTCGCCGCTGCCGCCCGCGCCGACGTTGGCGATGGCGTTGAAGGCGCCGGTGGGGTCGGCGGTGTCGGCGTCGATCCACTTCGACCCGTCGGGCAGCGTCTCGAGGATCCCCCAGTCGTCGGTGGCGCCCGGCTCGAGGTCTCCCCGCACGACCCCGATGTGGTAGTCGAGGTTCGTCCCGTCGAAGTGCTGGATGAAGTTGTCGAAGTTGGCGGCGAGCTCCTCCTGCTCGTCCTCCATGGAGCACGAGTCGTCGACGACGAAGAGGATGTCGGACGCCTCGACGGTCCGCTGCTGGAACTCGTCGGTCCAGATGGTCGGCCCCAGGGCGTCGGGCTGCTCGGCGAGCGGCGCCTCCTCGTAGATGACGCGGAGGGTGTTGTCGGAGCACGCGACGAGCAGCAGACCCGCGATCAGCAGTGCCGTCTTCCTCACCTCGACCTCCAAGCCCGCTACCCTGAGCGGGCCGCATTGTAGGGCAGATGGCCGACTCGAACGCAGAATCTCGCCGCTCCATCCTGCGCTCGGCTGCCGGGATGAGCGTCATCACGATGGGCTCGCGGGTGCTCGGGCTCGTCCGCGAGCAGGTCCGCGCGTGGTACCTCGGGACGTCGGTCGGCAGCGACGCGTTCGGCATCGCGTTCCAGATCCCCAACCTGCTCCGGCGGCTGGTCGCCGAGGGAGCGATGAGCGCGGGCTTCATCCCCGTGCTGAGCGAGGTCCGGGAGCAGGAGGGGGACGCGGCGGCGCTCGTGTTTGCCCGCCGCTTCTTCAACCTGTCGCTGCTCGCGCTGACGGCGATCACGGCGCTCGGCGTGCTCGGCGCGGGCCTGATCGTCGCGCTCTTCTCGCTGCTCAGCAGCCGCCCCATCGACCCCGAGGCGCTGGAGCTGACGGAGTCGCTCACGCGGTGGATGTTCCCGTACATCGCGCTCGTCGCGTGGGCCGCGGTGATGCAGGGGATCCTGAACACCTGGCGCATCTTCTGGGTGAGCGCGACGACGTCGATCCTGCTCAACGTCGCCATCATCGGCGCGGCCTGGGCGCTGGCCTCGACGATGACGGAGCCGGCGTACGCGTTCGCCATCGGCGTGCTCATCGGCGGCGCGCTGCAGCTCGTCTTCCAGGTCCCCTACGTGTTCCGGCTGGGGTTCCGCTGGAGGCCGGACTTCTCGTTCTCCCCGCGCATCAAGCAGGCGCTGTGGCTGCTGGTGCCGACGGTCTTCGGGGCGGGCGTCTACCAGATCAACGTCCTCGTCTCGCAGGCGGTCGCGTGGGGCCTCGGCAACGGCGCCGTCTCCGCCCTGCAGTACAGCTCGCGCCTGCTCGAGTTGACCCTCGGCGTGTTCGCGGTGGCGGTGTCCACGGTCGTGCTGCCGACCCTCGCCGCCGACGCCGCCGCGGGGGCGAAGGACAAGGTCGCCGACACGGTCCTCTACTCGGTCCGTCTCTGCTGCTTCGTCTGCTTCCCGGTGACGGTCGGCCTGCTCCTCCTCCGCACGGAGACAGCGTCGCTGCTCTTCGAGCGGGGCGCCTACGACGCGGGCAGCACCTCGATGACGGCGTACGCGCTGCTGTTCCACATCCTGGGCCTGACCCACATCGCGCTCGCCCGCGTCCTCGTCCCCGTCTTCTACGCGTTCAAGGACACGAAGACGCCGGTCTGGATCGCGTTCTTCTCGATGATCATCAACCTCGCCCTCTGCTACGCCCTGGCGCCCTCGCTGAGCTTCGGCGGCATCGCGCTGGCGAACACGGCGTCGGCCATCTTCCAGGCGACGGCCCTGGCCTGGTACCTCCGCCGCCACGTCGGCACGATCGGCGACCGCCTGACGGCGTCCTCCCTCCTCAAGACCACGGCGGCGACCGCGGTGATGGCGACGACGGTCTGGTTCCTCATCCCGGTCCTCGAGCTGCGCGACCTCGCCGGCACGTCGCTCCTCCTCCCCTACCTCGTCGTCCTCGGCGCCGCCGTCGCGGTGTTCGTCGCCGTGGCAGCCGCCGTGCGCCACCCCGAGCTGAAGGAGCTGGCCGGCCTGGTCCGCCGACGCCGCGCCTGACGCCCGCTTTTCGGGCCATCCCGCACAGCCTCCGCTAGCCTGCCCGCCATGACTGCCCTGGCCAGCTACGACGCCTCCGAGCTCCGGCTCCTCTACCGCGTGATCCACAAGCAGCTCCTGCAGCACCCCGATCTGCTGGACAGCCAGCTGTTCGAGGATCTCCAGACGTGGCTCCGGACGTGTGCAGCGAACGACGGCGTGGACACGTCCGACCACGGCCAGTGGGACGCCTGGCTCCTCGCGGGCAAGGCCGCGCGCGGCGGACTGGCGGTCCTGTGAAGCTCGCGCTGAACGTCAACGGCGAGGCCGTCGAGATCGAGGCCGATCCGGACACGCCGTTGCTGTGGGCGATCCGGGAGCAGATCGGGCTGACGGGGACCAAGTTCGGCTGCGGCGTCGGCATGTGCGGCGCCTGCACGGTCCACCTCAACGGGCAGGCGGTCCGCAGCTGCATCCTCCCCGCGGCGGCGACGATCGGGCAGCAGGTGACGACGATCGAGGGCCTCGACCACGCGGTCCAGCAGGCCTGGATCGACGCCCAGGTCCCCCAGTGCGGCTACTGCCAGAGCGGCCAGCTCATGGCCGCCGCGTCCCTGCTCGCGAAGACCCCCGACCCGACGAACGAGGACATCGACGCGGCGATGACGAACCTCTGCCGCTGCGCCACGTACCCCCGCATCCGCGCCGGCATCCGCCGCGCCGTCGAGCTGAACCCGCCGCCCCCGGCCCCGGAGCCCGAACCCGAACCCGAAGCGCCCGTCGAGGACGCGACGGACGGGGGCACGGAATGAGAAACCTGTGTCCACCTCGAGCCGTCGAGGGGTGCGCTCCGCTCGGAG
>CAYFOA010000238.1:0-12667 GCA_964344575.1 uncultured Rickettsiales bacterium | reverse complement strand
CGGGATGGGTGCCCCGTCCATCCGGGCGGTCGCCCCTAAGATCTCACCTATGACCGGGAGCTAGCGACCCGGCGGCTCGGGCGGCGTGATCGCGGGGATGATGTCGATCGCGGGGATCTCGAGCCAGAGCGGCGGCTCGGGACACAGCTCGGCGCTCCCCTGGTCCTCCCAGCCGACCGGGGGTGTCGCGTCCGCGAAGGCGCAGGCGTCCTGGACAAGGTCGACGGCGTTGCCTTCGAACGCGAGCCCGCTGACCGTCGCGGAGGCGCCGTGGAGGAGCAGACCGGCGCCAGCGCAGCCTTCGATGGAGACGTCCTCCAGGGTCAGGAACGCCGAGCCGACACCGCGGTCCACGACGACGCCGTCTCCGGAGGGCCGGGGGGCGGACCGTGCGGAGCCGTCGCTCCCCTCGACGCGGACGTCCCGGAGGGTGTAGTACCCCGGGTGCTGCAGGGCTACACTCGCGTAGTCGTGGGGACCGATGGTCACGTCTTGGAGCGCCACGATGCAGGCGAGCTGCGTCCACCCGAGGTCCAGGGGCGTCGCGAGGACGCCGTAGCTGCCGCCGAGCGCCGGACCCGACTCGGTGCCTTCGATCGTCGACGAGCTGAGGAGCAGCCAGCCGGACCGGCACGCCGCGCCCGCCCCTTCGCTGCGGAGGATCGAGCACCGGTCACAGTCCACCGTCGAGCCCCCCCGGACGTAGATCCCCGGGCCCGCCACGTCGGCCACCTCGACATCCTCCGCGAGCAGATCCGAGCCGGCGTCGGCCGCCAACCCGACGGGGATGGGGAACTGGGGCGTGGCGTGCACCCCCCCGATCGAGACCCCCTCCAGCGTCAGCACCGCCGCCTCGACCGCCAGCGCGCCGAACCCCGCGACGTCGCGGATGTGTCCTCCCCGCATGGTGAGCCGGCCGCTCACCGCGGCCTCGACCCCGGAGCCCAGCCCCTCGTCGCCGATCACCCCCGAGTCGATGTCGCAGTCGTCCAGCTCGACCTCGGCGCCCGCGCCGAAGGCCTCCGCGGCGAACCGGCCGTTCCCCGCGAAGGTGCAGCCCTCCAGGGTGACGACGCCCCCGTCGTTCGCGAGGACGCCGCCTCGCGCCTGGTTCTCCACCCGGCAGGCTGCCAGCCGAATCTCGCCCTCGATCGCCGCGAACACCCCTCGTCCCGTCGGACTCCCGGCTCCGTCGACGACCACCTCGGCGGCCGCGATCCGCCCCCCGTCGCGCGCCAGCAGGCCGGCGACGTCGTTGTCCTCGAAGCGTCCCCCGACGATGTCCGCGGCGCACCCGGCGCCGATCTCGAGGCCCTTCCCCAGATCCTGAGCCACGGGCCCGCCCGCCACCTCGCCGTGGAACGAGGAGACGACGTCACGGAGGCTGACCACGCAGCCGCCGTCCTCACCCCCTCGGCCGTCGATGCCGGTCCCCCGCACGGCGGTGACGACCACGTCAGAGGCCACCAGGGTCGCGGCGCCGTCGACCTGGATCCCGTGGCTCGACCCCGTCGCGTCGGGCTCGGCGATGTCCCGCACCTGGAGTCCCTCGGCCTCGACGGTGGCGCCGAGGGCGATCCGCAGCCCCACGATGCGGGCCCGCTCGACGGCGACGTCGGCGAGGGTGAACCCGCCCTCGGTGAGATCGACGCCGAAGTTGCTGCCCACCACGGTCAACCCGGAGAGGGTGACCGGCGCTCCGGCCCCGGGGGCCGCGACGATCCCGAGGGAGTCCCCCCCGGTGAGCCCGTCGGCCGGCTCCTCGATGACCACCCGGTCGGAGCAGACGCCGGCGATTACGAGCTCCCCCTCGCGGGGACCGATGACCACCCGCTCGGGGTACGTCCCCGCGGCCACCGCGACGGCGCCGGCGTCGCCGGAGGCGACCGACCCGAGGGCCGCCGAGATCGAGGGGTAGGGGCGTCGCCGCGTCCCGTCGCAGGCCTCGCCGCAGTCCGCCGACGCCGACACGTGGACGACGTCCACCCCCGCGGGCGTCGCGGGCCAGTCCCGATCGCAGGGCTCGGGGGCACAGGCGGGGAGGGCGCCGAGCAGAGCCCCGGCGACCGCGGCCAGCGAGAGGCGCGTCACGTCATTGCTCGGGGGCCGAGATGGCCGGCAGGAGCACGAAGCGGGGCGGCTCCAGCCACCGCGCCTCGAGGCAGTCGTCGTGCGTCTCCGCCTCCTCGGCTCCCAGCGGCGGGACCGTGCCGACGTCCTCGCAGGCCTGCTGGATCAGGTCGCGCCAGTTGTCGCGCAGCTCCAGACCGTCGAGGCCCGCCGAAGCCCGGTGCAGCAGGATCGCACCGCCCCCCGCCTCAGCGATGGACGTGTCCTCGATCCTGAGCCCGGTCACGAGGCCGCCGGGGCTCGCCCGCGTGTCCACCGCGACGACGCCGTTCCCCCGCGGCCAGGGGGCGTCCCGGACCGAACCGTCCGCCCCGTCGATGCTGCTGCCGGCGATGAGGGCGCGGCTGTCCCCCTCCACGTACACGCCGGCATGGTCGTGGGGGCCGATCGTGACCTCGTCGAGGATCAGCGCCCACGTGCTCCGGTGCACGACGCCGTACACGCCGGAGACCGAGGGCGCCTCGACCGTGTCCCGGATGGTGGTGCGGACGAGGCTCGCCTGTGACCCGTCCGCCAACAGCCCCGCGAAGCCGTTGCCGATCAACTCGCAGTCGACGCACAGCAGGTTGGACTGCGAGCCCGTCTGGACAGCGTCCACCTGCTGGGCGGCCAGCCCGGGCCCGGCCACGTCCCGGACGGTCAGCCGCTCGGCGGTGAGGGCGCTCCGGTTGTCGGCGACGACGCCCGCGGCGACGGCCATGCCCGGGACGGGGTGGACCCGGTCGATCCGTCCGTCCTCGAGCCGCAGCTCGGAGTTCAGCAGGTAGATCCCCATCGCCGAGGCGTCCTCGACGACGAGGTCGGAAGCTTCGAAGCGGACCCCGCCGAACCCGGCCATGCCGACGCCGGGCGCCTCCTCCTGCACGATCGGTCCCAGTCCCCCGGCCCCCTGCCAGGTCCGGACGATGGAGACGAGGTCGAGCTCGACGAGCACGTCGGGGCCGATGGCTGCGAGCCCGAAGCCGGCGCTGTCCTCCACGAGGACGTCGGTGAGGGCGAGCTGGTTGCCGGGATACACGAGCCCGCCGCCGCTGCCCTGGCCGCGGATCACCGACTCCGTCAGGGTGAGGTCGCCGCCGGAGACCTCGAAGCCGCGAGCGGGGGCGATGCCCTCGGCGTCGATGGTGAGGACGGTCCCGACCAGGCTGGAGTCCTGCCCCGTCCACAGCCCGACCTGCTCGATCCGACGGAGGACCACCTCGTCAAGCTCCACCACGGCGTGGCTGCCGGCGACGACGCCCTTGCCGGCGCAGTCCTCGGCGTAGTCCTCGCACCCGTGCCCGCGGACGTCGCGGATCTCGCTGCGGGAGATCCGCACCGCGACCTCTGCGTCGCTCCCGACGGTGCGCCCCGCGAACACACCGTCGCCGTCGATCTCGGCGATCACGAGCTCCTCGGCGTCCAGTGTGCTGTTGAGCACCAGAACGCCGCTGCCCGACGGACCCGGCCAGGGAGCATCCAGGTCGCTGACGAGGACCCGCCGGAGCGTCAGCCCCGACCCGGCCCCCACGACCACTCCCGCCGCCGAGACCCCCGCGACCTCCACGTCCTCGACCAGCACCGAGGCCGCGAGGACGCGGAGTCCCACCGAGCCCTCCCGGAGCGCCAGCCCGCGCAGCACCACCGGCGCCAGGGAGGCCACGTCCGCCTCTCCGACCTCGAGCGGGGCCGGGTAGTCCAGGGGAGGCGCGCCGGCGGGGAGCTCGTACCGCAACGTCGTCAGCTCCGGGCAGCGGCCGGCGAACGTCAGGGGGAGGTCTCCCGGCCGGATGGTCCACGCTCCCACCCACTCCCCCGGCCCCAGCCGGACCTCGTCCGCCCCCGCGGCGAGCGCGGCCTCCACGGCGGACCCGGGGTCGGGGAAGGGCGCGCCCGGGCTCCCGTCGCACGACGCGGTCTCGGCGCAGGCGGGATCCCGTGCCACGTGGACGATGGCCAGGTCGCCGGCCGCCTGCTCCGCACACCGTTCCGGGAGGCAGACGCCGCCCTCGTCGTAGGAGCCGTCGGGACACTCCGCCGCCGGCGGGGGGAGCGGATCGTCGAGCGCGGCGCAGGACGCGGCCGCCAGCAGGAGACAGAGGCAGGCAACCGTCCTCACGAGCCCATCCTAGCGGGGTGTAGGATGCGCCCATGAAGCCGCCAGGGGCGCTCGCAGCCGCGTTGGTCGCCTCGTGGTGCACGGCTTGCCCGGGACCGCCGGACGACACCGAACCCACCCCCGAGCCCACCCCCGAACCGATCGTCTGCCCCTCCGGCGTGGACTACGGGGCGATCTCCACGCCCGCGACCGCCTGGGTGGTGGACGCGGCGGAGGGCGACGACGGCGCCGGCGGCGACTGCACCGCCCCCCTGGCCACCCTGGACGAGGCCCTCGCGCGGGCCCGCGACGGCGGTCCGCGGCTCATCGGCGTTCTGCCCGGGGAGTACACCGCCGCGTGGGACCTCCAGGTCGGCGAGCTGGCGCCGTTCCAGGACGGCGACCTCGCGGTGGAGGGCTGGGGCTCCTCGGACGTCACGGTCACGGCCGCCGACGCCTCCGCCCCCATCGTCCGCGTCACCGCCGCGACGGGCATGCGATTCGCGGGGCTGACCCTGGTCGGGGGCACCCGCAGCCTCTGGCTCCAAGGCGGCGCCGAAGCCGACCTCGAGGACCTCGTCCTCCAGGGGAGCACCCGGGCGGGCATCGTCATCGACGGCCCGAAGACCCTCGCGTCCGGCTCGGACGTGACGGTCGAGGCGTTGGTGCCCGAGGTCGTCGACGGCACCACCATCGGCTACGGGGTGGTCATCGACGAGGGGGGGGCGGACCTGACCGGCCTGACGGTGCGGGACGCGGCCGGCGTCGGGGTGCTGGTCTATGGCGTGGGCAGCGGCGGTCCGGTCACACTCGACTCGCTGACCGTCTCCGACACCGCCCCCGTCGACGGCGGTCAGCTCGGACGAGGGCTCCACGTGCAGCGGTTCGGGAGCCTCGCAGTCACGGGGGACTCCCGGATCGAGGGGAGCGCCGACGCGGCGGTCTACGCATTCCGGACCCAGGACCTCCAGCTCCACGACCTCGAGATCGTGGGCGTCGCCGCGGGGACGGTGCCGGACGGGGCCGACTCCGGCGACGGCCTCGTGGTCACCTCCGACGACGGGATCGAAGACGTGCCTGCGGCCAACTTCGTGGCGAACCTCCAGGGGAACACCGTCTCGGGGTTCGCTCGGGGCGGCATCCTGCTGGAGACCGTCACGGCGACCCTCGACGGCAACACGGCCATCGACGACGCCGGCGACCCGTCGCTGCTCGCCCAGGGCGACCCGGTGCTGTCAGGCGAAGATGCGGTGGAGACGCTGGCCGATCCCCTGGACCTCAACCGGCTGGATCTCGACGATCCGGCCCTGACGGCCGAGTGACGGAGCCTCAGGGGGGGCCGGCGATGCCGCTGCTCTCGTAGACCGGCTTGTAGGGGAGCTTCGGCACCGACAGCGCCGCCGCCAGGCGATCCGCGGTCCCGGCCGAGGACGCCGGGGGGAGGGTGATCCAGAGCTTCCCGCCGGGGATCGGCTCCTGCACGACCGGGGCCGACATGAGCTCGCCGTCGACGATGATCGCGATGCGTCGCCCCACCGATCGGGTCGTCATCGCCTCGAACGCCTGGGCCCCCTCCTTCGTCAGCCTCACCTCCACGTGCGGCTCCCCGAAGTCGTTCGCGCCCACGCTCGCGTCGCCGACGTGCTCCCGCGTCACCGTCGCGCTCCGCGTCACGATCAGGGCGTCCGTCCGCTCCTCCCCCTCCCACGCGGCGATGTAGCGCTGCAGCTCGCTCAGCTTGCCGCTCGCCCGCAGCTCCTCCTCGACGACCTTGTCGGAGCGCCCCGCCAGCGTCCCCACCGGCAGCTCGGTCACCACCTCGCACAGCTCCAGGTCGAACTGCTTCGTCGTCAGGGGCACGGCGAGCGCGAGATCGCGCGGGTCCATCGTCACGCGCACGCGCCCGTCACCCTCGAGGACGACCGACCGGCCCCGAACGCCGGCCCCCTTGAGCCGTTGCTCGAGCACCGGGATCGCCCGCTTCGCGATGTCGTCGCTGTCGAACCGGACGAAGACCTCGCCGAGCTCCCGATCACCCCCTCCCGCGCCCCCCGAGCAGGCGAGCAGGAGGGCGAATCCGAGCACGAGCAGGCGACGCATCGATGGATGCTAACCTGACCCACCCATGTGGTTCATCGAGCTTGCCCAGGACTTCTGGTTCTTCCTCAAGGAACGCAAGGCGTGGTGGATGACCCCCATCGTCGTCGTGCTCCTCCTCCTCGTCGTCCTCATCCTCGTCGGGGAGAAGGCGGCCGTCCTGCCGTTCATCTACACGCTGTTCTGATGCCCCGATCCACGCTCCTGCTGCTCGCCCTGCTGCTCGCCGGTTGCCCCACCGACGACGACGACAGCGGGGGGCCGGCGGACGACGACGACGCCACCGCGGCGGACGACGACGACGCCACCGACGACGACGACGCGGCCGACGACGACGACGACGCGACCGGCGACGACGACGACGCGGCCAAGATCGACTACCTCGACGCGACCGTCCCCGACTTCGCGGGCTGCTCCGGGAACCAGGTCAAGTTCGTCCTCGGCGACGGCACCGAGCTGGGTCCCTACGACGGGTTCCAGTCCAAAGCGTCCTTCGCCAACTGCTTCCCGCAGTTCACGATCCGGATCGGCGAGGGCGACACCTGGGCCGCGCTCAACGGCAACTACGAGGGCATGAACGGCGGCGTCGAGATCCCGTTCCAGTCCCCGTCGTCGACCGCCGGCAACGTCGTCCTCCAGGCGTCCATCCCCGAGAGCGTCCTGAGCGCCGAGGCCCCCCTCGACCTCGCCGGCAACTTCGGCCTCGTGAACACGAACCGCCACTCCGACGTCGGCGGCTCGGTCACCTTCGACGGCGACGTCCCCGGCCCCAGCGTGGCCGTCAGCGGGACCTACTCCGGCGTCATCCAGAAGGTCGTCTCGTTCAGCGAGCAGGTCGTCCTCCTCGGGGTCGCCGGCTGCTTCGACGCCACGCTGCTGCCCACCGACTGCTAGCCGCTTGCTCTAAGCTCTCCCTCCCTTGCCCAAGAAGCTCGTCAGCGTCTCGCTGGGGCCCCGCCGGCTCGACTACGAGTTCGAGGCGGAGCTCTGGGGCGAGACCTTCCAGATCCGCCGCGTCGGCACCGACGGGGACACGTCCCTCGCCCGGCGGCTCGTCCGGGAGCACGACGGCCAGGTCGACTGCATCGCGCTCGGGGGGATGGCGATCAGCTTCACCGTCGGCGCCCGCAGCTGGCGCCACAAGGAGACGTACCGGATCGCGAGCGCCGCCCGCTCCACCCCCGTCGTCGGCGGCCGCGCCCTGAAGCGCATCGTCGACCGCTGGGCCGTCCGCGAGATCGCGCGACGTCAGCCCGATCTGTTCGCCGACCGCTCCATCCTCTTCCTGAGCGGCATCGCCAACTGGGACCTCGTCAGCGTCCTCGGCGAGCACACCGACTCGATCGCGTTCGGCGACCCCGTCCTCCACTACGGCGTCCCCGCCATCCTCCGCGACCGGGAGTCGCTCTTCCGCTACGCGCGGCTCGCCATGCCGTTCCTGACGCGGCGCCCGTACGTCAGCTTCTTCCCCCGCGGCAAGGCCGCCGAGGGCATCCAGACCCGCGAGCTGACCCGCTTCTACCAGCGCGCCGACGTCATCGTCGGGGACCTCCGCATGCTGGTCCACCACTCCCCCAAGGATCTCTCCCACAAGGTCATCGTCACCGACTCGATCGGCCCCGAGACGCTGGAGCTCTTCCGCGAGCGGGACGTCGAGACGCTCTGCACCACCACCCCGCAGGTCTTCGGCGAGCACCGCGCGGACCTCCAGATCCTCCACGCCGCCTGCATCGCGCACCTCGACAAGGACCCCCGCACCATCGACGAGCAGGACTACCTCGAGCTCCTCCGCCAGCTCGAGGCCCGCCCCCGCGTCATCCACCCCCGCGGCGAGGTCCGGAAGCGCCACAAGTTCGCCTACCTGTACTACCCGCCGGGGCGCTGGGACCTCTTCCGGCACCGCCGCCTGCGTTGGCTCCGGTCGATGCCGGAGGGGGTCCAGGCCACCGCCGAGCGACTGCTCCAGAGCCTCCCCGTGTCGCCCGCGGGCCACGTCCGCGGGATCGTCAGCCCGACCGGGGAGGAGGCGGAGGGGTGGGTCCTCTACCTCCCCGAGACCGCGGTGGAGATGCAGCGGCGAGGGGCGGCGCACAGCGAGGCGCGGCTCAAGGAGGCGGTCCGGCTGGCGAACAAGCTCGGCGCGGAGATCCTCGGCGTGGGGGCCTTCGCGCAGCGCATGACGGAGGCGACGTCGACGGTCGCGGCGCGGGTCGACCTGCCGATGACGTCCGGCCTGAGCTACCTCGTCTCGGCCGACATGTGGGCCGCCAAGCAGGCGATCCTGGCGATGGGGCTGATCGAGCAGGACGACGACGGCCGGGCGGTCGCGACGGCGATGGTGATCGGCGCGGGGACGCCCCACGGGGCCGTGGCCGCCGAGCTGCTGGCCCTGGTCTTCCACCGCCTCGTCATCGTCGACCGGGAACCCGACAAGCTGCTCTCGCTGGTGGACCGGATCGGCCAACACAGCCCCCATTGCCGCGTCGAGGTGGCGACCCGGACGGGGACCCACCTGGGCGACGCGGACCTCGTCGTGACGGGCCTGTCGGAGGGTTGGCAGGGGACGGTCGACTTCCACCGGACGGTGAAGCCGGGCGCCGTCGTCGTCGACTGCGCGCGCCCCAGCGAGTTCCACGAGCCCGACGCCGAGGAGCGGCCCGACGTCCTCCTCGTCCGCGCCGGCGAGATCGAGCTCCCCGGCCCCGCCGACCTCGGCATCCACCTCGGCCCGGCGCCGAAGGTGGCGTTCGGCTCGCTCGCGGAGGTCGTCGTGCTCGCGCTGGAGGGGCGCAACGAGTGCTTCACGCTGGGGAACGACATCGACCTGTCGCGGGTCAAGGAGATCTACAAGCTGGGGCTGCGCAACGGCATGCAGCTCGCGTCCATGCGCGGCCCCTTCGGCCCGATCAGCGACACCGAGGTCAAGCTGGTGCGCGAGCGGGTCGAGGCGAAACGGCGGGCCGAGGATCGGCCGCCGCCGTTGGAGGAGTGACATGCGCGCGTTGATGTTTGCCGCAGTGACGGCGACGTTGCTGGCGGCCCCTGCGACCGCCGCCGAGATCGACACGACGTCCACCGTCACGGAGGTCGTGGTCTACCCCGACCGGGCCCGCGTCACGCGATCCGCGAGCGCCCAGGTGAGCAAGGGGAGCCACGAGATCCTCGTCTCCGGGCTGCCCGCGAACGTCGACGTCTCGTCGCTCCGGGTGGAGGGCTCGGGGACGGCCCGGGTCGTCCTCGGGGCGCTCGACGTCCGCCGGAACTTCGGCGCCGACATCCGCGAGGGGCGCGCCCGCCAGGTGGCCGAGCGGGTCCGCGCGCTGGAGGACGCCGACAAGGAGCTCGCCGACGCCGCCGAGGCGGCCCAGTTCGACGTCCGCTTCCTCGGCAAGCTGGTGGACAAGTCGACGACGAAGCTCGGCGCCGAAGCGCTGGAGGTGGACGATCGCGCCCAGGAGGCGGACGCGCTCCTGTCGACGCTGGGGCGGCGCTACCGGGCGGCCCAGGCGGAGCTGCGCCGGGTCGCCATCGAGCGGCGCGACCTCGCCGCCCAGCTGAGCGCGGCGCGGCAGGAGCTGAACCAGCTCAGCGGCCGGGGGACGGACGACTTCCGGGTGGTGGTGTCGGTGGAGGCGAAGTCGTCGGGGCGGCTCGACCTCGCCCTGACGTACAGCACCGGCAACGCGTGGTGGCGGTCGACGTACGACGCCCGCCTCGACCCCGAGGCGGGGTCGCTGGAGATGACGTACGGCGCCTGGGTGGGGCAGTCCACGGGGGAGGACTGGAGCGACGTCACGCTCCTGCTCTCGACGGCCCAGCCGGCCCTCGGCCTGTCCGCGCCGCCCCTGCTGTCGTGGGTGCTCCAGCAGAGCGCCCCCCCGGCCCGCCGGAAGCGGGCGCCGAGCGTGTCGCCGGCGGAGAAGTCGGCGCCCGCGTCGGCGGGGGACTTCGACGACGCCTGGGAGGAGCTCGAGGAGCCGTCCCCGGTGGAGGAGGTCTACGAGGCGGAGCAGCTGGTGGCGGCGGCGCGCGCGGAGGGGGCGACGGTCGAGTTCGCCATCCCGGGTCGGGTCGCGATCCCCGGGGACGGCACCCGCAAGCGCGTCACGGTGGCGGCGTGGACGGTCGACGGCGTGGAGGTGACGTACCTTGCGACGCCGGCGACGTCGGCCCACACGTTCCAGTGGGCGACGTTCGCGCACCAGCAGGAGTGGCCGCTGCTGGCGGGGGAGCTGCAGGCCTTCCTGGGGCAGCGGTACGTGGGCAAGTCGTCGATCCGCCGGACGGCCCCGGGGGACGAGGTGAAGCTCCCGTTCGGGGTCGAGGAGCGGATCGTGGTGGAGCGCGAGCTGGCGTCCAAGGGCGCCGGTCCGAAGGGGCTGTTCGGGAACAAGTCGACGATCGCGTGGACGTGGACGATCGCGGTGAAGTCGCTGATGGACCGGGAGGTCACGGTCGAGGTGCGCGACGCGATCCCGGTCAGCGAGTACAGCAAGTACGAGGTCGAGGTGCAGGACGACACGTCGGAGCACCGCATCGAGGGGCGGGGGATCGTCGTGTTCGAGCCGGCGCTCGCGCCCGAGGCGTCGACGGAGCTGAAGCTGCACTACGTCGTCGGCTTCCCCACGGACGAACGACCGTGGAACCTGTGACTGTGCTAGGAATGGCCGCCCAAACGGGGCACATGGAGCGCATATGAGCAGTCCCTGGCGCATCACGCGCGGTGATCAGCAGTTCACGGTCAAGGACGTCGCCGAGCTGAAGCTGATGGCGGTCGGCGGCAAGGTCCACGCGGGCGACCTGATCCAGCGCCCCGGGGGGACGGACTGGCTGTACGCGACCGAGGTCCCCGAGCTGAAGGGGCTCATCAAGGTCGCCAGCAGCACCGACATGGACGACGACTGGAAGCCCCGCCGGAAGGTGAACCGGAAGCTCCTCCGGCTCGTCTCCGGCCTGCTGTTCGTCGGCATCATCATCACCGGCTTCACGGGGCTGTGGTTCATCTACCAGGGCGTCCCGGAGGCGGACGACTTCAAGCTCTTCGGCGACCACCCCGGCGCGCTGACGCCGCTGGAGGCGCTGGCCACGGAGTCGGCGAACCTGCTCGCCGAGCCGGACAGCCGCGCGGCGAAGAAGGGCGTGGTCGACAAGGACGCGCGCGTGGCGCTGATCCGGAAGCTGGGCGACTACTACGAGGTCGAGGCCCCCGACGGAACGACGGGCTGGGTCGGCACCGGCCAGGTCGTCCCCGGCTACCTGTTCGACCAGGAGCTGTCCGACAAGTACGACCCGCTCTTCAACCCGGACACGTACCTGCAGCTGATCAACTACGCGTGGACCCCCGTCGGCGAGGAGGACGAGCCCGAGACGCTGACGGAGATGATGTTCCAGCTCGCGAACCCGACGGACTACGGGATGCAGGGCGTCATCCTCCGGATCAGCTTCTTCGACGGCACGGACCGGGTGCTCGGCGTCGAGGACTACGAGATCCCGCGCCTCCTCCCGCCGAACGACAGCCTCCACCTCGAGGGCATCGAGATCGACATCGCGTGGGACGAAGAGACCCGCGCCGAGGTCGTCATCATGGGCGCCCGCGCGCTGCTGCCCGACGAGTACTCCCGCCTCAAGGCCGAGGAGGACGCCCGCCTCGCCGCCGAGGCGGAAGAGGGCGAGGACGAAGAGGGCTAGAGGCCCTCGTGCCTGAAATCTCCCGGTTCCTCGGCATCGTCATTCGGATGTACTACCGAGACCACCGCCCTCCGCACTTCCACGCGGCGTACGGCGAGTATGAAGTCACCGTCCGGCTGTCGGACGGGGTCGTGACCGGCCGCTTTCCGCCCCGCGCACTCCGTCATGTTCTGGAGTGGTATGGGTTGCATCAAGCGGAACTGGACGCAAACTGGAGGAAGGCTGAGCAGGCGCTGCCGCTCGATCCGATCGAACCCTTGGAGTAGGCCCGATGTTTCCTCACGTCACCGCCGCCCGACACGTCGCCGACTACCGGGTCTTTCTCCGGTTCGACGACGGCCTCGAAGGCGAGCTGGATCTGGCGGACGAGCTCGTCGGTCCCATCTTCGAGCCACTCCTCGACCTCGCCGTATTCGCCTCCTTCCAGGTTGAAGGGTGGACCCTCTGTTGGCCGAATGGGGCTGATCTCTCACCCGAGTTCCTCCACCGCAAGCTGCAGGCCGCGGTCGCTGCGTGAGCAGCGCTGAGGGCGGGGGAACGAGGAGGGTCGGCGCCTCTCGCTCCATCAGCGCCGAAAGTTCTCGGGAGACGTCGGGCGTGGGGTCAGCACCCCAAAGGATTCTTGTATGACCTCCGAGAGGATGGAGTTGCCCTCCATCTGTCTCTTGTGAAGGT
>CAYFOA010000237.1:0-12697 GCA_964344575.1 uncultured Rickettsiales bacterium | reverse complement strand
TAGCGTACATCGGCGATGTCGGCGGGTTGGGTGCCCCCGGCGGGCACCGAAGTGGCGTACATCGGCGATGTGGGCGAGTTGGGTGCGGCTACCCCTCCTCGGGATCCCTCGGCTTCTCCCGCCGGTCCCCCACGACGTGCTCCAGATCGTCCACCAGCCTCCTCAGCACCCCGTGGCCGATGTTCGATCCGAGGCGCTCCCGGCCACCCTCCGCCTTGCCTCGGAAACGCCCCACGTCGACGCGATCTCCGCCATCGACCTCGATCTCCACGTACTCCCGCCCCTTCACCGCCGACCGCTTCGTCCTCAGCACCCCCTTGCCCGACGCCGCGTCCACCTCGAACGGCGCGATCGGCTCGCTCAGGTACCCCACCTCCGACGCGATCTTCTCCACCGCCCGCGTCGTCCGCTCCCCCCGCGCCGGGTCCGCCTCCCCCCGCGGCCTCTCGCGCTCCACCGACAGCCCCCGGATCTCCGACCCGTACGGCCCGCTCCCGACCACGTCCGCCGTCGCCCGCACGTCTTCGTGAGTCACCTCCACCGGGCCGTCCGACCCCTTCTTGAGCTTCTCCACGAGGCGCTTCCCCAGCGACACTCGACCTTCTCGCACTCCCTTCGCGGCTCGCCGGCGCGCCGGCTAGCTCTTCGTCTCCTCCGCCTTCTCATCGGCGGACTTCTTCTTCTTCTTACGGTCCAGCCACGTCCGGCTCCCCCCCTCCCCGTCGTGGCTGATCCGCAACGGCCGCCCGTTCATCGACGTCACCAGGTGCACCGGACGCTTCCACAGCCGCGTCAGGTTCCCCAACGTCGTCTCCGCCCAGTCCATCTTCAGGTCCGCGCCCGTGTGCGTGTGCTTCAGCAGCAGCTCCCCCCGGTTCTCGAAGTTCGCGTCCACCACGTCGACGATCGGCTGCCCGAAGTTCGTCAACGAGCTCAGCAGCTTCTCCTTCACCTCCCGGAACTGACGGCTCTCGATCACGTACTGCCGCGACGTCCGGTCGTACCCGTACGCGAAGAACCCGTGCGTCCGGCAGAAGTCCTCCGTCAGGAACGCGTCCACGAACTGCAGGTCGTTGTAGATCCGACGGATCTCGAACACCTTCTCCAGCCCCCCCCGCTCGTCGACGAACCACTCCTTCCGCTTCTTCAACTCGTCGCACTCCGCCCACTCGCGGCCGTGACGCCCCGTGTCCCACCGGAACTCGATGTCCCGGAACAGCTCCAGCCCCAGCTTGTACGGGTTCAGCCGGTACGGGCTCATCGCCACCGTCCCGCTGTGGTTCTCCGCGTAGTCCACGATCTCCGACGCCGTCCCCAGCTCCTCCGTCATCAGACGCGTGTGCCAGAACGTCGCCCACCCCTCGTTCATGATCTTCGTCTGACCCTGCGGCGCGAAGTAGTGCGCCTCCTCCCGGATGATCGCCAGGATGTCCTGCTCCCACCCGTGCAGCGGCGCATGCTCCAGGATGAACCCCAGCACGTCCCGCTCCGGCCGCTCCGGCACCGGCTTCATCTCCAGCGAACGCTCCAGCGCCTCCTCCCGACGCGCCAGCACGTCCGCCGCCGGGTTGATGAAGCTGTCCATGTACGACCGGTCTACCTCCACCTTGAAGTGCCGCTCGTCCGGGAGGTCCAGCTCCTCCCCCTCCGCCGCGCGCTGACGGAGGCTCTCCACCAGCGGATCGTCCGTCCGCGGCTGCCGCCGGATCGCGCTCGCGTGGATGTCGATCAGGTTCTCCACCGACAGACAACAGTCGATGAACTCCTCCACCCGCTCCGCCCCGAACCGGTCGATCAACCGCCGAACCCGCGTCGCGTGGTTCGCCATCTCGTCGACCATCTTCCGGTTCGTGTGCGCGAACCACATGTTGTTCTTGAAGAAGTCGCAGTGCCCGTACACGTGCGCCATCACCATCTTCTGGTCCGTCGCACTGTTGCAGTTCATCAAGTACGCGTAACAGGGGTCCGTGTTGATCACCATTTCGTAGATCTTCGACAGACCGTACGTGTAGCTCTTGTGGAGCTGCTCGAACTCCATCCCGAAGCGCCAGTGCGGGTACCGCGTGGGGAACCCCCCGTACGCCGCCAGCATCGACATCTCCTCGGGATCCACCATCTCGAAGATCACGTCGAAGAAGTCCAGCCCCGCCCCCGCCGCGACGCTCCGGACCCGCGCCTGCATCTCCTTCAGCTCCTCCGGCAGCCCGTGCCGGTACCGGATCTCCCAGAGACGATTCCCCTCGTCAGGCACCTCGCTACCTCCCCTTGCCGAGGAAGGTCTTGATCGACTCCATCACCGCGTCCTTGTCCTCGATCCGCGACAGGATCACCGCCTCCTCCTCGCCGAACGCCGACTGCAGGTCGTTCATGAACTGACCGCTGCCGTACTCCGACTCCACCTGCCCGTAACAGAACGCGTTCACCTTCGGGAGCATGTCCTCCCGCAGCAGCCGCATGCACTCGCGCGTGTCCGAACCCGACCAGTTGTCCCCGTCGCTGAAGTGGAACGGGTAGATGTTCCACTCGCTCGACGGGTACTCCTGCTCGATGATCTTCATGCACAGCTTGTACGCCGTGCTGATCAGCGTCCCCCCGCTCTCCCGCGTGTGGAAGAACGTCTCCCGGTCCACCTCCCGGGCCGCCGCGTCGTGGATGATGTACCGCGTCTCCAGACCGTCGTACTGCGTCGACAACCAGGTGTCGATCCAGAACGCCTCCATCCGGACGATCTCCTTCTGCTCGTCCCCCATCGAGCCCGAGACGTCCATCATGTAGACGATCACCGCGTTCCGCTCCGGCTGCGTGTCGTCCTTCCACGACCGGTACTTCTGATCCGCCCGGATCGGCACCACGCTCGGGTTGTTCGGGTTGTACGTCCCCGTCACCAGCTGACGCTTCAGCGCCTCCCGGTACGTCCGCCGGAAGTGCTTCAGGCTGTCCGGACCCTCGCTGCTGATCCGGCTGTACTTGTCCTTCCGCGCGACGACGTTCCGCTCCCCCTTGGGCTCGATCCGCGGCAGCTCGAGCTCCTCACCCATGATCTCGGCGAGCTCCTCGATCGTGATGTCCACCTCGAGCAGGTGCTGGCCCGGCGCGTTCCCCGCCTGGCCCTCGCCGTCGCCCTCCCCCTGGCCGACCGCGTCCCCCGGATCGCCGTCGCCGGCGCCCACGCCCCCCTCCTCGTTGTCCCCGTACCGGAACTTCGGCAGCTGGATCTGCGGCAGCGGGATGGACACGTAGTCCTTCCCCTTCCGCCCGATCAGCTCCCCCGACGACATGTACTTCTTCAGGTCCTTGCGGATCCTCCCGCGCACGATCTGACGGAAGCGACGGACGTCGCGCTCGATCTTCGTCGTGATCACGGCCCTACTCGCTGTCCCCCCGCGCGAAGATCGAGGCCACGAACGACAGGATGTCCGTCGCCGACTCGTCGTTGTAGCCGTAGTCCCGGATCAGGCGCGTCTTCACGACGTCGATCTTCTCCTGCGTGGCCTCGTCCATCACGTTCGACACCAGCGAACTCAGCTTGATGCTGTCCTTCTGGTCCTCGAACAGCTTCGCCTCCAAGGCGGTCCTCAGCCGCTCGTTGCTCTGCCAGTCGAACGTCTTGCCGTCCAACGCCAGCGCCGCGATGAAGTTCATGATCTCGCGCCGGAAGTCGTCCTTGCGCGACTCCGGGATGTCGATCTTCTCCTCGATCGACCGCATCAGCCGCTCGTCCGGCTCCTCGTACCCGCCGGTGAACTTGTTCTTCACCTTCTCCTTCTGCGTGTACGCCTTGATGTTGTCGATGTAGTTGGCGGACAGCCGCGCGATCGCCTCCTCGTCCGCGGAGATCGCCTTCTGGACCTCCATCTTGACGATGTTCTCGTACTCCTTCTTCACCTCGCCGAGCAGCTCCCGGTACTTCTTCCGGAGCTCCTCGTCCGCCACCAGCGAGTGGTGCCGCATCCCCGCCTCGAGCTCGTTGAGCACCATGAAGGGGTTGATCGTGTCGTGCGTGTCCTTGACCAGCGAGTTGCTGATCTTGTCCTGGATGTACCGCGGCGAGATCCCCTCCATCCCCTCGCGCTTCGTCTCCTTGCGGAGCTCCTTGACGTTGTCCTCCGTGAACCCGGGGAGCGAACGCCCGTTGTAGAGCTTCAGCTTCTGGAGCAGCGTCAGGTTCGCCTTCTTCGGGTCCTCCAGACGCGTCAGGATGGCCCACATCGCCGCCATCTCGACCGTGTGGGGGGCGATGAACTTCCCTTCGACGCGCTCGTTGTTGAAGTCCTTCTCGTAGATCTTCATCTCGTTGTCGAGGCGCGTGCAGTAGGGGATGTCGATCCGGATCGTCCGGTCGCGGAGCGCCTCCATGAACTCGTTGTTCTGGAGCTTCCGGTACTCGGGCTCGTTGGTGTGCCCGATGATCACCTCGTCGATGTCGCACTGGGCGAACTTCTTCGGCTTGATCTTGTGCTCCTGGGACGCCGTCAGGAGGTCGTACAGGAACGCCACGTCCAGCTTCAGCACCTCGACGAACTCGATGACCCCGCGGTTCGCCACGTGGAACTCGCCGTCGAAGTTGAACGCCCGCGGATCCGAATCGGTGCCGTAGATCGCGATCTTCCGGTAGTTGACGTCCCCGGTCAGCTCCGTGCTGTCCTGGTTCTTCTCGTCCTTCGGCTGGAACGTCCCGATGCCGACCCGGTCCTTCTCGGAGAGCACGATCCGCTTGATCCGGACGTCCTGCACGACGCGACTCCAGTCGCCGTCGTACTCCTCCATCTTCTTCCGGTACATGAATCGGCTGACGGGGCTGAGCTCCCCCTTGATCTGGACGCGGAAGTCGTCACCGGACAGCTCCTTGGCCACTGCGCCGCGGAACTCGTCGGGGATCAGCTTGAGCGGCTCGTCGTGGACCGGGTCGGCGATCCAGCCGCCGTCCTCGGTGTCGTCCTTCCACTCGAAGCTGTACAGCGCCCCGTCCGGCGTCCGGCTGTAGTACTCGACCCCCTTCTTGAGCAGCCGCACGATGGTCGACTTCGCCGAGCCGACGGGCCCGTGCAGGAGCAGCACGCGCTTCTCGGGGCCGTACCCCCGGGCGCCCGACTTGAGCACCTGGACCAGCTTCATGAGGTGGACGTCGATCCCGAAGATCGCGTCCTTCCCGTGGTCGATGGGGTCGTCGAAGAGCTTGTAGCGGACCACCCGCTTCTTGAACTCGACGTACTCCTCGGTGCCGTGCGTCAGCACCATGTCGTACATCCGCTGCCACGCGTTGCGCGTGACCCGCGGGTTCTCCCGGACGATGTCCAGGTACTGCTCGAACGTGCCCGTCCAGCCCAGGTTGCGGAACTCCGCGAGGTCCTGGTTGGCCTGGATCATCGAGATGATCGACGTACCGCCGCTCATGTGCGCTCCCTGTGGGGCACCGAGTCGGACCAGCCTGCTGTTTGCTGAGGAAAGTGGGGGGACGGAGGAGAGTCCGACTGCGCTGCCAAAGACCTGTTCTGCTTACGTACCGCTTCTACATTGACCGTAGGCGCTCAAACCCCTTCGCGTTCGACTGTGATCAGTCTACACGACCACGATCCGCATACAGCTTGAAAGGTAGGACCGGGGATCAGCGGCTGCCAGGGCGGGACCCCGCCCGGGCGACCAGGCCGATCAGCCCGAGGAGCAGCGCCAGGAGCGACGCGGAGCCGCCGCCGGCGGCCGAGCAGTTCAGCAGGGCGAGGGGCTCGTCGCCGCACCCGTCGGCGTCCACGTCGTCCACTTCGGTGACGGCCACGGTCGTGCTGTCGGCCTGCATCGAGGTGACCTCGATCCACGCGCACTGCCCGTCGTACGAGGGGCACTCCTCGCAGGTCACGCCGAGCAGCTCGTTCAGCCACCCGCACGCCTCGCCCCGGCCCGACAGCGGCTCGACGCTCTCCGCCCGGAGCCAGCCGTAGAAGCCGACCTCGACCATCGCGAGGCCGTCCGGGGTGAAGTCGCCGTCGAACCACCCCTCCTCGAAGTGCAGCGGCACGCCGTCGACGTGCAGCGTCGTCCAGGCCGGCGCCGAGCTGAAGTAGGGGTCCGCCAGCTCGACCGGGCTCTCCGTCGTCGCCAGCACCTCCGTCGCCGTGCACAGGTCCTGCGACAGCTCGTCGCCGTCGTCGTCCCACGAGCCCAGGCCCGCCGTCACCGAGAACGCCTGCGACGTCGAGTCGAGGTCCACCTGCCACAGCCACGCCGCCTCGCTGCTCAGCGTGCCCAGGAGCGCCGCCAGCGCCGGCGAGGCGCCCGACTCGGCGGTCGAGAAGTCGATCGCGTAGGCCGCCCCGTCCACCGCCGCGCCGGACTCCAGGGGGGTCCCCACCGCGGAGACGTGGAACCCGTACTCGAGGCTCGCCTCGCCGACGTCCAGCGAGACCGTGTACGGCGCGCCGGGGACGAGCCACTGCGCCGGCTCGGCCGTCAGCTTCGTGCCGTCCTCGTTCCACCGGTTCAGGATGGGGAGCTCGTAGCCGCTGCTGTCGTACAGCGACACGGTCGCCCCCAGCGCCTCGCCCGCGAACGTGATCACGATGGGGGTCCGGTAGTGGTGGTCGACGCTGTCCGGGGCGGGGTCGAGGGCCACGATCTCCGAGGGATCCGACGGCGGCTCCGCGTCGTCGTCGTCGCTCCCCGCCGCGTCGTCGTCGTCGCCGGCGGTGCCGTCCCCGTCCTCGGCGGCGTCCGCGAACGGGTCCTCGTCCCCGTCGTACCGAGCCGCCTCCTCCTCCTCGGGTCCGTTGAAGGCCAGCATGCTCGGGGACGCGCAGCCGCTCGCCCACAGCGCCGCCAGGCCCAGGAGGGCGTAGACGCGCAGTTCCGAGACGCAGCGGTGCATGGTCACCCGACAGAAAACACGTCCTGTGCCGCCTCCTCCGGGTTCATTGCTGCCCGATGCAGCACGATCCTCCCCGTCGAACCGTCGACGGTCACCTCGTCTCCATCCTGCAGCAAACGCGTCGCGCCTTCCACGTTGACCACCGCGGGGAGGCCGTATTCGCGGGCCACGACCGCGCCGTGGGACAGCACCGAGCCGAGCTCGAGGACGAGCGCCGAGGCGACCAGGAAGAGCGGCGTCCACCCCGGATCCGTGGCCCGCGCGACGAGGATCTCGCCCGGCTGGAGGGTGTCCATGGCGTGGAACGACCTCAGGACTCTCACGCGCCCGCGCGCGACCCCCGGGGAGATCGGCTGCCCGATGAGCTCCCGCCCGCCCCGCGGGGCCACGCCCGCTGACGCCACGTGTCGGTCGGCCTCGAGGAAGTCCGGGTGCACCAGATCCCGGTTCGCCTCGAACTCGGCGCGTCGGGTCGCCGCGAGCCCGGTCGCCTCGTCCGGACGGAGCCGCCCGTCCGCCACCCCCGTCACCTCGTCGATCGTGAGGAAGACGAGGTCGTCGCCCGCGTCGAGCAGCCCGTCGCGCTCCATCAGCGCGCCGATCCGCTCGAAGATCCGCTTCATCCGGAGCAGCAGCCGGTCGAAGCTGAAGCGCTGGTTCTCGCGAAGCGCCATGTACCGGCGGGTCAGGTCCAGGAGCTGCCCGAAGACCGCCTGCCGCCACGGCAGGACGCGCCGGCGCAGCGTCCGTGTCATGCGTTCGCGAACCAGCCGCTCGGCCTGCGCGCGCTCCCTCGCGCGGCGCGACTCGACCCGGTCCGGAGGTTCCTCGACGCCGCCCCGGACGTAGCCCGCGACCAGCTTGAGCACCAGCTCCGGCGAGTCCGCCCAGCGGGTCGCGAAGATCTCGTAGGACGCCTGGCTCCGGTGCCCGAACCGCTCCACGAAGCGGTCGAACTCCGCCCGGAACGCCGTCCCCCCGGGCAGCGTGGCGAGGTCGTCGAGGTCCGGGACCGGGGTCCGGCACAGCGCCGCCTCCAGCGCGGGGTGCCGCCGGGCCGCGCGGGACAGCTCCCACAGCGCCTTGTTCGTCTGCAGCGTCCGGTTCTCCGCGGGGTCCGCGACCAGCGCCGACCGGATCGCCTCCCCCTCGACGCCGACCCACGACACCAGCGCCCGGTCCAGCGCCTCGTACGTCAGGTGGGCGAAGAGCAGGCTGAGCAGGTGGATGCTCATGTACTCGACCATGAGCGCCCGGCCGCGCTCGATCGCGGCGAGCCCCTCGGCGGGGGTGGCGAAGTCGGTCGGCAGCGCCGCCGTCCGCCCCTCGAAGCCCGGCCGGAACTCCTCCCACTGCCGGTGGTTGGTGAGGAAGTTGTAGCGGTACCGCTTCCAGCGCCGCTCCCGGAAGACCTGCCAGAAGATCGACGCGACGAGGCCGGCGTTCGGCAGCAGCGGCCCCTCCGCAAGCGCCGCCTGCTCCTCCGGGGGGAACATCTCGAGGAGGAAGTGGGGGGGCGCGCCGCCGGGGCGCCGGAACGCGAGGTGGCGGAAGATCGTGACGTTGAAGTAGGGGCGGCCGCGGTACAGCCGGGTGGGGAGCGTGCCGTCGAGGTAGCGGTCGGCGGCCAGCTCCCAGTACGTGAACCAGTGCAGGACGGGCTGGACGATCGACCACCCCAGGGGCGTCGCCTGCTCGGTCCAGCGCTCGCCGCTGAAGCGCTGCGTCCACAGCACCGGCCGCTTGCGGGGGGGCGTCCGCCGCGACGGCGGGATGGCGGTCACAGGGCGGGCCTGGAGGACGTGGATGTCGCCGCGGTCGTCGATCGACCACTCCACGTCGACGGGGCCGCCGAGCTCGTCCTCGATCCGGAGCCCCAGCTCGCACAGCGCCGCCACCTCGTCGTCGCCGAGGCAGGCGCGGTTGCGGTCGCGCGGGTCCAGCGGCTCGAACCCGACGGCCCCGCCGCCCTCGGGGAGGGGGACGAGGCGCCGGTCCTTCGCGGCGATGCCCCGCTCCGCGATCGTCAGCCCGGCCCGGTCGACGAGGAAGAAGTCGGGGTGGATCACGCCCTGGGCGAGCGCCTCGCCGAGGCCCGGGCCGGCCTCCAGCATCATCTCGCCGCGGTCGCCGCTGACGGGGTTCGCGGTGAAGAGGATGCCGCTCGCGCGCGGGGCCACCATGCGCTGGACGAGGACCGCCATCGGCGGCACCACCACGCCCGCGTCGGGCACGCCGGGGCCGAGCCGGTAACCGATGGCGCGGTCGCTGTACCAGGACGCCCACACCGCCCGGACGGCGTCCCGGACCTCGCCGGCCGTGCGGAGGTTGAGGACGGACTCGAACTGGCCCGCGTGCGACCGGTCGGCGGCGTCCTCGCCCACCGCCGACGACCGGACCGCGCACGTCCCGCCCAGGGCGTCGAACGCTTCGGCCAGCGCCTCGTCGAGGGCCCGCGGCAGGGGGACGGTCTTCAGCGCGTCGGCCGCCGCCCGCCCCGCGCCCCGGGCCCGCTCGCCGTCGCCGGTCGCCAGCGCGCGCGCGGCCGCCTCGCAGACGGGACGCAGTCCGGCCTCGGCGATGGTCTTCAGGAGCGCGTCGGTGGTGACGACGCGACCGTCCGGGACGCGCATCCCGCGGTCGCCGAGCCGCCCCAGTTGCCGGGCCTTGCCGCCGACCGCGCGCTCGCCCGCGGTCGCGGGGGTCAGCGGGACGAGGAGCGGCGCGTCGCTAGAACTCGCCTTCGCCACTGAAGAAGAGGGTGATGCCGGCGTCGGGGTACTCCTCGGCGTACTCGTCGATCCCGCTCCACGTGAACTCGACGCCGTTGAACGCGCCGATGCCGTGGGGGTCGAGGGCGAGGTCGGAGTCGCCGCGGTTGCGCCAGTAGCGGAAGGTAATGTCGTCGATGAACTCGATGCCGACGCGGCGGATGTACGTCTCGCGGGCCTGCAGGCCGGTGCCGTCGAGGCACTCGAGGTCGGGATCGGCGGCCACCAGCGTCACCGCCCAGATGTGGTCGCACAGGGGGCACAGGTTGGAGTCGTCGAGGGTGGTGTTGGCCCCGAACGCCTCGTACTCCTCGGCGCAGTCCTCGACGCCCGCGGGCGCCTGCTCCTGGTCCCAGTCGATGTTGATGTACTCGGTGCCGTCGTAGTTGCTGAAGTCGAGCTGCGGGTCGCGGTCGTCGTCGTCGTCGTCGCCGGAGCCTCCCAGCGGGTCGACGTTGACCGTCCAGATGTTCAACGTCCCCGTGCAGCCCGGCAGGAGGGCGACGAAGGCGGCGAGGGGGAGGAGGCGAATCAGCATCGAGGCCCTTTCCAGAGTGCGGGCAGGATGCCACCGCCGCGCGTCGTTGTCCCAGGCGATGGACTCGTCTATCTTCGGCGCCCGACCGGCTGGGAGAACCACATGAGCGCCAACAACCAGACCCTGATCGACGAGCCGCTCCGCGTCGGAGACGTGCAGGAGCTGCCCGAGGAGATCGACGCGTCCCTGCGCGTGGTCGCCGGCCCGGACACCGGGAAGGTCATCCACATCGAGGAGCCCATCACCATCGTCGGCCGCGACGAGGCCTGCCAGGTGATGCTCGACGACCCCCGCGTCTCCACCCGCCACGCGATGGTCTACTTCGCCGGCGGCGAGTTCCGCGTCCGCGACCTCGACTCGACCAACGGCAGCCTGCTCAACGGCAGCCCCCTCACCGAGTTCGCGTTCCAGGACGGCGACGACCTCCGCGTGGGCAAGTCCGTTGTCCGACTCGTCATCGACTTCCGGCCTCAGTAGCGGCCTGCAGCGCGTCTGGGAGGCGGCCCGCGCGCTCCCCGACGACGACGCCTCCTTCGACTCGCTGACCCCCGGGGAGCGCCGCGCGGCGCACGACCTCGGCGTGTGCGTGCAGGACCGGGTGCTCCGCTGCCTCTCCCGCCTCGTCGAAGGGATGGCGCGTGACGGCGCCGACCTCGTCGACGACGGCGGCCTCCCCAGGGGCTACTCCGACTGAACGATCCGGATCGTCGCCTCGTGGGTGGCGAAGTGGTCGGACGTCACGACCACGACCCCGGCGTCGGGCAGCGTCCACGTCAGCGGCCCCGTCCCCGGCGGGACGGCGAGGTTCTGGATCGTCCGCCCTTGCCCGTCCCGCAGGTGGAACGTATGGACCGTGTCGGCGTCCGCGTTCGACACGATCAGCGTCGCGCGCGGGGCGGCGACCAGCTCGGCCGCCGAGTAGCCCTCGTCCGTCGCGGACAGCTCGATCTGCAGCGGCGGAGGCTCGACCTTGGGCCCCCGGCAGCCGAGCAGCGCCAAGATCGGTACTATGCGTCCCAAGGTTCCCGGATCGAGCATGGTCGCCCGATTTTCGGGACCGGGGGAACGCACCGCAAGAGCCAGGGAGCGGATGGCAGGAAAGTCGTTCGGCCGGTATCGGCTCGTCCGCCTCCTCGCCCGAGGGGGAATGGCCGAGGTGTACCTGGCGGTCCTCCGGGGGGCGGCCGGCTTCGAGAAGCGGCTCGTCATCAAGAAGATCCTCCCGATCTACGGGGACCTGGAGGAGTTCACCCGCCTCTTCACGGACGAGGCCCGGATCAGCGTCTCCCTCAGCCACTCCAACATCGTCCAGGTCTTCGACTTCGGCGTGCACGGCGGCGACCACTTCATCGCGATGGAGTTCGTCGACGGGCCGGACCTCGAGAAGGTCCTCATCGCCTGCCGCAAGCTCAAGACGCAGCTCAGCTTCGACTCGCTGCTGTACGTGGCGACCCGCGTCGCCGCGGCCTTGGAGTACGCCCACTCCCGCAGCGACGACCACGGCCGCAGCCTCGAGCTGATCCACCGCGACGTCTCCCCCCCCAACGTCCTCCTGTCGATCGAGGGCGAGGTCAAGCTGACCGACTTCGGGGTCGCCCGCTACCAGCAGCGGCTGAGCAAGAGCCGGCCCGGCGTCGTGCGTGGCAAGTACGCGTACATGTCTCCCGAGCAGCTGACGGGGCAGCCCCTCGACCAGCGGAGCGACCTCTTCAGCCTCGGCACCGTGCTGTACGAGATGCTGACGGCCCAGAACCCGTTCCTCGGGCCGACCGACTACCAGACGATGGAGGCGGTGGTCGCGGCGAACCCGACGAACCCGCTCCACCTCCGCTCCGACGCCCCTCACGACCTCGTCCGAATCATCCAGCGGTGCCTCGCGGGGGACCCCGAGCAGCGCTACCGCAGCGCCGGCGACGTGCGGCGGGACCTCGCCGAGCTGATGTTCAACCGCGGCGTCATCGACGATCCGCTGCTCCTCATGGAGGAGCTCTGGCGGCTCTTCCCGAAGCAGCTCAAGCGGCGCGGCGGAGACACGCCGAAGCCCCGGCCGGCGGTGCGCCCCGCGGACAAGGGAGCCGCGGCGCTGGGGATGCCCCGCATGCGCGCCGGCTCGGGGGTCAGCCCCGTCGACGAGTGGGGGCGGAAGCCGGGCGGCGGATCCGTCATCCAGCTGGGCCCTCAGGACGAGGAGTTCGGCGAGGACGACGCGACCCTCCCGATGCTCGCGGGGCAGGACGTCGTCCCCACGGAGCCGCTGGAGGGGCGGAGCCACACGCTCGAGTCGCCGCCCGCCTCGGAGCCCGCCGCCGAGGCGCCGCGGGACCCGGTGGAGGATCCGTTCGGGGCGATCGCGCCGCAGCCCACCCCCGGAATGGGGCGGCCGAGGATCGAGGTCCAGGACTCGTTCCTGCCGGGGAAGTTCGGCACGACGGACCCGTCGCTGGCGGCCTTCGACGCGGCCGCGCCGACGATCGAGCGGACCGACCAGGAGTCGACGTCGCCGTACCACAGCAAGCCCGGGGGGGCGGC